>NZ_CAJPGQ010000056.1:0-45306 GCF_905339595.1 Burkholderia sp. BCC1977
GAATACGCGATCTACGGCTGATCCCGGAGTACAGACGTGAGCGCTTCCGACCCGCTTCACCCGCTTCACCCGCTTCACCCGCTTCCTCCGCTTCCTCCGCTTCCTCCGCTCGCCCCTCTCATCCGCTTCACCACGCCCGCTCGCGAACGCGGTTTCCACCGTCTCCGCGCGCGCCGCACCCACCCGCCGCCTGCCCGCCGCACCCGCTCGCCCGATTCCCCGAAATACCCCCCTTTCCCGGCTTTGCTCGACCGATCGGCGTTTGACGTGCGCATGAATAATCGGTGTCACTGGAAAGCGGCATTTCGCCGTACCCGACTGGAGGCCCCGTGGCAGACGAGAGCGATCTCGACAGAACCGAAGCCGCCACTCCGAGGCGCCGCGAGAAGGCGCGCGAGGAGGGGCAGGTCGCGCGTTCGCGCGAACTGGCTTCGTTCGCGCTGCTCGCGGCCGGGTTCTACGGTGCATGGCTGCTCGCGGGTCCGTCGGGCGCCCACCTCCAGACGATGCTGCGCGGTGCGTTCGCGTTCGATCGCGCCACCGCGTTCGACCCGCACCGGATGCTGTCGGCGGCTGGCAGCGCGAGCCTCGAGGGTCTCGCCGCGCTGCTGCCGATCCTCGCGCTCACCGGCATCGCCGCGCTGCTCGCGCCGATGGCGCTCGGCGGCTGGCTGATCTCGCAGAAGACCTTCGAGCTGAAGTTCGACCGCCTGAACCCGATCTCCGGCCTCGGCCGGATGTTCTCGATCCAGGGGCCGATCCAGCTCGGGATGTCGCTCGCGAAGACGCTCGTCGTCGGCGGGATCGGCGGGATCGCGATCTGGCGCAGCAAGGACGAGCTGCTCGGTCTCGCGACCCAGCCGCTCGGCTCGGCGCTCGCCGAGGCGATGCATCTGGTCGCCGTGTGCTGCGGCACGACGGTCGCCGGGATGCTGGTGGTCGCCGCGCTCGATGTGCCTTACCAAATCTGGCAGTACAACAAGAAGTTGCGCATGACGAAGGAAGAAGTGAAGCGCGAGCATCGCGAGAACGAAGGCGATCCGCACGTGAAGGGCCGCATCCGCCAGCAGCAGCGCGCGATCGCGCGGCGCCGGATGATGGCCGCCGTGCCGAAGGCCGACGTGGTCGTCACGAACCCGACGCACTTCGCCGTCGCGCTGCAGTACACGGACGGCGAGATGCGCGCGCCGAAGGTCGTCGCGAAGGGCGTGAACCTCGTCGCCGCGCGCATCCGCGAACTCGCGGCCGAGCACAACGTGCCGCTGCTCGAAGCGCCGCCGCTCGCGCGTGCGCTGTATCACAACGTCGAACTCGAACGCGAGATTCCCGGCTCGCTGTACTCGGCCGTCGCCGAGGTGCTCGCGTGGGTCTACCAGTTGCGGCGCTTCCGCTCGGAAGGCGGCGCCTTCCCGGCCGCGCCGGTCGATCTCGACGTCCCGGCCGAACTCGACAAGGGGGCGTCGGTATCGGCCGACGACGCGCGTGAGGAAGCCGAAGACACGCTCGGCAAGCAAGGAAACGCAGCATGAGCACCCCGACCACCGGCCTGTTCGCCAAGCGCCCGAATCCGTTCGCGGGCACCAACCTGCGCGCGCTCGCGGGCCCGATCCTCATCTGCATGATCCTGGGGATGATGATCCTGCCGCTGCCGCCGCTGCTGCTGGATCTGCTGTTCACGTTCAACATCGCGCTGTCGGTGATGGTGCTGCTCGTCAGCATGTACACGATGAAGCCGCTCGATTTCGCGGCATTCCCGAGCGTGCTGCTGTTCTCGACGCTGTTGCGCCTGTCGCTGAACGTCGCGTCGACGCGCGTCGTGCTGCTCGAGGGGCACACCGGCCCCGACGCGGCCGGCCAGGTGATCGAGGCGTTCGGCCACTTCCTCGTCGGCGGCAACTTCGCGGTCGGCATCATCGTGTTCGTGATCCTGATGATCATCAACTTCATGGTGATCACGAAGGGCGCGGGGCGGATCGCCGAAGTGTCCGCGCGCTTCACCCTCGACGCGATGCCCGGCAAGCAGATGGCGATCGACGCCGACCTGAACGCCGGCCTCATCAACGAAGAGCAGGCCCGCAAGCGCCGCCTCGCGGTGTCGCAGGAAGCCGAGTTCTACGGGTCGATGGACGGCGCGTCGAAGTTCGTGCGCGGCGACGCGATCGCGGGCCTGATCATCATGGCGATCAACGTGATCGGCGGGCTGATCGTCGGGATGGTGCAGCACGACATGAGCTTCGCCGCGGCCGGCACCAACTACACGCTGCTGACGATCGGCGACGGCCTCGTCGCGCAGATCCCGTCGCTGGTGATCTCGACGGCGGCCGGCGTGATCGTGTCGCGCGTCGCGACCGACGAGGACATCGGCACGCAGATCACCGGCCAGCTGTTCACCAACCCGCGCGTGCTGACCATCACCGGCGCGATCATCGTGCTGATGGGGCTGATCCCGGGCATGCCGCACTTCGCGTTCCTCGCGCTCGGCGGCGGCGCGATCTGGCTGGCCCGCACGCAGACCCGCCGCGCGGCGGCCCGCGTGGCGGCCGGCGACGTGACCGAGATCGCACCGCCCGCCGCGCTGCCGGGCGACAGCCACGAGGCGACCTGGGACGACGTGCAACTGATCGATCCGCTCGGCCTCGAAGTCGGCTACCGGCTGATTCCGCTCGTCGACAAGAACAGCGACGGCGAACTGCTCAAGCGCATCAAGAGCATCCGCAAGAAATTCGCGCAGGAGATCGGCTTCCTGCCGCCGGTGATCCACATCCGCGACAACCTCGAGCTGCGGCCGAATGCGTACCGGATCGCGCTGAAGGGCGTCGAGATCGGCGCGGGCGAAGTGTTTCCGGGCCAGTGGCTCGCGATCAACCCGGGCCAGGTGACGGCCGCGCTGCCGGGCGCCGTGACGCAGGACCCGGCGTTCGGGCTGCCGGCCGTGTGGATCGACGTCGCGATGCGCGAGCAGGCGCAGGTGTACGGCTACACGGTGGTCGATGCGAGCACGGTCGTCGCGACGCACCTGAACCATCTGATCGTCCAGCACGCGGCCGAACTGCTCGGCCGCCA
This sequence comes from Burkholderia sp. BCC1977, assembly GCF_905339595.1. Lineage (NCBI taxonomy): Bacteria > Pseudomonadati > Pseudomonadota > Betaproteobacteria > Burkholderiales > Burkholderiaceae > Burkholderia > Burkholderia sp. BCC1977. The sequence goes on from NZ_CAJPGQ010000056.1 coordinate 3,064, forward strand.
GGAAGTGCAGGCGCTCGTCGAACGCACCGGCAAGGATGCGCCGTCGCTCGTCGAGGACCTCGTGCCGAAGACGATCTCGCTGACGACGCTGCAGAAAGTGCTGCAGAACCTGCTCGAGGAAGGCGTGCCGATCCGCGACATGCGCACGATCCTCGAGGCCGTGTCCGAACACGCGGGCCGCGGCGACGCGTACGAGATCACCGCCGCGGTGCGGCTGTCGCTCGGCCGCGCGATCACGCAGCAGTGGTATCCGGGCGCGGGCGAGATGCAGGTGATGGGCCTCGATTCGAATCTCGAGCGCGTGCTGTCGCAGGCGCTCGCCACCGGCGCGAACCCGGGCCTCGAGCCCGGCCTCGCGCACAACCTTCTGACCGGCACGCAGCAAGCGATGCTGCGTCAACAGAATCTCGGGCTGCCGCCCGTGCTGCTGGTGCAGCACGCGCTGCGCGCGATGCTCGCGCGTTTCCTGCGCCGCAGCCTGCCGCAACTGAAAGTGCTGTCGTATGCCGAAGTGCCGGACACGCGCACGATCAAAGTCGTTAACGTCATCGGGGGTTCCGCTTGAACATTCGCAAATTCACCGGCGCGACCAGCCGCGACGCGCTTCGCCTCGTGCGCGAGGCACTGGGCGCCGACGCCGTCGTGCTGTCGAACCGCACGCTCGATGACGGCAGTGTCGAAATCGTCGCGCTCGCCGACTCGGACCTCGCCGCGGTCACGCCGCCGGCCGCGGCCCGGGCGCGCAGCCTCGCGCCGCGCACGCCGGAATCCGTGCCGGCCGCGGCCGTGCCGGGCATCGTGTCGCGCCCGGGTGCCGCGCTCGCGCGCCCGGCCGTCAATCCGTATGCGGCAGGCGAGGGTGGGCTTCCGGACGTGTTCTCGTCGGTGTTCGGCGCGAGTGCCGAAGCGACGGTGCCGGCCGCGGAGCCGGCTGCCTTCGATGCCGACGCGCACGCGATGGAGGCGGCATCGCCGGCGCCGAATGCGCCGATTGCGCCGATGCCCGCTGCCGGCACGCCGGCGGCATCGTCCGAACCCGCGCCGTGGCTCGTCGAGCACGCGAAGCGCCTGACCCAGCAGCGCGAAGCGCTGATCGCCCGCACGCCGGCCGCCCCGGCCGCCCCGGCCGCGCCGCAAGCGCCCCCCCGCACGCAGCAGGACGCCGCAGCCGCGACGCCGGCCGGGTGGGCGCGCGACATCGTGCGCGACGCCGAACGCCGGATGCCGTCCGCCGCCGCCGCGACGGCCCGCCAGAGTGAAACGAACGCCGCGAAGCCAGCCGAACGCACGCGCCTGTCCGCCGACGCGGCTGCCGCGGTGGCCGACGCGGTGAAGGCGCGCGTCGAAAGCATCGTCAACGACACCGTGATGCACGAGCTCGGCGCGATGCGCGGGATGATGGAGGAGCAGTTCGACAGCCTGATGTGGCACGACCGCCAGCGCCGCAGCCCGGTGCACGGCGCGCTGACCAAGCACCTGTTCTCGGCCGGCTTCTCCGCGCAGCTGGTGCGCATGCTGGTCGACAACCTGCCGTCCGGCGACGGCGCGCAGACCTTCGAGCAGGCCGCCGAATGGGCGCAGTCGGTGCTCGCGGCGAACCTGCCGGTGCTCGAGAACGAAGAGGCGCTGATGGAGCGCGGCGGCGTGTTCGCGCTGATGGGGCCGACCGGCGTCGGCAAGACGACCACCACCGCGAAGCTCGCCGCGCGCTGCGTGATGCGCTTCGGCGCGAGCAAGGTCGCGCTGCTGACCACCGACAGCTACCGGATCGGCGGCCACGAGCAGCTGCGTATCTTCGGCAAGATCCTCGGCGTGCCCGTGCACGCGGTGAAGGATGCGGGCGATCTCGAGCTTGCGCTGTCCGAGCTGCGCAACAAGCACATCGTGTTGATCGACACGATCGGCATGAGCCAGCGCGACCGCGCGCTGTCCGACCAGATCGCGATGCTGCACGGCGCGAACGCGCCGGTGCAGCGCCTGCTGCTGCTCAACGCGACGAGCCACGGCGACACGCTCAACGAGGTCGTGCAGGCTTACCGCAGCGCGGCCGAGTGCCCCGATCTCGCCGGCTGCATCCTGACCAAGCTCGACGAGGCGACCCACCTCGGCGGCGTGCTCGACACGGTGATCCGCTACAAGCTGCCGGTCCACTACGTGTCGACCGGCCAGAAGGTGCCGGAGAACCTGTACGTCGCGTCGACCAAATTCCTGCTGAAAAGCGCGTTCTGTGTGCCGCGCGACGGCTCGCCCTTCGTGCCGCAGGACGAGGACATGCCGACGCTGCTTTCCGCACTGACCGCCCGTTCCACCGCCGAGCTGCACGAGGTGCGATTTGGATAAACGGATCATCGACCAGGCCGAAGGGCTGCGGCGCCTGCTGGCCGGGCGCGCGTCGCGCATCGTCGCGGTGACGGGCGGGCCGGCGGGCGTCGGCTGCACGGCGACCGTGGTGAACGTCGCGGCCGCGCTGGCCGCGCTCGGCAAGGACGTGCTCGTCGTCGACGAGCGCGCCGACGTGCACTCGGCCGCGGCGACGCTCGCGGGCGCCTGGCTGCGCGACGGCGAACGCACGCGCGTCGCCGCCGGGTTCGGCCTGTGCGCGGCCGCGCGGCTCGCGCGCGACGGCTACAGCGATACGCAACTGAGCGACTTCATCGACGGCCAGGCCGACATCGTGCTGGTCGACGCGCAGCTCGGTGCCGACGGCGCGTTCTCCGCGCTCGCGCGCGAGGCGCACGACGTGCTGATCGTCACGCGGGTCGCCGCGCAGGCGATCACCGAAGCGTACGCGTGCATGAAGCGCCTGCATTTCGCGCACGCCATCGCGCAGTTCCGCGTGCTGACCAATCACGTCGGCAGCCACGCCGACGCGAGGACCGCCTTCGACAACCTCGCGGGCGTCGCGAGCCGCTACCTGACGGTGTCGATCGCCGATGCCGGCTGCGTGAGCGCGGATCCGCTCGTCGAGCATGCGCGCGACCTGATGCATAGCGCGGTCGACGCGTTCCCGTCGTCGGCCGCCGCGCGCGATTACCGGCAGATTGCCGCCGACCTGCTGTACTGGCCGATGCGCCCGAGCCTGGGTGCCGGCCGCGCCGTGCATGCGGGCGGCAAGCCGTCGTACGAGGCGGGTGCGGCGCACGCCGCGTGAGCGCCACCGGAAGGAGAGAGCCATGATGTACAACGCTCAAGGAAAGATGACCCAGGCCGACGTGCTCGCGCAATACGCGCCGCTCGTGCGGCGGCTGGGGCTGCAGCTCGTCGCGAAGATGCCGGCGAGCGTCGATCTCGACGACCTGATCCAGGCCGGCATGATCGGCCTGATGGACGCGGCCGGCCGCTACAAGGAAGACCAGGGCGCGCAGTTCGAGACCTACGCGACCCAACGCATCCGCGGCGCGATGCTCGACGAGCTGCGCAGCAACGACTGGCTGCCGCGCAGCCTGCGCAAGACGTCGCGCGAGGTCGAGTACGCGGTGCACCAGGTCGAGCAGCAGCTCGGCCGCTCGGCGAGCGAGACCGAGATCGCGCAGCACCTGAAGATGCCGCTCGACGAATACCAGGGGATGCTGCAGGACCTGCACGGCAGCCAGCTCATCTACTACGAGGATTTCGATCGCGCGGCCGACGACGAGCCGTTCCTCGACCGCTATCGCGTCGATCACGCCGATCCGCTGTCGGCGCTGCTCGACGACCACCTGCGCGAGGCGCTCGTCGACGCGATCGACCGGTTGCCCGAGCGCGAGAAGCTGCTGATGTCGCTGTACTACGAGCGCGGGCTGAACCTGCGCGAGATCGGCGCGGTGCTCGAGGTCAGCGAGTCGCGCGTGTGCCAGCTGCACAGCCAGGCCGTCGCGCGCCTGCGCGCGCGGTTGCGCGAACAGGCGTGGGTCGGCGCGGAAAACTGACCCTTTCATTGCGCCCACGCGCGCCGCCGCTGCCGCGCGGCGCGCATTTCCCGCGCCGATTTGCTACAATCCCTCCCGTTTTCCGAGGAGCGTTGCGACGGACCATCCTGCGTCCGCCAGGCTCGGAAAGCTTCACCAAGCAGCCGTGCGGCGCGAGTTTCGCGTGTAGCCGCACCGGCCCCGCTTCCTGAACGGCGCTCACGTCACCAATTTCTAGAACTTTTTTAGAAAGGAGGGCGTGATGAACGCCATTATCGATTCCAAGGCTTCCAAGGATTACATCGTCGCCGACATGGCGCTTGCCGGCTGGGGCCGCAAGGAACTGAACATCGCCGAGACCGAAATGCCGGGCCTCGTGCAGATCCGCGACGAATACAAGGCGCAGCAGCCGCTGAAGGGCGCGCGCATTGCCGGTTCGCTGCACATGACGATCCAGACCGGCGTGCTGATCGAGACGCTGAAGGCGCTCGGCGCCGATGTCCGCTGGGCGTCGTGCAACATCTTCTCGACGCAGGACCACGCCGCCGCCGCGATCGTCGAAGCCGGCACGCCGGTGTTCGCGTTCAAGGGCGAGTCGCTCGACGAATACTGGGAGTTCTCGCACCGCATCTTCGAATGGCCGAACGGCGAATTCGCGAACATGATCCTGGACGACGGCGGCGACGCAACGCTGCTGCTGATCCTCGGCTCGAAGGCCGAGCAGGACCGTTCGGTGATCGCGAAGCCGACCAACGAGGAAGAAGTCGCGCTGTACAAGTCGATCGCGAAGCACCTCGACGCCGACCCGACCTGGTACTCGACGCGCCTCGCGCACATCAAGGGCGTGACCGAAGAAACCACGACCGGCGTGCACCGCCTGTACCAGATGGAAAAGGACGGCCGCCTGCCGTTCCCGGCGTTCAACGTGAACGACTCGGTCACGAAGTCGAAGTTCGACAACCTGTACGGCTGCCGCGAGTCGCTCGTCGACGGCATCAAGCGCGCGACCGACGTGATGATCGCGGGCAAGGTCGCGGTCGTCGCGGGCTACGGCGACGTGGGCAAGGGCTGCGCGCAATCGCTGCGCGGCCTGGGCGCGACCGTGTGGGTCACGGAAATCGATCCGATCTGCGCGCTGCAGGCGGCGATGGAAGGCTACCGCGTCGTGACGATGGAATACGCGGCCGACAAGGCCGACATCTTCGTGACGGCGACCGGCAACTACCACGTGATCGGCCACGATCACATGAAGGCGATGCGCCACAACGCGATCGTCTGCAACATCGGCCACTTCGACTCGGAAATCGACGTCGCGTCGACCCGCCAGTACCAGTGGGAAAACATCAAGCCGCAGGTCGACCACATCATCTTCCCGGACGGCAAGCGCGTGATCCTGCTGGCCGAAGGCCGCCTCGTGAACCTCGGCTGCGCGACCGGCCACCCGTCGTTCGTGATGTCGAACTCGTTCGCGAACCAGACGCTCGCGCAGATCGAGCTGTTCGTGCGCGGCGGCGAGTACGAGAACAAGGTGTACGTGCTGCCGAAGCATCTCGATGAAAAGGTGGCGCGCCTGCACCTCGCGCGCATCGGCGCGAACCTGTCCGTGCTGTCGGACGAGCAGGCTTCGTACATCGGCGTGCAGAAGGACGGCCCGTTCAAGCCGAACCACTACCGCTACTGATGCGCCGCCGCCGCCGTGCCGCGTGCGCCCCGCATCGGGCGTGCGCGGTACGGCGGCACGCTGCCGGGCCGGCCGTCGCGTGATGCCCGCGGGCACGCGCGGCGGCCGGCGGCGGTAACCGAGCATTGACCGACCAGATCGACAACCGAACCGGAGCCCTCCATGAGCGTCATCCTCACCTGGGTCATCAACGCCCTCGCGCTGCTGATCATCACGTACCTCGTGCCGTCGATCCACATCAAGAGCTTCGGCACCGCGCTGATCATCGCGGTCGTGCTCGGCCTGATCAACACGGTGATCCGTCCGGTGCTGATCCTGCTGACGCTGCCGGTCACGATCGTCACGCTCGGGGTGTTCATCCTCGTCGTGAACGCGCTGTGCTTCTGGTTCGCGTCGTCGCTGCTGAAGGGTTTCGAGGTGTCGGGTTTCTGGTCGGCGTTCTTCGGTTCGATCCTGTACAGCATCGTGTCGTGGCTGCTGTCCGCGCTGATCTTCGGGCAGCGCGACATCGGCTGACGGCCGGGCCCATTCTTGCGAATCATGAAACCGATCGAACTCTCGTTTGAATTCTTCCCGCCGAAGACGGCGGACGGCGTCGAGAAGCTGCGCGCGACGCGTGCGCAGCTGCTGCCGCTGAAGCCGAAATTCGTCTCCGTGACGTTCGGCGCCGGCGGCTCGACGCAGCAGGGCACGCTCGATACCGTGCTCGACATGCAGAAGGACGGCCTCGAGGCCGCGCCGCACCTGTCGTGCATCGGCTCGTCGCGCGACAGCCTGCGCGCGATCCTCGACCAGTACCGCTCGCACGGCATCCGGCATATCGTCGCGCTGCGCGGCGACCTGCCGTCGGGGATGGGCGAGGTCGGCGAGCTGCGCTATGCGTCCGAGCTCGTCAGCTTCATCCGCGCCGAGCATGGCGACTGGTTCCACATCGAAGTCGCCGGCTATCCGGAATACCACCCGCAATCGCGCTCGCCGAAGGCCGATCTCGAGAACTTCGCGCGCAAGGTGAAAGCCGGCGCGAATTCCGCGATCACGCAGTACTTCTTCAACGCCGACGCGTATTTCCGCTTCGTCGACGATGCGCGCAAGCTGGGTGTGGACGTGCCGATCGTGCCGGGCATCATGCCGATCACGAACTTCTCGCAGCTGATGCGCTTCTCGGAAATGTGCGGCGCGGAAGTGCCGCGCTGGGTCGCGCGCCGGCTCGAGAGCTTCGGCGACGATCGCGACGCGATCCGTGCGTTCGGCGCCGACGTCGTCACGAGCCTGTGCCAGCGCCTGATCGACGCGGGCGTGCCGGGCCTGCACTTCTATACGCTGAACGCGGCGGCCGCCACGCGGACGATCTGCGAACGGCTCTCCATGTAAGCGTCATCACGCGGTTGCATGCATCAAAGCCCCGCCGGCACAACCGGCGGGGCTTTTTTCCTGCGGCCGGCCGATCGCGCCGGCGTCAGCGCTGCGCCTGCATCAGCGGCGGGCGCCGGTCGAACCACGGCCGCGCCTGTTCGAGCTGGCGCGCGAGTTTCAGCAGCAACGCATCGTCGGCGTGGCGCGCGACGAACTGCACGCCGATCGGCAGCCCGCGCGTGTTCCAGTAGAGCGGCACCGACATCGCCGGCTGGCCCGTCAGGTTGAACAGCTCGGTGCAGCCGGCCCACGCGAAGGCCTTCTCCGACGCCTTCGCGAGCATTTCGCGCAGCAGCGGCTTGACCGGCAGCGCGCCGAGCAGCTTCATCTGCGCGGCTTCGAGCGGCGTCGGCTGCAGTTCGCCGATCTTGACCGGCGGCCCCGCGAGCGTCGCGCACAGGACCGCGTCGTAGCGCGACACGAGGCCCGCGACCTGCACGGTGATCTGGCGCTGCCATTCGAGCACGTCCGGCAGGCGCGCGCGGGCGACGCGCCTGCCGACGACGGCCATCGCCCAGGTCGCCGGCTCGAACTCCGCGCGCTTCGGCGTGCGCCCGGTCACCGCGCGTGCGCCGAGCACCATCTCCTCGGCGATCGTCGCCCACAGCGTGAGAAAGGTTTCGGCCGCGCGTGCGTAGTCGATGTTCAGCGTCGCCGGTTCGACGTGATGGCCGAGCGATTCGACGAGCGCGGCCGCATCGTCGAGCGCCGCGCGCGTGTCGTCGGCGAGCGCCGGCGCGAGCATCGGGTCGACGACGAGGCCGATCCGCAGCGGGCCGGGCGGCGCGTCGAGCTCGCCCAGAAAGGTGCCGGGCGCGCCGGGCGGCAGCGTCTGGCCGGTGGTCACGTCGAGCAGCAGCGCACTGTCGCGCACGCTGCGCGACACCGCATGCTGGACGACCAGCTCGCCGTTCGACGGCAGGTCGACCAGCAGCGGATTGCGGCTCGGCTTCAGGCCGAACAGCCCGCAGCACGACGCCGGGATCCGGATCGAGCCGCCGCCGTCCGACGCATGCGCGAGCGGCACGATGCCGGCCGCGACGGCCGCGGCCGCGCCGCCGCTCGAGCCGCCGGGCGTGTGATCGATGTTCCACGGATTGCGGCACGCGCCGAACAGTTCGGGTTCGGTGTACGGCATCTGGCCGATTTCCGACGTGTTGGTCTTGCCGAACACGTTGAGCCCCGCCGCGCGGCTGCGCGCGATCACCGGCGAATCGTCGGCGGGGGCGAAATAGCGGTAGTGCCGGCTGCCCATCGACAGCGGCAGCCCGGCGACCGCCGCGCCGAGATCCTTGACGAGATACGGGACGCCCGCGAACGGCGCGTCGGTGCCGGTGTCGAGTGCCGGCTCCGTCCGCTTGCGCGCGGCGTCGTAGTCCTGCAGCACGATCGCGTTGATCGCGCCGTTCACCGCTTCGGCCTGGCCGATCGCGGCGTCGAGCAGTTCGCGCGGGCTCGCCTTGCGTTCGCGCACGAGCGTGGCGAGGCCGATCGCGTCATGCGCGAGATAGTCCGAGTGCATCGCAGTCACCCCCGTTGTGACTCGTGGCGATGAAAGGAGGATAACGCGGGCCCGGCACGCCGGGCCCGCTGTCGGCTGCCGTTACAGGTGCTCGGCGAGGAACGTCAGCGTGCGGCCGTGCGCGAGCGCCGACGCGCGCTGGTTGTACGACGCGCGGTCGGTGCAGTTGAAGCCGTGCTCGGCGCCCGGGTACAGGTGGAACGACGCGTCGTGGCGGCCCGCGAACGCGGCCTTCACCTGCTCGACGGCGTCGAGCGGGATCCCGTGGTCGTTCTCCGCGTAGTGGAACAGGATCGGCTGCGTGACCTTGCCGGCGAGGTCGAGCGCATTCTGGATGCCGCCGCCGTAATAGGCGACCGCCGCGTCGACCTTGCCGGCCGCGGCCGCGCGGTACGCGAGCTGGCCGCCGAAGCAGTAGCCGATCGCGGCGACCTTGCCGGCGACTTCGGGGCGCGCGCGCAACGCGTCGGCGGCCGCGCCGAGGTCCGCGACCGCGAGGCCGACGTCCGTTTTCTTCATCAGCTCGATGCCCTTGTCGCGGTCGGCGCCTTCGTAGGTCAGCTCGACGCGCGGCTGCGTGCGCCAGAACACGTCCGGCGCGAGCGCGACGAAGCCGTCGGCCGCGTACTGGTCGGCGACCGCGCGGATGTGCGAGTTCACGCCGAAGATCTCCTGGATGATGATCACGGCGGGGCCCTTGCCGCGCTTGGGCAGCGCGAGATAGCCGCCGAAGCTGTCGTTACCGGTCGGGATGTCGATCCATTGGGCAGTCACGTTTGAACTCCTGGCGAACGGGCGCGCGACCTGCGCGCCGCGGATGGAAAAAGGGGCGGCCTAGTGTGCCACCAATCCTGTGGCGCTGCAGCGCGCGCAAGCGGCGCGCCTGCCGGGTGTGCGGCGGGTCGAACCGGGTCCCGAATCCGCTTCTCGCGCAGCGATCGTTTTGATCTCGATTATTCATTTTTCGGCAGTACGCCGCTTCGATAGAGTCGATGTGTCGGCTTTTACAAAGCGCTTTCGCGCATCGTCATCGAAGGATTCGCCATGTCCGCCCGTGCATTTTCCACCCCGTTTTCCGAACGCTTCGGCCTGCGCCTGCCGCTCGTGCAGGCGCCGATGGTCGGTGCGACCACGGCCGCGATGGTCGCGGCCGCATCCAATGCCGGCGCGCTCGGCAGCCTCGGCGCCGGCGCGTTCGAACCGGACCGTCTCGCGACCGAAGTCGCCGCGATTCGCGCGGCGACCGCGCGTCCGTTCGCCGTGAACCTGTTCGTGTTGCCCGAGGCCGCGCCCGACGCGGCGACCGTCGCACGCGCGCTCGCCGCGATCGATCCGCTGAACGCGACGCTCGGGCTGCCGCCCGGCACCGTGCCCGCACGCTACGCGCCCGACTTCCGCGCGCAGTTCGACGCGCTCGTCGCGCTGCGCGTGCCGGTCGCGAGCTTCACGTTCGGCGTGCTCGACGCGGCCGACGTCGCGCGCCTGAAGGCCGTCGGCACCTACGTGATCGGTACCGCGACGCACGTTGCCGAAGGGCTGGCGTGGCAGGCCGCCGGCGCGGACGCGCTGTCCGCGCAGGGCGCCGAAGCCGGTGGCCATCGCGGTACCTTCATCGGTTCGGCCGACGATGCGCTGATCGGCACGTTCGCGCTGGTGCCGCAGCTCGTCGATGCGACCGGCCTGCCCGTGCTCGCCTCGGGCGGCATCATGGACGGCCGCGGGATCGCCGCCGCGCTCGCGCTCGGCGCGCAGGGCGCGCAGCTCGGCACCGCGTTTCTGACGTGTGCGGAAAGCGCGATCGCGGCGGACTGGAAAGCGCGGCTGCTCGCGAGCGCCGATACGTCGACGCAGGTCACGCGCGCGATCACGGGCCGCCATGCGCGCGGATTGCGCAATACGCTGATGATGCGGCTCGGCGAACGCGTGGCCGATGTCGCGCCGTATCCGGTGCAGAACGCGCTGACCCAGCCGCTGCGGCAGGCCGCCGCGCGCGCGAATGACGGCGACTATCTGTCGCTGTGGGCCGGGCAGGGCGCGCCGCTCGCGCGGCGGCGCGACGCCGCGCTGACGACGTCGCAACTCGTCGACGCGCTCGACGCCGAATGGCGCGCAACGCCCGTATGAGCGGTCCAGCGGCCGCCTGAGCGGTTCGCCTCCGAGCCCGGAACGCGCCCGCAACGAGCCCGCAACGAGCCCGAAGCGCGCGTGTTGTCACGCGCGTTTCATTCAATGATCCCGCGCACAAAATACGGAATCGAAATGACGCGGGAATGCTTTAAACCCAGCTTTCATCCGCCCGTCATGAATTAGCGGAAACCCTTATCCGGCGGGGCTCGCAGAGATATTCGAGCAGTTATTCCAAAGCACCCATATCGGTAGTGTTACCACTACCCCAAAAAAGTCCCACAAATTAATTTGATCACCTACACTTGCGCGCAAGTACGGGTGGGCGGCTGCTAAAAGCGGCTGCTTCCCACGTGCTTGAGGCCAAGTGCATGAACGATGCAACCGGCGAATCGTCCAGTGAATGCAAACACAGGGATGGCAGCGGGGCACCGGGCGATGGCGTTTATTGGGACCGAAACTGGAGACTTACATGAATATCAAGATGCAAAAGCTGTTGCCGATCACCGCCGCGGCGATGCTGTGCGTTGCAGCTGCAAGCAACGCGGCCGCCGATCAAGTCGTCAAGATCGGCCACGTCGCGCCCTTGACGGGCGGTATTGCACACCTGGGCAAGGACAACGAAAACGGTGCACGTCTCGCAGTCGAGGAGATCAACGCCAAGGGTCTCACGATCGGCGGCCAGAAAATCACGCTGCAACTCGATGCGCAGGATGACGCGGCCGACCCGCGCCAGGCCACGCAGGTTGCGCAGAAGCTCGTCGACGACAAGGTCGTCGCCGTCGTCGGCCACCTGAACTCGGGCACGTCGATCCCGGCATCGAAGATCTACAGCGATGCGGGCGTCGTGCAGATCTCGCCGTCGGCGACCAACCCGGCTTACACGCAGCAAGGCTTCAAGACCACGTATCGCGTGGTGGCGACCGATGCGCAGCAGGGCCCGGCACTCGCGAACTACGCGCACTCGAAGGGCATCAAGAGCGTGGCGGTGGTCGACGATTCGACCGCCTACGGCCAGGGTCTCGCGAACGAGTTCGAGAAGAAGGCGAAGGCGCTCGGCCTGAAGGTGATGTCGCACGACGCGACCAACGACAAGGCAGTCGACTTCCGCGCGATTCTGACCAAGATCAAGGGCGAGAACCCGGACGCGATCATGTACGGCGGCATGGACGCCACCGGCGGCCCGTTCGCGAAACAGGCGAAGCAGCTCGGCGTGCGCGCGAAGATCTTCGCGGGCGACGGCGTGTGCACGGAGAAGCTGGCCGACCTGGCCGGCGACGCGACCGACAACATCGTGTGCTCGGAAGCCGGTGCATCGCTCGAGAAGATGCCGGGCGGCAGTGCGTTCAAGGCGAAGTTCGAGAAGCGCTTCGGCCAGCCGATCCAGATCTACGCTCCGTTCACGTATGACGCGGTGTACATCATCGTCGACGCGATGAAGCGCGCGAACTCGACGGACGCGGCGAAGATCCTCGCGGCGATGCCGACGACGAACTACACGGGTGTGATCGGCACGACGACCTTCGACTCGAAGGGCGACCTGCAGCACGGCGTGATCTCGCTGTACAACTACAAGAGCGGCAAGAAGACGCTGCTCGACGAAGTGAAGATGTAAGCTGAACAGCGGTCGACAGAAGGGGTGAAAGCGCGCCTGCGGCAACGCAGGCGCGCTTTCTTTTTGGCGACCGCGCGGCGGGTGGCGGGCCCGCCGCGCGGTCAGATCTTCAGGTGTGCGAGGACCTTCGGCGCGACGGCCGCGACGAGCGCCGCGCACAGCGCGACGACCGACAGGCCGACGGTCAGGTTCGCGGCCTGCGCGACCGCGCCGATCACGACCGGACCGAACAGCAGTCCGAAATACGCGAGCCCGGCCACGTGCGCGAGCCCTTCGGCCGCGTGGATGCCTTTCACGCGCGCGGCGGCGGCGAACAGCACGGGCATCATGTTCGCGAGGCCGAGGCCCATCAGCGTGAAACCCGTCAGCACGGCGATCGGGTTCGGCAACAGCAGTGCGCCGATCATCCCGGCGCACGCGAGCGACGCACTCGCGAACACGAGCTGCGGCGCGCCGAATCGCGCGCGCACCGCGTCGCCGGCGAATCGCGCGAGCGCCATCCCGCCGGAGAACGCCGCATACGCGGCGCTCGCGAGCGCGGGGCTCGCCGCGACGACGTCGCGCATGTAGACCGTCGCCCAGTCGTACATCGCGCCTTCGGCGATCAGCGCGATCAGCGCAATGCCGCCGAGCATCCACAGCGCGGGCGAGCGCCAGCGGTTGCCGCCGCCGTGCGCGTGTTCGTGATGCGGGACATGCGGCAACACGGACGGGCTCGCGGCGAGCAGTACCGCCGCGCTGACGGCCGCCGCGAGCCCGAGATGCACGGCCGGCGCCATGCCGGCCGACAGCAGCGCGCCGCCGGCCGCCGCGCCCGACATCCCGCCGATGCTGAACATCCCGTGCAGCGCCGACATGATTGGCCTGCCGAGCGCGATCTCGACCGCGCTCGCCTCGGCGTTCATCGCGACGTCGAGCGTCGCCATCGAGAAGCCGAACAGCGCGAGCACGACGAGCAGCATCCAGTAGTCGGGCACGACGAGGATCAGCGCCGCGCAGGCGGCCATCATGAGCCCGCCCGCGAGGCACGCGGTGCGCGAGCCGACGCGCGCGATCCAGCGCGCGATCGTCAGCATCGCGGCGATCGAGCCGCCCGCGACCGCGAACAGCGCGATCGACAGCAGCCCCGGGCTCAACGCGAACTTGTCGCGCACGGTCGGCACGTGCACGCCCCACGACGCGTACATCATGCCGGCGACGAAGAACAGTGCCATCGTGGCCGTGCGGGCGCGCTGGCGGACCGGCAAAGCCAGCACGCGATGCGCGTCGGGCGGTGCGGCGAAGTCGGTCGAGGATCGGGAGGAGGTTTCGGACACGGAATGCTCTTGAATGGACAAGGCGCGGGCGCGTCGCGCCCGTCGGATTCGTCCGATTCTATCGAACCGCTTTCGGTCTTGCCGGCGCGCCGGCCGTCCGGCCGATCGTGATCGGCGCGCTCGCCGCTTGCGCCGGGCGCGTCAGCCATTCGGCCGATGCTCGGCGGGCCGCCGCCGCGGGTAACATCGATGCGCAGGCGGCGCGCCCGACGCGTTCCGGTGCGGCGCGTTTTCGCCACCCTTGCCGCCCAGGCTTTCCGACCGCAGGAGTCACCGTGAACATCGATCCCGCCCTTGCCCTGCACCTGCTGCACCGCTGCGCGCTCGGCACGCTCGCGACCCACGCGCGCGACCCGCAAGGTTTTCCCTATCCGACGGTCGTGCCGTTCGCACCCGATGCGAATCATCGGCCCGTGATTCTCGTGAGCGGTCTCGCCGAACACACGCGCAACCTCGCCGCCGATCCGCGCGCGGGCTTTCTCGTCGTCGACGCGCCGGACGGCGACGTGCTGAACGCCGAGCGCGCGACGCTGCTCGGCCGCTTCGTGCCGCTCGGCGACGATCCGCATGTCGCCGCGCGCTACACGCGCTACGAACCCGACGCCGCACGCTATCTCGCGCTCGGCGATTTCACGTTCTGGGCGCTCGACATCGAGCGGCTGCGCTATATCGGCGGGTTCGGCCGGATGGGCTGGGTGGACTGCACCGGCCTCGATGCGCTGCCGCCGCTCGGGTTCGACGACGAACGGGCGTTGTGGGACGCGTACGACTCGAGCGACGCGCGCCGCGACGGGCTCGATCTGCTCGGCGTCGACCGCCACGGTGCCGACTGGCGCTGCGACGGCCGCCGCGTGCGCACGCCGTTCGAGCCGACGCCGGGCGACGCCGGCGCGCTGCGCGAACGGTTGATGGCCTGTGCGCGGGATGTGACGTGACGCCGCGGATATCGCTTTGTCTGTTTAGCGGCTCGCGCCGTACGATTTTCGCAAACCTGTCGCCTGATGAAAGCTTCGATTTTCTGTATGCAGGGTAATTGCGTATGCTGATAGACCTATTACCGGATCGGTAATGTCCTAATCTCTATGCAAGCGTGTAGAAATTTGAGAAAAGGCCGTGGCCGGTCAAAATGACATGCGTGAATTACAATTGGTCTCGGGATTTTCATGAATCCTGCTTCTATCAAATCTTTTTTGTGCTAATCTCTGCCTTCAAAATCCGAGGCACAAATATTTCATGAATGGTGAGCCGGCTGCAGACCGGTGCCATTGGTCATATAGAAAGGGAAACTATGTCTTCTTACAAGGACCTGCTGGCCCAGCGGGAGAAGCTGGAGAAGCAAATCGAAGAAGCGAAGTCGCGCGAATACGCCGAAGTGCTGAATGACGTGAAGCAGAAAATTGCCGACTACGGCTTTTCGCTCGCCGATCTCGGCCTCAGCCGCGCGAAGGCAGGCAAGGTCGGCCGTCCGCGCGCAGGCGTGGCAGCCAAGTACCGCGATCCGGAAACGGGCGCGACGTGGTCGGGCCGCGGCAAGCCGCCGCGCTGGATCGCCGGCAAGAACCGCGAACAGTTTGCGATTTAAACAACTGTTTAAATCGTTGTCTCAAAAAGAGCCGCGCATCCGTCCAGGAGCGCGGCTCTTTGTATTCCGGCATCGGAATGTATGTGTGTTGTCATGAAAATGTCAGAATCGGCGCGTGAATGAAAATGCAACCCGTTCGCATAAGCGGTTGATTTAAATAGAAAATTTTGGGTTATCGGCGTGTCCCGCGGGCTTCGTTTGATAGAATTCCGTATCTCAACCGATATCTCGTATTTCATGTCCACGTTTTCCGACGACGCGCAAAGCGCGGATAAGCACGCGGTCGCGCGCAAGAGCACCCTCGTCAGTATTGTGCTGAATGTGGTGCTTGCGACGTTTCAGATCGCCGTGGGCGTGGTTGCGCATTCGCAGGCATTGATTGCCGATGGCATCCATTCGATTTCCGATTTGATCTCGGATTTTGTCGTCCTGGTTGCGAATCGCCATAGTGGTGCATCGCCGGATGCCGATCACAATTACGGACACAGCCGCTATGAGACCGTCGCGTCGTTGTTTCTCGGCGCGATCCTGATCGCGGTCGGTATCGGCATGCTCTGGCGCGCCGGCAACCGTCTCGTCAATCTCGAAAACATCCCGGCCGTCCATTTTTCCGCGCTGATCGTTGCGCTGACCGTGCTCGTGTCGAAAGAGGCGTTGTTCCGCTACATGCTGCGCGAGGCGCGGCGCGTGCGTTCGGCGATGCTCGTCGCGAACGCATGGCACGCGCGCTCGGACGCCGCCTCGTCGTTCGTCGTCGCGATCGGCATCGTCGGCAGTCTCGCCGGCGTGCGGCTGCTCGACCCGATCGCCGCCGCGATCGTCGGCTTCATGGTCGCGCGCATGGGCTGGACGTTCGGCTATGACGCGCTGCAGGACCTGTCGGATCGCGCGCTCGACACCACCGACACGGCCGAGATCCGCGCGCTGCTCGCGGCGACGCCGGGCGTGCGCGACGTGCACGACCTGCGCACGCGCAAGATGGGCGATGCGGCGCTCGTCGACGCCCATATCCTCGTCGATCCGATGATCTCCGTATCCGAAGGGCATTACATCGCGGAAACCGCACGTGCGCGTGTGCTGCGCGACCCGCGCGTGCTCGACGCGCTGATCCACGTCGACCCCGAGAACGACGCGGCGCGCCGTCCGGCGCTCGCGCTGCCGCCGCGCGCCGAGATCGCGGCGCGGCTCGAAGCCGCGCTCGCGCAGCGCGGGCTGCATCCGGCCGCGATCAACCTGCACTACCTGAGTACGGGGCTCGAGATCGACGTGACGCTCGACGCCGGCGCGGGCGATAGCGACGCGGCGCTGGCCGGCCGGCTCGATGTCGACGCGCTGAAGCGCGAGTTCGGCGCGCGCCGGATCGGCTTCACGCGCGGGCTGCCCGCGCAGGCGTGAGCGGGCGCCGGCGACCGCGGGCCGCGCGTTACAGCGGCAGTTGCGTGTCGAACTTGATTTCGCGCAGCACGACGCTCGTGCGCACCTGCGACACGGCCGGGATCTTGAAGATCCGTTCGTGCAGGAAGACGTCGTAGGCCTTGATGTCGGGGGCGACGATCTTGAGGATGTAATCGGCTTCGCCCGTCGTGCTGTAGCACTCGGTGACTTCCGGGCAGGTCGCGATCTCGCGCTCGAACTGCTCGACGCCGCCTTCGTTGTGGCGAGTCAGGTGCACGTGCGCGAGCGCGCACACGTGCAGGCCGAGCTTCTCGCGATCGAGCAGCGCGGTGTAGCGCTGGATCACGCCGGACTGTTCCATGTCCTTGATGCGGCGCCAGCACGGCGTGCTCGACAGGCCGACCTGGTCGGAGATTTCCTGCACTGAACGGCGCGCGTCGAGCTGCAACAGGCGAAGGATTTTTTGCGAAAAGGAATCGAGCGTCACCTGCGCCTCCATGCGGCAGCTACAACACGCTGAATGTTAGAGGGCCGGGAAAGGAAAGGCAATCTGGCGGCGTGCCGTTGAGCGAGATTCGCTAATTTGCGCGCGGATCCGTGGGGTTTTGTCCCGCCCCCGCCTGCTCCGACCGATCGGTGTCGGCCACCGCGAGGCCCGCGAGCGCGGCCTGCTGGCGACGCAGGTCGGCGAGCATGTTGCAGAACAGCGCGCCTTGCTCGATCGCGTCGTCGAGCGCGACGTGCGTGTGCGGATGATCGTCGAACCAGTGCTTCGGAAAGCGCGGCTTGATCGCCTTGCGGTACGGCAGGCCCGTCATCGCGAACGCGAGCGTCTTGATGTCGAGCGCCGACCACGAGAACGGGCAGCGTCCGGCGAAGCGCATCATGTACCAGAACATGAACGTGAAATCGAAGCCGGCCGGCATCGCGACGAACACCGGCTTGCCGGGCAGCGCCTCGACCCATTCGACGTACGCGACGAGCGCGGCCTCCGGCGCCTGCAGGTCGCGCCGGCACGCGGCCCACGCTTCCGGCTCCGTCTTCCACCACGCTTCCTGCACCGGATGGGCCTGCGCGCCGGGCAGCGTCTCGAGGTTCGCGGAGAACGTCGCGATCAGCTGCTTGTCCTCGGTATAGGCGGCCGACGCGAAGCTCAGCATCGAGTGCGGGCCGGGAATCGGGCCGTCGGCCTCGACGTCGGTGCTGACGTAGATTTCAGGGATGGCGGTCTGGTTCATCCGAATACCTTGTCGGACACGAACGGATTCGTGCGGCGCTCGTCGCCGAAGGTCGACACCGGGCCGTGGCCCGGCACGAACGTGACGTCGTCGCCGAGCGGCCACAGCTTCTCCTTGATCGAACGCACGAGGTCCGCGTGGTTGCCGCGCGGGAAGTCGGTGCGGCCGATCGAGCCGGCGAACAGCACGTCGCCGACGATCGCGACGCGATGCGCGCGGCTGAAGAACACGACGTGGCCGGGCGTGTGGCCCGGGCAGTGATAGACCTCGAGCGTCTCGTCGCCGAACCGCACGGTGTCGCCGTCGTTCAGCCAGTGGTCCGGCTCGAACGTCTCGGCGGCCGGGAAGCCGAAGCGCTGGCTTTGCATCGGCAGTTGCTCGATCCAGAAGCGCTCGTCTTCCTGCGGCCCCACGATCGGCACGCCGTAGTGCGTCGCGAGCGCCTTCGCGCCCGCGCAGTGATCGACGTGGCCGTGCGTGAGCAGCACCTTCTCGACCTGCACGTTCTGCCGCGCGATCTCCTGTTCGATTCGTTCGAGATCGCCGCCCGGATCGACGACGGCGGCGCGGCCGGTCTGTTCGCAGACCAGCAGCGAGCAGTTCTGCTGGAACGGCGTGACCGGAATGAGCGTGACTTTCATGGAGGCACCGGCGGCTAAAAGGAGCGATTGTACCGGTCGCGCGCGCTGCCTGCCGGCCCTGCGGCGCGCTGTCGGACGCGCGCGTGCGGGCACTCCCCGAGCATCCCGATTGTTACCGCCATAGTGAGAATCAATGGTCCGTCGGGGGTGCTTTTCGAGACAGGCTTTTGGTTTATGTATAATGCGCCCCATTGCGCGTGAATTTCACGCAATTCGCTGGTGTTTCGACCCCGTTAAATAGAGGTGTCGGATTCACCGTCAAGCATCGACCGCCGGGGAGTCCGGCGGTGTATCCAGCACCGAGCATTCGGTGCTCACGTCTTGTCCGGCCGGGTGCTGCGCGCCCGTCTGCGGCCCTGCTGCCGCGCCGCCGGATGAGGCCTGTGCCGCCGTTCCTGTGCGTTGGCTGTACGCGACGCGCGCGAACGTGAAAGCCATGTTCGATGGCGGCATGTGGGGTCTGGTCAGGCTGCCGGGGACAGGTTGCGCCAGACGTGAAAACTAATCAGGACGGTTGCGGCAGAGACGAAAGCCGCGCCCATGCTAGCCGCCTGCTCGCGTAGCCGAGCGGGGCGTGCACGCATTTGCCGTCCGGGCCGCGTATCTGCGTTGTTGAGCAGCGTTGTATCGGTGCGGCCCGAACCAGAAGGCGACACGTCGATGAATTTTCGTTTTCCGACTCGATTCGGGACCATTGCTTTATTTTTTGCGCTGACGGGCTGTGCGGTGCCACCCAGCCAGACCACCGGCAGCGCCAGCCAGAAGAACGCGGTCAACAAGACGGCGGCCGCGAAAGCGGATGACGACAAGCAGCAACTGAATTTCGATTCCGCGCTGGCATCGATGCCGGCTGCCGACAGCAAGGACGCGAAGAAGTCGTCGCTGGCGGACGCCGAGCCGATCGACGGCAAGGATGTGTCCGACTTCCGCCAGACGGGCCGGGCATCGTGGTATGGCCGGGATTTCCACGGCCGCCGCACCGCGAACGGCGAGCGCTTCAACATGAACGCGCTGACCGCCGCGCACCGTACGCTGCCGCTGTCGTCGTACATCAAGGTGACGAACGCGTCGACCGGCAAGTGGGTCGTCGTGAAGGTCAACGATCGCGGGCCGTACAAGCGCGGCCGCGTGCTCGACCTGTCGTATGCCGCTGCCAGGATGATCGGCCTCGTGCACGCCGGCACGGGCCGCGTGAAGATCGAAGGGCTGTCGCCGCAGGAAGCGCGCGAGGCGCGCGACGAAATGCTCGCGTCGGTCTCGGCGAAGTAACGCGGCGGTTCGTCCGCTCATGCAAAAGGGCTGCCATCGGGCAGCCCTTTTTCGTTTCCGCGTGCCGGGCGGCAGGTGCCGCCCGTGCTCGCGCGTCAGCCTTCCTTCAGCACCAGCGCGCGCGCATACAGCGCGTTGCGCGACGCGCCCGTCAGCGCGGCCGCGAGCTTCGCCGCGCTCTTCACCGGCACTTCTTCCAGCAGCAGCTTGAGCAGCGCGTCGTGCGCTGTGTCGTCGGCTTCGCCGACGTCGGCCGGCGCACCTTCGACGACCAGCACGAACTCGCCACGCTGCCGGTTCGCATCGCCGCCGAGCCAGCTCTGTCCTTCGGCCAGGGTGCCCTGGAACAGCTGCTCGTGTAGCTTGGTGAGCTCGCGCGCGATCAGCAGCCGGCGCGCGGGGCCGAACGCGTCGGCGAGGGCGGCGACGGTGTCCGCGATCCGGTGCGGCGCTTCGTAGAACACCAGCGCGTACGGGTGCCGCACGAGCGCCTGCAGCGCGCTCGCGCGCTGCTTCGGCTTCGGCGGCAGGAAGCCCGCGAACGTGAACGTACCGGCCCAGTCGCCCGCCACGCTCAGCGCGGTTACGGCCGCGCTCGCGCCCGGCAGCGGAATCACCGGGAAGCCGGCCGCGCGCACGGCGTCGACGAGCCGCGCGCCGGGGTCCGAAATGCCGGGCGTGCCGGCATCCGACACGTACGCGACGCGTTCGCCGGCGCGCAGCAGCTCGATCACGCGCAGCGCGGCTTCACGTTCGTTGTGCTCGTGCACGGCGACGAGCGGTTTCGACATGCCGTAACGGGCCAGCAGCTGGCCCGTGTTGCGGGTGTCTTCGGCCGCGATGCGGTCGGCGAGGCCGAGCACGTGCAGCGCGCGCAGCGTGATGTCGGCGGTGTTGCCGATCGGCGTCGCGACCACATAGAGCGCGGCGTCCGGGTAGTGCTGCGTTTGCGCAAGTTCGAGGAGGGCAGTCATGGCAGGCAATGCGCGCAATCGCGGCGCAAGCGGAACAAGGACGGCATTGTGCCACGCGGCGCCGGCCGCGCCGGGCAGCGAGCGCGGTTTGCCGCCCGGCGGCGGCAACTTTTCCGGCACGGCGCGATCCAGATCGGTCGGCGCGAACTTCGAGCAGCGCGCGCGGCAGTTCCTGGAACGCCGCGGTCTCGCGTTCGTCGCGGCGAACGTGACGATGCGCGGCGGCGAACTCGACCTCGTGATGCGCACGCCCGACGGCACGCTCGTGTTCGTCGAGGTGCGCGCGCGGCGCAGCACCCGGCATGGCGGCGCGGCCGCGAGCGTCGGCTGGCGCAAGCGGCGGCGTCTGGTCGCGGCCGCGCTCCATTTCTGGGTGCGGCACGGCGCGGGTGCCGCGTGCCGTTTCGACGTCGTCGCGTTCGAGGCCGGCCGGCTCGAGTGGCTGCGCGATGCATTTCGTGCCGACGATGCGTAGCCGCGAGCTGTGACCAGATGTAAAGAGTTCTCGTCATACCCCCGGAGAGGGTGCCGGAGTGCGGTAAACTCGCCGCACCCATGACGTTGCGCGCGGTGTGCCGACGCGCCCAGTTCACCAGGAATCGATGTCAGTCGAACGTATTCAGCAACATTTCCGCGACAGCGCCGCGCTTCACGCCGAAGCGGCCGACGCGCTGTCGCTGCCGATCGCAGCCGCGGTCGACGCGATGTTCGCCGCGCTGGCGAACGGCAACAAGATCGTCGCGTGCGGCGACGGCCCGTCGGCCGCTGCCGCGCACTACCTCGCCGTGTCGCTCGTCGGCGGTTTCGAGCGCGAGCGTCCGGGCCTGCCCGCGATCGCGTTGGCCACCGATGCGTCGCAGGGCGGCCTCACGGGGGCAGCCGTTGCCGATCAGCTGTTCGCGCAGCAGGTTCGCGTGCTCGGGCAGACCGGCGACATCCTGCTGGTGCTCGACGCGAGCGGCGCGTCTTCGCGCGTGCTGGCCGCGATCGACGAGGCGCACGAGCGCGAGATGACCGTCGTCGCGCTGACGGGCGGCGACGGCCATGCCGTCGCGGCCGCGCTGTCCGATACCGATATTCCGATCAGCGTGCCCGCCTCGCGTGCGGCGCGCGTCCACGAAGTCCATCTGCTGACCATCCACTGCCTGTGCGACGGCATCGACGCGATGCTGCTGGGTGAGGATTGAACGAAGGAGAGCCGTCGATGAATCAAAGCCGCGTCAAACAGACGCTCGTCAGAACCACGTTGCTCGCCGCGCTGACGGCGGGTCTCGCGATGTCGCTGCAGGGCTGCGTGCTCGGCGTGCTGGGCGCGGCGGCCGGCGGTGGTGCGCTGATCGCGACCGATCGCCGGACGCTCGGCGCGCAGACCGAGGATCGCGAGATCCAGGTCAAGTCGCTCACGCAGATCAACAACGGGCTGCCGGACCAGTCGCACGTGAACGTGACCGTGTTCAACCGCCGCGTGCTGCTGACGGGCGAAGTGCCGAACGACGCGTCGAAGCAGCGCGCCGAGGAAATCGTGCGCGGCATCAACAACGTGAACGCGATCGTCAACGAGCTGTCGGTGGAGCCGGCGGCGTCGCTGTCGTCGCGCGCGAACGACTCGTACCTCGAAGGGCGCGTGAAGTCCGAGCTGATCGCGACGAAGGGGCTGTCGGCGAACTACTACAAGGTCGTCAGCGAGCGTGGCAACATCTACCTGCTGGGTCTCGTGACGGTCGACGAAGGCAATCGCGGCGCGGATGCGGCGAGCCAGGTGCCGGGCGTCGAGAAGGTCGTGAAGGTGTTCCAGTACATCCAGCCGCAGGACGCGCAGGCATTGCAGGCCGCGTCGCCGAGCGGTGCGTCCGGCGCGCAGGCCGCCGCCGCGCCCGCGGATGCCGCGACGGTCGGGGCGGTGCCCGATGCGTCGGTCCAGTCCACGCCGTTGCAACCGCCCGCGCCGATCTCGAATTCGTCGAGCGTGCACCCGGGCAACCCGAAGGCCACGCCGCAATGAAGTCGACGCAGATGAAGTTGAAGCAATGGATGGTGCAGGGCGCCGCGACGGTTGCGCTCGCGGTCAGCGCGCTCGGCACGGCGCAGGCGGACGTCGGCGACGGCCTGAAGGTCGCGCGCGGCAACGCCTGCATGGGTTGCCACGCAGTGGACCGCAAACTCGTCGGCCCGTCGTTCAAGGACATCGCCGCCCGCTACAAGTCGGATCCGCAGGCCGTCGCGAAGCTGTCGAAGAAGGTGAAGGACGGCGGCTCCGGCGTCTGGGGCGCGATTCCGATGCCGGCGCACCCGCGCATGAGCGACACGGATGTGCGCGCCGTGGTCGAATGGGTGCTGGCCGGCGCGCCGTCGAAGTGACGCGTCGGGGGTGACTGAACCCCTATTGCCAAGCGCGGAAATGCATGTGTATGATGGTTGTCTGTTGGGGCGGTAGCTCAGCTGGGAGAGCGTCGCGTTCGCAATGCGAAGGTCGGGAGTTCGATCCTCCTCCGCTCCACCAATAGATTCCGAAGGGCTCGGTCGCAAGACCGGGCCCTTTTGTTTTCTCGCGTGTCCGGCTCCGCCGCCGTCACCCCCGCCCGAAACTCGGCCGCTTCGGATCGTACGTCCACCCCGGCACCAGATACCGCATCGCCATCGCATCGTCACGCGCCGTGCCGCCGACTTCCCTGTACAGCGCATGCGCGGCCTCGACCTGCGCCATGTCGAGCTCGATCCCGAGCCCCGGCCGCTCCGGCACGGCCACCTGGCCGCCGACGATCTCGAGCGGCTCGCGCGTGAGCCGCGCGTCGCCTTCCTGCCAGATCCAGTGCGTGTCGATCGCGGTGATCGTGCCGGGTGCCGCGGCGGCCGCATGCGTGAACATCGCCAGCGACACGTCGAAGTGGTTGTTCGAGTGCGAACCCCACGTGAGCCCCCAGTCGCGGCACAGCTGCGCGAGCCGCACCGAGCCCTGCATCGTCCAGAAGTGCGGATCGGCGAGCGGGATGTCGACTGCCTGCAGCCGCACCGCATGATCCATCTGCCGCCAGTCGGTCGCGATCATGTTGGTCGCGGTAGGGATGCCGGTCGCCCGCCGAAACTCGGCCATCACTTCGCGGCCCGAGTAGCCGGCCTCCGGCCCGCACGGGTCCTCCGCATACGCGAGCAGATGACCCTGCCCGCGGCACAGCGCGACCGCTTCGTCGAGCGACCACGCGCCGTTCGGGTCGAGCGTCGCGCGCGCGTCGGGAAAGCGCGCCTTGATCGCCGCGATCGCTTCCATTTCGTCCGCGCCGGCCATCACGCCGCCCTTCAGCTTGAAATCGACGAAGCCGTAGCGCTCGACCGCGGCCTCGGCCTGCTGCGCGATCGCGGCCGGCGTGAGCGCGGCTTCGTTGCGCAGCCGGAACCACGGATCGGTTGCGTGCGTTTCGTCGCGATACGGCAGGTCGGTGCGGCGCCGCTCGCCGATGTAGAACAGGTACGCGAGCATCGGCACCGCGTCGCGCTGCTGGCCTTCGCCGAGCAGCGCCGCGACCGGCACGTCGAGATGCTGGCCGAGCAGGTCCAGCAGCGCGGCCTCGATCGCGGTGATCACGTTGTCGAGCCGCAGGTTGATCTCGTGCGGCTGGCGCAGCACGGCCGCCTCGCCGGCCGACGTCACCTCGTGCCGGATCGTGCGTCCTGCACCCGCGCCGGTGCCGGACAGCGCCGCGCGCACCGCGTTGAGCGTGGCCTGGTAACGCCCGATCGACTGGCCGACCACGAGATCGGTCATCCGTTCGAGCGCGTGGCGGATACCTTCGCCGCCGGGCACTTCGCCGACGCCGGTGTTGCCGCTGCTGTCGTCGAGGATCACGAGGTTGCGCGTGAAATACGGCGCGTGCGCGCCGCACAGGTTCAGCAGCATGCTGTCGCGGCCGGCGACGGGGATCACCTGCATGCGCGTGACGCGCGGCGTGCCGGCACGGCGGGATTCGGACATCGGTTCGCTCCTGGTTCCGGTGGTACGCGGGCCGCCGGACGCGCCGGCGCGGCCCGCGCCGTTCAATTCAGCTCGACGCGGCGAATCTCGCCGACGACGAACAGGTAGCAGATCACGGCGACGAGCGCGTGCGCGACGACGTAGACGAGCGCGCCGTTGAACGAGCCGCTGGTGTCGACGATATAGCCGATCGCGATCGGCGTCGTGATGCTGGAAAGATTGCCGCACGTGTTGAGCAGCGCGCCGCTCAGGCCGGCGATCTGGCGCGGCGCGGTGTCGGCGTTGACGGCCCAGCCGAGCGCGCCGAGCCCCTTGCCGAAGAACGACAGCGCCATGAACAGCACGACCAGCACGTGCGAATCGGTGTAGTTGCAGACGATCATCGACATCGACAGCAGCATGCCGATCACGATCGGCACCTTGCGCGCGACCGACAGCGACCGGCCCTGCTTGAGCAGCGCGTCGGACACGATGCCGCCGAGAATCCCGCCGAGGAAGCCGCACACGGCCGGGATCGACGCGACGAGCCCCGCGTTGAGGATCGACATCCCGCGCGCCTGCACGAGATAGACGGGAAACCACGTGATGAAGAAGTAGGTGAGCGCGTTGATGCAGTACTGCGCGACGTACACGCCGACGAGCATCCGGTTCCTCAGCAGCGCCTTCACGTGACGCATCGACGGGCCGCCGTCGCGCGCGCCGGTCGCCTGGTCGATGTTGACGAGCGCACCGCCTTCGGTGAGGTAGTCGAGCTCCGCGCGGTTGACGCGCGGGTGCACCTTCGGGTCGTACATCGTGCGGTTCCACACCAGCACGAACGCGAAGCCGAGCACCCCCATCACCGCGAACACCGACTGCCAGCCGAACGCGTGCACGAGCCAGCCCATCAGCGGCGCGAACACGACGGTCGCCGCGTACTGCGCGGCATTGAAGATCGCCGATGCGGTGCCGCGCTCCGCGGCCGGGAACCAGGTGGACACGATCCGGCTGTTGGCCGGGAACGACGGCGCCTCGGCCGCGCCGACCAGGAAGCGCAATCCGAACAGCAGCGCGAACGCGGCCGCGCCGCTGAAGAAGCCGATGCCGCCCTGCAGCAGCGTGAACAGCGACCAGAAGAAGATGCTGAACGCATAGACGATGCGTGACCCGAAGCGGTCGAGCAGCCAGCCGCCCGGCAGTTGCGCGACCACGTACGACCAGCCGAACGCCGAGAAGATGAAGCCCATCTGCACGTGGCTCAGGTGCATCGCCCGGGCGAGCGCCGGGCCCGCGATCGCGATCGCCGCGCGATCCGCGTAGTTGATCGTCGTGACCGCGAACAGCACGGTCAGCACGAGCCAGCGCACGCGGGTGCGCTGGGCCGTTGCCGACGCGGACGCCGGCAATGCGTGAAGCGGATTCATGACTGTCTCCTCCGAAGGGCGGAAGGTGCCGTCGTGCGGCTGCGCGTCGGGTGCGCGCGTTTTTTCGTGGTGGTGTTGCCGGCCGGAGGCCGGACGCCGATGCCCGATGCCCGTGGCACGGCGTCCGGATCATTCTGTCATGGCGAAATTAGCGCTTTCATGCCAATTACTGACTTGATTGATTCAGGAATTGAATCGATCGGCGGCATCGGTACGTCGTTTTTTACCCGGGTGATATTGACAACCAATTTATACCCGGATAAAAATAACGTCATTCCGATTCCTGCCCGCAGGCGACCACGATGACTTTCTCCACGCTTCTCCCTTCCTGCACGGCGTTCGACGGCCACCGGCGCGTCGCGTCGGGCCCGCTCGCGACGGTGGCGGTTGCGGTCCGGCAGGCGGCCGGCGACGCACTGTCCGGCACGATCGTGATCTTCGACGACGCGACCGGCCGTTCGATCGACCTCGACCTGCGCGGCACCGCGGACGATATCCGTGCGCGTTACGCGGCGGCGCCGGCCGATGCATCCGCGCCCGCCGGCGAGCCGGCGGGGGCGGGCGAACAACGCGGCCGTGGCCGGCCGAAGCTCGGCGTCGTCTCGCGCGAGGTCACGTTGCTGCCGCGTCACTGGGACTGGCTCGCCGCGCAGCCGGGCGGCGCGTCCGTCGCGCTGCGCAAGCTCGTCGAGGACGCGCGGCGCACGCACGCGGCGGCCGACCGGCGCCGCGACGCGCAGGCACGCGCCTACCACTTCATGTCCGCGATCGCGGGCGACCTGCCCGGTTTCGAGGAGGCCGCACGTGCGCTGTATGCGAACGACCTCGAACGGATGGCCGAACTGGTCGCCGGCTGGCCGGACGACGTGCGCGACCATGCGCTTGCACTGGCGCGCGGCGATCTGCCGCCGTCGACCGAAGACTGCTGACGGAGCACCCGACGCGATGACGACGTTCGATCTGAACCGCGGTGCGATCGCGCCGGTCGCCGACGAAGTCGACCTCGTCGACCTGCGCGTGACCGGCACGATCCCGCCCGAACTCGCCGGCACGCTGCTGCGCAACGGCCCGAATCCGCCGGGCGGCCGTTTCGAAGGCAACGACGTGCTGTCGTGGTGGCCGGAAGCGGCGATGCTGCACGCGATCGCGTTCGAACGCGGCCGGGCGAGCGGCTACCGGAACCGCTGGGCGCGCACGCGCCGCTGGGCCGACGTGCATGCGCCGGAGCAGGCACTGCGCCTGCCCGACACGAATCCGAACGTGAACGTGCTGCAGCACGCGGGCGAATTGCTCGCGCTGGCCGAAGGCGGCGCGCCGCTCGCGATCACGGCCGCGCTCGACACGCTCGGTGCGCCCGCGCGGCATGCCGCGTTCGGCGGCGCGATGACCGCGCATCCGAAGGTCGATCCGGTGACGGGCGAGCTGATCCTGTTTCGCGCGGACTGGCGCGCGCCGTGGTTGCGCTACGGTGTCGCGGACGCGCAGGGCGTGCAGCGCGTCGACCTCACCGTCGACGTGCCCGCGCCGTCGATGATGCACGACCTCGCGATCACCGAGACCCGCAGCCTGCTGCTCGACCTGAACGTCGGCTACGACTTCGCGATGCTGAAGCAGGGGCACCGGATGCCGCTGCGCTGGCACGACGACCGCGACGCGCGGATCGGCGTGATCCCGCGCCACGGCGGCGGCGTGCGCTGGTTCGGGATCGAGCCGTGCTTCATCCAGCACGTCGTGAACGCGTACGACTGCGATGCGTCATGCATCGTGCTCGATGCGGTGCGCTATCCGTGGTTCCTGCGGCTCGACGCACGCACCGGCCGCTTTGCCGACAACCCGGTCGGCGAGCTGTGGCGTTACGTGATCGATACCGCGAACGGGCTGATCGACGAAGGGCCGCTCGCCGACGGCGGCATCGAGCTGCCGCGCATCAACGAAAGCCGGACGGGGCGCGGCTACCGTTACCTGTATGCGGTCGAGCAACCGAGCCATGCGGAAATGCGCGGCGTGATGCGCTTCGACCACGTGCGCGGCACGACCACGCGTTACGTGGTGCCGGCCGGCGACCAGAACGGCGAGCCGGTGTTCGTGCCGCGCCCGGGCGGCACCGACGAGGACGACGGCTGGCTGCTGGTGGTGGTCTACCGCGCGGCGACCGACACGAGCGACGTCGTGATCCTCGATGCGCGCGCGATCGATGCGGCGCCGGTCGCGACGGTCCACCTGCCGCGTCGCGTGCCGGCCGGGTTTCACGGCGCGTGGGTGCCGCGCGAACATCGCGCGTGAGCGGCCGCGCGCGTCACCGCGCGCGCAGCGCGTCGACGATGTTCAGCCGCGCCGCACGCATCGCCGGCAGGAACCCGCCGACGAGCCCCATCACCAATGAGAACAGCAGCGTCTTCACGACGATCGCGGGCGTCAGCACGAAGCGGAACGACAGGTCGGAGAAGGTCTGGAAGTTGGTCGTCGAGAACGAGGCGAATTCCATCAGCGACGCGCACGCGAGCCCCGCGACGCCGCCGACGAAGCCGAGGAGCAGCGCCTCCAGCAGGAACGCGGCGAGCACGTTCATGCGCTTGAAGCCGAGCGCGCGCAGCGTGCCGATCTCGGCGGTGCGGTTCGCGACCGAGGCGTACATCGTGATCATCGCGCCGATCATCGCGGCGATCGAGAAGATCGTCGACAGCGTGATGCCGAGAATGTTGATGAAGGTCGACAGCGCCTTCGACTGGTCGCCGTAAAACGTCTGCTCGCGTTTCGCCTCGTCGGTCAGGCGCGGGTCGACGTCGATGTCGGCCTTGAAGCGCGCGAAGCCGTCGGCGCTCGGGATGCGCAGCACCATCGACGAATAGCTGGTGCGCCGGAACGACTGCATCAGCTGGTCGACGTCGCCCCAGATCTCCGAATCGAAGCCGCTGCCGCCCGCGTCGAAGAGGCCGACGACGGTCCAGTCGCGCTGCGCGAAATGCAGGCTGTCGCCGAGCTGCGTGCCGCTGAAGCCTTTCGCGATCGCGCTGCCGACGATGATCTCCGACGAGCCCGGCGCGAACGTGCGGCCGGCCGCCAGCTTCACGCGCGGACGCAGCGCGAGGCCGGCCGGCGACACGCCGCGGATCACGACGTTCGACGGCTTGCCGGTCGACGTCTTCACCAGCGAGATCAGCACGACGGCTTCCTTCGACACCCGCGGCCGCCCGTCGGGGCCGAGCGCGACGGCCGGATGCATCTCGAGCGCGTTGGCCTGCTGGTGGTCGATCGCGCTCTGGATCTCGGTTTCCGCACCCTTGCGGATCACCACGGCGTTGTCCGGTTCGCCGGTCGACACGAGCGTCTGCGTGAGTCCCGCGTCGAGCATCTGCACGGTCGCGAACACGAAGATCACCAGCGCCATCCCGCCCGCGGTGAGCGCGGTGGTGAGCCGCCGGGTCCACAGGTTGCGCGCGATGTAGGTGAGCGGAATCGCCATGCGCCTATCCGATCGCCCGCAGGCCTTCGACCACGCGCACGCGGGCCGCCTGCCACGCCGGCACGAGCGCGGCCGCGAAGCCGACCGCGATCGAGCACGCGGCCTGCAGCGCCATCGTCTCGGCCGACACCTTGAACACCGGGAAGATGCCGCCCGCGGCCTGCTTGAAGATGCTCGCGGCCGGCGGCGTCGCGAGCATCCCGAGCCCGCCGCCCACCACCGCGATCACGACCGATTCGCCGAACACGAGCAGCGCGAGAAAGCCGGGGCCGAAGCCGAGCGCCTTCAGTGTCGCGTACTCGGCGGTGCGCTCGCGTGCGCTCATCGCCATCGCGTTCGCCATCACGGCCATGATGATCAGGATCACCACGTACGACACGAGTCGGATCGCCGCGATGATCTGGTTCGACATCGCGACGAAGCCGAGCTGGAACGCCTGCTCGGTCTCGGTCAGCGTTTCGGCGAGCGAGTTCTTGAACACCGCGTCGACGTTGCGCGCGATCGCGGCGCCGTCGTCCGGGTTCGCGACGCCGAGCACGAACACGCCGACCTGGTCGGCCTGCTTCGGCGTGCGCTTGCGCACCGTCTCGTTCAGGTAGTCCCAGTGGAACACGAGCTGGCGCGTGATCGTCGAATCGTCGCGGCCGTCGAGAATGCCGCGCACCACGAAGTCCCACGTGCCCGGATAGATCGTGCCCTTCAGCGGAATCACGTCGCCGATCCTGAAGCCGAACTGCGTCGCGAGCTGGCGCCCGACGAGGCAGCCGCGGCGGTCGCGGTCGTAGTCGGCGCGCTGCTGGGCCGGGAGGATGAATTCCGGATACAGGTCGAGGTAGTTTTCCGACACCGCGAAGCTCGCGAAGAAGTTCTTCGGGTCGCGGTACACGCCGCCGAACCAGTTCGAGCGCACCACGGCCGTCACGCCGTCGACGCCGCGGATCCGGTTCTCGTAGCTGACCGGCAGCGGGAACACGAGCGAGATCGCGTTGCGCGTGACGAGCCGGCCGCTGGATGCGGCGGCCGCGCCCGCGTACCACGCGTCGACGACGGTGTGCAGCAGCCCGAACGCCAGCACCGCGATGGTCAGCCCGAGCACGGTCAGCAGCGTGCGCAGCCGGTGTCGCAGCGCATTGCGCGCGATCAGCTTCAGCACCATCATCTTGCGCGCTCCCGTCCGTCAGACGGCGTGCCCATCGATCAGCTCCCCTTTTTCCAGATGCACGAGCGACTGCGCGGCGGCGGCCGCATGCGCATCGTGGGTCACCATGATGATCGTCTTGCCGAGCTCGGCGTTCATCCGCTGCAGCATCGCGAGCACGTCGCTGGCCGACGCGCGGTCGAGGTCGCCGGTCGGCTCGTCGGCGACGATCAGCACCGGATCGGTGATCAACGCGCGCGCGATCGCGACGCGCTGCTGCTGGCCGCCCGACAGCTCGGACGGGTAATGGCTGGTCCGGTCGCCGAGATTCACCATGTCGAGCACCAGCTCGACGCGCTCGCGCCGTTCGCGGCGCGACAGGTGCGTGAGCATCAGCGGCAGCTCGACGTTCTCGAACGCGGTGAGCACCGGCATCAGGTTGTAGAACTGGAAGATGAAGCCCACGTTCGCCGCGCGCCATTCCGCCAGTTGCGCTTCCTCGAGCCGCGAGATGTCGAGGCCGCCCACGCGCATCTCGCCGCTGTCGGGCCGGTCGATGCCGGCGACGAGATTGAGCAGCGTGCTCTTGCCCGAACCCGACGGCCCCATCAGCGCGACGAAGTCGCCTTCACCGATGTCGAGCGTGATGTCGGTCAGCACCGGCACGACCTGGTTGCCGCGCCGGTACGACTTCGCGACGTGGCTGATCTCGACGAGGGGCGGCGAGGCGTCGTTCACGCGCGCCACGCTACTTCTTCGCGACGGCCACTTTCGCGCCGTCCTTCAGCTTCGCGCCCGGCGCGAGCACGACCGTGTCGCCGGGCTTCACGCCGCGGATCGTGACGAGTTCGCCGATCCGCGTGCCTTGGGTCACCGCCGTCGCACGCACCGTGTCGTCCTTCACGACGAACACGACCGGCCGGCCGTCGCGCTCGACCACCGCGCTCGCCTGCACGGCCGTCACCGGCTGCCGGTCCTGCGGCGACGCGGGCTTCGACAGGAACGCGATCTTCGCGCTCATGTCCGGCAGCACGCGCTCGTCGCGGTCGACGAAACGGACCTTCACGAGCACGGTCGCCTTCGAGCGGTCGACGGTCGGCACGATGCGCGACACGCGGCCCGCGAAGCGCATGTCGGGCAGCGCGTCGAGCTGGATCTCGCACGGCTGCTCCGCGCGGATTTTCGCGATGTTCGATTCGGCGACGTCGGCCTCGACCTCGAGCGTGTCCATGTCGGCGATCGTCACGACCGCGCCCTTGCTGTCCGACGCGGACGAGAACGGCGTGATGTTGTCGCCGACGTTCGCGTGCTTCGCGAGCACGATGCCGTCGAACGGCGCGCGGATCACCGTCTGGTCGACCGCGACCTGCGCGGCCTGCGCGTTCGCTTCGGCGGATGCGATCGCGGCCTGGTCGCTGTTGACCGACGCGCGCGCCTTGTTCACGCGGGCCGTGTCGATGTCGAGCTGCGCGGCCGGCACCGCGCCCTTCGGCGCGAGCACCGTGGTGCGGCGCAGCGCGATCTCGGCGTCCTTCAGTTCCGCCTGTGCGACGCCGAGGTTGGCGCGGGAGACCTTCACCTGCGCGAGCGCTTGCGCCAGCGACGCTTCGACGTCGCGGCTTTCGAGCCGCGCGATGATCTCGTCCTTCTTCACGCGCGTGCCTTCGAGCACACCGAGCCATTCGACGCGCCCCTGGCCCTTCGACGCGACCGCGGCCTTGCGCTGCGGCACGACGTAGCCGGTCGCGTTGAGCTGGGTGTCGTTCTGGTACGGGTAGGCGGACGTGACGGAGGTCGTGTCGACCGTCGGCCGGCCGGTGAGCGCCAGCGCGGCGACGATCGCAATGATGACGAGCGCGGCGGCGACCGCATAGCGGACCCACCGGCGCCGGCGTGGCGCGGGTGCGCTCGGACGCCGGTCGATTTTCAGTTTGTCCAGATTGTGATCGGGCAATTTGGGCGCCTCGCGACGGCGGCGGTCTCGTGACCGGCCGCGATCCGGTTGGGACGGAAGGAGGCCAGTATAGCGTCGCCGCGGCGGGCGCGAGAGCCGGTTTGTCGGACGATTGACGCGCGTCGCGGCAGCCCGTCGCGCGGGCCCGAAACTCGTGCCCCCGGGGAAACCCGAGGGATGCAGGCGGCATGTCAACTCGCCGCGCGGGCGATGCGTTATGGAGCCAGTGCGTCAGTATTTGTCGAGGCGGAAAGGCGAGAGCCGACCCGCCCGGCGGCGACCGGCAACCCGGCGCGACTGATGTTCCGATGCGGATGCCTCGCATCTCCAACCGGTACGTTTGAATTTTTCTCCGCTAAAGGAAGAACAATGAAGAAGACGCTCGCTTCGATCATGACCGCAGCATTCGCACTCGCATCGGTTTCGGCATTCGCTCAGGAGGCGGCGTCGGCGCCGGCAGGCGCGATGGCTCCGGCTTCCGCACCGATGAAGAAGGACCACAGCAAGCCGAAGCACCAGCTGAAGCAACACGGTTCGGCCAAGGGCAAGGCGAAGGCCGCAGCCGCTTCGGCCGCCGGCACGAACGACGCAGGCGCAGCAAACTAAGCACGCGTCGCCGGGGCCGGCGCTGCCGGCCATCCGTCGCGAAACCCCGCACGCTCCGGCCTGCGGGGTTTTGTTTTTTCAGGCGTCCGCCGTGTCCGGCGCACCGGGCGGCGGCGTGCGCATCGCGTCGACCACCGCGCGCATGCGCCGCCAGTGCGATCCTTCCCAGAACACGCGCGCGCACACGTCGCACGCGGCAAAGCGCCGGTGCCGCTGGCGGACGCCGGCCGGCACGCGCGGCGCGGCGTCCGCCGCATCGAGTGCGTGCAGCGGCGCGTTGCAGCGCAGGCACAGCCGGAACGGCCGCATGTGCGGCGCGAGGTCGAGCCGCGCGAACAGCTCGCGCAGCTGCGCGTCCGGCTGCTGCGCGTGCAGGTAGCAGCCGCGCACGACCGCGCGGCGCTTCAGCAGCTCGCGGTCGCGCGTCAGCACGATCCGGCCTTCGCGCGCGGCGAGCGCGACGAGTTCGTCGTCGCGGTAGTGGTTGTCGTAGCAGGTGTCGAAACCGGCGAGGCGCAGCAGTTGCGCGAGGCCGCCGAGATGCGCGTCGGCGACGAAGCGCCAGCGGTCCGGTTGCGGCAGCGGCGAGGCGGCCGCCGGCTGCGCGCGCACCGGATGGATATCGACGCGGTCGCCGTCGCCGAGCGGCCGGTCGAGGGCGGCCGGTGCACCGTTCACGCAGAGCCGGCCGATTTCCGTATGCGGGACGCCGAGCGCCTCGACCGCGTGCTTGACCGTCGCGTCGCGGGCAAACGCGTGCGCGAACGCGCGCTCGCGCCGGGCGCGAGCGAGAAACGCGTTCAGTTCGCCGTGGAAGCGGAAGGTCGCGGTCGCCATCCGGGCAGTATCGCACCGCGCACGGCCGGTTGCCGGGGCTGCAGGCCGGCGCCATCTGTGTTTAACTCCCCGCTTCACGGGTCGAAGGAGCGGGCAATGGATCTCGGATTTATCGGGCTGGGCGAAATGGGGCAGGCAATTGCGACGAACCTGCTGAAGGCGGGGCACGCCGTGCGGGTCTGGAACCGGTCGCGCGAGCGCGCCGAGCCGCTCGCCGCGTTGGGTGCGCAGATCGTCGCGACGCCGGCCGATGCGTTTCGCGGCGATGCCGTATTCTCGATGCTCGCCGACGACGCGGCCGCGCGCGACGTGTTCGACGACGCGCTGCTCGCGCAGGCGCCGCGCGGGCTGATCCACGTGAACATGGCGACGGTGTCGGTCGCGCTCGCCGAGTCGCTTGCGCACGCGCATGCGTCGCGCGGCCTCGCGTACGTCGCCGCGCCGGTGATGGGGCGCCCGGACGTCGCGGCCGCGGCGCGCCTGACGATCATGGCCGGCGGTCCGGCCGAGGCGATCGACCGCGTGCAGCCGCTGTTCGACGCGATCGGCCAGAAGACCTGGCGGTTCGGCTCGCTGCCGCAGCATGCGAACGTCGCGAAGATCGCGGCGAATTTCACGCTCGCGTCGGCGATCGAGACGCTCGGCGAAGCGTCCGCGCTGCTCGGCGCGCACGGTGTCGCGATGCGCGATTTCCTCGACGTGATCACGAACAGCGTGTTTCCGGGGCCGGTCTACGAAGGCTACGGCGGGATGATCGCCGAGCGCAGCTACGAACCCGCGCGTTTCAAGGCGCGCCTCGGGCTGAAGGACGTACGGCTCGCGCTGCAGGCCGGCGACGCGGCGTCGGTCCCGCTGCCGGTGGCGAGTGTCGTGCGCGACAGCCTGCTCGATGCGCTCGCGCACGGCGGCGGCGAGCAGGACTTCGCGGTGCTCGGCGAAGTCGCGCTGCGCCGCGCGGGCCGCTGAGCCGGCGCGGGACAGAAACGCCGCGCGCGCGGCATAATCGACGTTTCGTTTCTCTTTCGGCTGGGGCGGTCATGAACCTGCATACGTGGTGGCTTTTCGTGGCGACGGTGTTCGTCGTGTCGGCGATTCCGGGTCCGAACATGCTGCTCGTGATGACGCACGGCGCACGGCACGGGCTGCGCCGCTCGGCGTCGACGATGGCCGGCTGCCTGACCGCGCTGGTGCTGATGCTCGCGGTATCCGCGGCAGGACTCGGGGCGGTCCTCGAGGCGTGGCCGGCGATGTTCAATGCGTTGCGCTTTGCGGGTG
This sequence comes from Burkholderia sp. BCC1977, assembly GCF_905339595.1. Classification (NCBI taxonomy): domain Bacteria; kingdom Pseudomonadati; phylum Pseudomonadota; class Betaproteobacteria; order Burkholderiales; family Burkholderiaceae; genus Burkholderia; species Burkholderia sp. BCC1977. The sequence continues at coordinate 38,364 of NZ_CAJPGQ010000056.1, forward strand.
CCGCCTACCTGATCTATCTCGGTGTGAAGGCGTGGCGCGCACGCGTCGACGACGCGCCGGCAGCGGACGTCGATGCGGTTTCGCAAGGCGCGTCGGCATCGCGCTGGGCGCTGTTCCGCAACGGCTTCCTGGTCGCGGGCAGCAACCCGAAGGCGATCCTGTTCGCGGCCGCGCTGCTGCCGCAGTTCATCAACGCAGCCGAGCCGACGCTGCCGCAGTTCGGCATCCTCGTCGTCACGTTCGCGGTGATCGAGGTCAGCTGGTATCTCGTCTACGCGTCGTTCGGCACGCGCATCGGTGCGACGCTGAAGAGCCAGAGCGTCGCGAAGGTCTTCAACCGGCTGACGGGCGGCATCTTCGTCGGCTTCGGCGCGATGATGGCGCTGGTCCGTCACTGATTTCGGCCGCCGCGGCCTGCCGGACGCCCCGCACCTCGTCAGAGGGCGGGGCGTTCTCGCATCCGGGGCTGTGTCATGCGCGCGGCCACACGGCGGCGCTGGAGACGCGGATCGACGTGTGAATCGTGCACGGCACGCTGCCGGGTCGCCTGACGCGGCCGGGCACCCCGCTGCGCGATGCGCTGGGCGAGGCGCTCGACCGGGAGAACGGGAAGGGGTCGGATTCGAACTGGCGATCTAGAGTGCGCATTCGAGGGAAAATCCTCATTTTCTCTACGGAAATGTTGCAATGCGGAAACTGATTCGCTATAGTTACACCTGTCTCCTCCATGTCTCCTCTGATATGGATTCAGCCCGCCTCTTAGGCGGGCTTTTTTTTGCCCGCGTTTTTTGCGCGGGCTGTCCGTTCGTCCTCCGTCGCCGGCGTCAGCGTCAGAACTTGTAGGTCATCCCGACGTAGCTGATGATCGGGTCGGCCTTCAGGTCCGATTTCGACTCGGAGAGCACCGTGCCGTCGGCCGCCTTGATCGTCACCGTCGACGTCGTCTTCAGCGGGATGTAGGTCACCGACGCGACCAGCCCGAAATGCTCCGTCATGTTGTACTGCAGGCCCGCGTTGAACACCGGCTGCCATGACGACGACGCCTTCGCTTCCACCGATGTCGTACCCGGCTTGCCCGCCCCCGCCGCGAGAACCGCGCCGAGGTTGTCCTGCGTCTGCTTGATGAAGTTCGTGTTGAGCTGCAGGTCGCTGAACCAGTTGTACGACACGCCGAGGCCGAGGAACGGCCGGAACTTCGCGGTGGCCGCCCCGAAGTAGTACTGCAGGATCGCCGCCGGGCTCCACTGCCGCACGCTCTTCACGATCGGGTTCACCGACGCGAGGCCGATGTTCTGCGTGCCGAGCGCGCCGGCGGGGCCCGGCGGCTTGATCGTGCCTTGGCCCGACACCTTGAATACAGGCGGCACGCCGGCCACCGACGTGACCGCGATGTGGTCGGTCAGGAAGTGGCTGACCGTCAGGCCGACCGTATCCGCGCCGCTGGTGCGCAGCCCGGTGCCCGGCGACGTGAACGACGCCGGCAGCCGCAGCGGCGTGTTGATCGGCGTCGGTGCGACGTTGGTCGTCATCGGCGTGCTGCTTTGCTGCGGCATCACGTGGAACCAGCCCAGCGTGACGACGTTGCTGCCGGCGCTCTGCGCGTGCGCCGCGAGCGACGCCAGGGCGGCGGCGCCGGCCGCCGCGCAGAGAAGGGTCTTCTTCATCACGGATTTCCCCCGCTTACTGGACGAACGCGCCGATCGTGAAATACGGCGTCGAACCCGCGTTGTCGAGGAAACCGAACACGCCACCCGTGAAGATGAACTTGCCGGTCGGAGACGTGCTGCCCGAACCCGTGTGGATCGTCGTGACCGTGCCCGGCACCTTCTGCGTGTAGTCCAGGTCGAGCGCGGTCGCGAGCGAGGCCTGCGACGGCTGGAACGGATCGAGCAGCGTGGCCTGGTTGTTGATCAGCGCGGTGGTCCGGTAGTCGAACTGGCTGTCGACGCCGATGTATTCGCCGTTTTGCGACCCGACCGCGATCGCGGCCTGCGGCGCGAGGATCGAGATGCTCGATTCGTCGTCGGCGGTCAGGCCCGGCACGCCGTTGCTGTCGGGCGTCGGGTTCGGGTTCGCGACACCGGTGCGCACGAGGATCGGCACCAGCTGGTTGCGCAGCTTGCCGACGATCATGAAGCCCTTGCCCTGCGGCGTCGCCGACAACGTCGGCTTCAGCTGGCTCTGGTAGTTGTTGCTCTGGAACGCGCCGCTGCCGTCGGCCGACTGCACGAAGTTCGTGCCCTGCTGCGTGCATGCGCCGCCGGCGAACTGGCCGGTCGTGTCGCACTTGGTCCAGGTGCCGTCCGCGTTGATCGTCACTTTCGCATCGATCGACGCTGGCGCGAATTTCTGCGACGGCACTTCGCCGAACCCGACGTGGCTGTACGTGCCCGCGACCTTCGTGATGTCGGTTTCGATCGACGAGAAACCGATGAACGGGTAGTACGGGAATTTCGTGTCGGGCACCGCGGCCTGGCCGAGCACGCCGTCGAACTGGATCTCCTTGCCGGGAATCGTGCCGCCCGCGACGCCGAAGCCGACGAAGATGCGCGCCGGACGCGACGCATCGAGGCTCGCGCCGTTCAGCCGGAACGCGCACTGGTTCAGCTTGTTGGTCGGCAGCAGCGTTTCCTGCGTGAGCGTGCCGCTGTCGACGGTGCCCGCGCGGGTCGGCGTGACGGTGCCGGTCTTTTGCGGCACCGCCGATTCGACATAGGTGACCTGCCAGGTCATCTTGGTCGTGTCGAGCTGGACCTTGGCGAGTTCGCCGCTGCCCGCGCCGCCCGTAAACACGGTGTTGTAGTCGAGCGATGCGGGGCAGAGCCGGTCTTCGACGAGCGGGGGCGGATTGTCGCTGCCGCCGCCGCATGCGGAAAGAAGGGGGGCGGCAAGGGCCGCCGCCAGAACGAGGTTGCGCTTCATGTTGCTCCTCCAGATTTGTCTTGTCAGGCGGCCGGCTCCCTGTCGACCGCTTCTGTTGCTTGTGCTCGTGCTGCTGCGCCGTGCCGGGCGCCGTCGTTGCGTGCCTTCCCTGCATTCCGCGGCGGCGCACCGGCCGCCGCGTCCCCGATCGTTACTTGCTGATCTGCGCGCCCACGCCGAAGTACGGTGTCGACGACGTGCTCGAGTTCGCCGACGTCGACGTGACGCCGCCGTTCACCGTGCCCTGGATCAGCGCCGCGTACAGGCCGCCCGTCGCGATCACCACGCCCGATGCGGACGGGTAGGTCGCACCGCTCGCCGGCGTCGTCGTCGCGTTCAGCAGCCCCGGCGTTCCCTGGCCGTAGTCGAGCGTGAAGGCGTCTTCCTCGGCCTGCGTGGTCGGGTTGATGAACGACGCGTTGCTGCTGCGGATCAGTGCGGCCGTGTACTTGAAGTTCGAATCCGCGCCCGCGTAGCCGCCGTCGATCGCGCCCGACTGGATCGCCGTTGCCTTGCCGAGCACCGCGATGCCCGATTCGTCGTCGACCTTGGCGTCGGTGTGCAGCGCGAGGTCCGTGCCCAGATACACGTAGCCCGTGCGGACCACCACCGGCACGGTCGCGCCGTTGAGCTGGCCGATGACCATGTGCGCGGTCGCCGACTTGCCGGTCGTGCCGACGATCGGCAGCGACGTCTGCGGCAGGATCTGCGGCGCCTTCGTGCTGTCGAGGTAGCCGCCGTTCGCGGTGTTGACGGTCCACGGATCGCCGGTCGTCTGGCAGCCCCCCGCACTCGTCGACGTGCAGGCGCCGTTCGCATCGAACGTCTCGCTCGAATTCGTGCCCTTCGTCGCGTAGTTGCCTGACGGCACGAGGTGGTAGAGCAGCGCGTTGTAGGTGCCCGGCAGCTTCGTGAGGTCGGTCGTCGTGTTCGCGAAACCGAGGAACGGGTAGAAGTCGAAGTGGCGGTTCGGCACCTGGCCGACGTTCTTGTAGATCGGGACGCCGGCGACGGTGATCGTCAGTCCGTCGTACTGCACCGTCGCACCGGGGATGCCGCCGCCCGCGACGCCCATGCCGACCAGCAGCATCGGCGGGTTCGCCTGGTTGAAGTCGGCGGCCGTCGAATAGGTCGAGCCGTTCGGTGCCGTGTCCGAACCCGGCGTGAGGACGAACGCGCAGCGCGTCTGCTCCGCGGTCGGCAGCGTGCCGGTCGGCGGGTGAATGACCTTGCCGGCGATCGTGGTGCCGGCGCGGCTCGGCGTGACCGTGCCGGTCGCGAGCGGAATCGGCGATTCGAGCCACTTGAGCGTGTACGTCATCGCGACCGCGTCGATGTTGACGCTGACGATCTCGCCGCTACCGGCGCCGCCGAGGTACGTGCTCTTCACGATGTCGGCGTCGGCCGGGCACAGCGTGCCGTTGACGGGCTGCGATGTCGGCGGCCCTTGCGTGCCGCAGCTCGATCCGGAACATTGGGGTGCTGCGATCGGCGCGGGCGAGCCGCCGTCCCCTCCACCACAGGCAATCAGGAAAGGGGCGATGGCAAAGGCCGTTGCCACCCCCTTCGATAAGGCGTGCGACATGCCGCTGTCTCCAATCGTTTAATTGTGCGAGCTAATGTCGCTGTCTGGATTTTTGCTGTCAATTGATGAACTCGTCTAAAAAAGGCGATTGAAACAAATGGCCCGTGATGAATCCTTGCCGGATGAGGCTTTCAGTAAGAATTAAAACGCGCGGAGGACGGTAGAGTGCTGCCGAAGTGGGGCGGCTGCCACGCTCGGACGGCTCTCGAGGCCTTCCCGCGTATAACGGCAGCGTTTAAAGCGGCGGTATCCGGTTTATCCCTATTCGGGATTGACTGGATAAAGTGGGGGCGAAATTAATTCACCGGTAATCGCGCAATGGAAAGCTTGTAAATAATTGTAAATGCGCGAACCGGGTTTTATTTATTGCCTGATACGGGCAAATAAAAAGCCGGCCAGCGGCCGGCTTTGCATCGCATGCAAGCGGAATCAGCGCGTGAGGCCGGCATCCTCGGCGGCGCCGATGTTGAGGTTCATGCACTGGATCGCGGCGCCCGATGCGCCCTTGCCCAGGTTGTCGAGGCGCGCGACCGTGACGAAGCGCTCTTCGTTGCCGAACACGAACAGGTCGACGCGGTTCGTGTCGTTGTTCGCCTGCACGTCGAAGAAGCCGCTGTCGAGATTCGCATCCGCGTTGAACGGCGCGACGCGCACGAACGGTTCGTCCGCGTAGTACTCGGCGAACACGCGCTGCACGTCCTGCGGCGTCGCGCGCTTCGCGAGCTGTTCGGGCGAGAAGTAGGTCGTCACGGCCAGGCCCTTCAGGAACGGCCCGACGATCGGCGTGAAGATCGGCGCGTGCGCGAGGCCCGTGTGCGCGGCCATTTCCGGCAGGTGCTTGTGTGCCAGCGCGAGCGCGTACGGACGCGGGCTCGCGAGCTTGCCGCCCGGCGCCGCGTTTTCGTATTCGGCGATCATCGACTTGCCGCCGCCGCTGTAGCCGGTGATCGAGTAGCTGTGCGCGGCGAAGGTCGGCGCGACGATGCCTGCATCGACGAGCGGACGCATCGCGAGCACGAAGGCCGATGCGTGGCAGCCCGGCACGGCGATGCGCTTCGACGTGCGAATCTTCTCGCGCTGCGCGCGGGTCAGTTCCGGCAAGCCGTACGCCCAGTCGGCGCTCGTGCGGAACGCGGTGCTCGCGTCGATCAGCGTGGTGTTCGGGTTCTCGACCAACGAGGCCGATTCGCGCGACGCGACGTCCGGCAGGCACAGGAACGTGACGTCCGACGCATTGATCAGGCGGCGGCGCTCGTCGACGTCCTTGCGCTTCGCTTCATCGATGCGCAGGATCTCGATGTCGTTGCGCGCCGACAGGTATTCGAAGATCTTGAGGCCGGTCGTACCTTCCTGGCCGTCGACAAAAACTTTGGTGCTCATTTCGCTCTCACTGAATGAAACGGGAGCCGCGGCGCCCTGAAACCGCCATTTTAAGACGTCATCCGGCGGGCCTGTACCGCACGGGGCGAAAAAAAGACGGCCCGCGGGCCGTCTTGTGTCCCTTTCACGCGTCCGCGTCGCGTTGCCGCGGCACCGGCGGCGCGAGCGGGCGCGCGTGCCGCCGCGTTCAGCGGCCGCCGGCCAGCCAGCGGGCGGTCGCTTCGGCGACGCGCCGGCCGAACGCCTTCGCGGTCTCGAGGTCGCCGGGCAGCGGGCCCTCGTCGGGCGTCGCGTCCGCCGGCGACTGCGCGAGCAGGCCCGTGAAGCCGCCGACGTAGTTGATGTCGTTGCGGGTGGCCGCCTTCGAGTTGGCCGGCATCATGCCCGTGCCGACCCACACCATCCCATGTTGCATGGCCAGCGTGACGAAATACTGAATCGTCGAGAACTTGTCGCCGTTCATCGTCGCGGAGTTCGTGAAGCCCGCGGCGACCTTGTCCTTCCATTTCTGCGTGAACCACGGTTTCGACGTGGCATCGGCGAACTGCTTGAACTGCGCGGACGGGCCGCCCATGTAGGTCGGCGCGCCGAAGACGATCGCGTCCGCCGCGTCGAGCGCGGCCCAGCCCGCGTCGTCGAGCTCGCCGACGGCGATCAGGCGTGCGGTGGCGCCGGCGTCCTGCGCGCCTGCATGGACGGCGTCGGCCAGTTTCTGCGTGTGACCGTAGCCGCTGTGATAGACGATGACGATGTTCGACATGAAGCGTTCTCCGGAAGGGGACGAAACGGCGGGCGCCGCGGCCTGCCGCGTCACGCGCCGCGGTCGGGCGGCGCGACGGATGCGCGGCGGGATGCCGCGACCGATGCAGGCGAGTCTAGCAAGGCGAAATGACGGGAGAAAAGCGCGCGGGCGGCGCACAGAAATTCGCAGACGCGGGCAATCGCGACCGGTGACCGGTGACCGGTGACCGGTGACCGGCGACACGCGACACGCGACACGCGACACGCGACACCGACCGCGACCGCGACACCGCGACACCGCGACACCGCAACACC
>NZ_CAJPGQ010000057.1:0-44953 GCF_905339595.1 Burkholderia sp. BCC1977
TTCGACAGGTTCGTCTTCTTGTCGCCGACCGACTGGCCGTTCACGAGGATCTCGCCCTGCTGGAACGGCTCGAGGCCGTTTACGGTCTTGATCAGCGTCGACTTGCCCGAGCCCGACGGACCGCACACGACGACCACCTCGCCCTTCTTGACCTCGGTCGTGCAATCGGCGAGGACCTGAAACTGGCCATACCACTTGGAAACGTTCTTGATGGAAATCATCTTGTGACCTTTTTCTGGAGACCTTTGACCAGGGCAGACGCCACCGAGCAAATCACGAAATAGCATGCACCCGCGAACAGGACCATCTCGACGGTCGTGCCGTCGCGATCGCCGATGTTGGCGGCCGTGCGGAAGAAGTCCGCGAGACTGATCACGTACACGAGCGACGTATCCTGGAACAGGACGATCGCCTGCGTGAGCAGCAGCGGCACCATCGCGCGGAACGCCTGCGGCAGGATCACGAGGCGCATGGCCTGCGCATAGTTCATGCCGAGCGCGAACGCGGCGTTGACCTGCCCGCGCGGCACCGCCTGGATGCCGGCGCGGATGATCTCGGAATAATACGCGGCTTCGAACAGCGAGAACGCGACCATCGCCGACGCAAGCCGGATGTCGATCGTCGGCGACAGCCCGAGCACGCCCTGCAGCACCTGCGGCACGATCAGGAAGAACCACAGCAGCACCATCACGAGCGGGATCGAGCGGAACACTGTCACGTACGCTTTCGCGAACCACGCGAGCGGCGTCACGCCGGACAGCCGCATCAGCGCGAGCAACGTGCCCCACACGATGCCGACGACGATCGCGATCAGCGTGATCTCGAACGTGACGATCGCACCCGTCCACAGCGTCGGTATCGCGCCGGGAATACTACTCCAGTCGAACTGATGCATCACTTGCCTCCGATGTAGCCGGGCAGCCGCGTGCGGCCTTCGATCCAGCGCATGAACGCCATCACGACAAGGTTGATGATCACGTACGCGAGCGTGACCGCGATGAACGACTCATAGGTCTGCGCGGTGTAGTCGACGAGCTGGCGCGCCTGCGCGGACAGGTCGAGCAGGCCGATCGTCGACGCGACCGCCGAGTTCTTGAAGATGTTCAGGAACTCGGACGTGAGCGGCGGCACGATGATCCGGTACGCGACCGGCAGCAGCACGTAGCGGTACGTCTGCCATTGCGTGAAGCCCATCGCGAGGCCGGCCGCGCGCTGGCCCTTCGGCAACGCGTTGATCCCCGAGCGCACCTGTTCGCACACGCGCGCGCCCGTGAACAGGCCGAGACAGATGATCGACGCGGTAAAGAACTGCGTGGTCGGCGGCAACTGCTTGATCCAGGTGCCGATCGATGCGGGCAGCAGCTCGGGTATCACGAGATACCAGACGAAGAACTGCACGATCAGCGGAATGTTCCGGAAGATCGACACGTACACGGTGCCGATCGCGGACAGCCATTTGTTCGGCACCGTGCGCAGCACGCCGAACAGCGAACCGACGATCAGCGCGATGACCCAGGCGACGAGCGACACCTCGAGCGTCACCCGGAAGCCGGACATCAGCCATCCGAAATAAGTCGTCGGCTCGCCGGTCGAGACAGGGCTCAGGAAGACGCCCCAGTTCCAGTGGTAAGACATGGGCAAGACTCCAGCAAAAAGAAACGGAAGAAGCGTGGCCTCTTCCGTTTCAGTAGCGTCATTTCTGCGTCAACGGCCGCGTGGTCAGTCGAGCGCCTTGTCGTTCGGGTTCGCGTACAGCTTCTTCATCGAATCGGACAGCGGGAAGTTCAGGTTCAGCCCCTTCGGCGGGATCGGGTTCTCGAACCACTTCGCGTAGATCTTCGCGGCCTCGCCCGACTTCTCGACTTGCGAGATCGCGTCGTCGACGACCTTCTTGAAGTCCGCATCGCCCTTGCGCATCATGCAGCCGTACGCCTCTTCCGATTGCGGCGTGCCGACGATCACCCACTCGCCCGGCTGCTTCGCCTTCGCGCGCTCGCCCGCGAGCAGCGCATCGTCCATCATGAACGCGACCGCGCGGCCCGATTCCAGCGTGTTGAAGGAATCGCCGTGATCCTTCGCGCTGATGATGTTCATGCCCAGCTGCTTGTCGTTGTTCATCTTGCGCAGCAGGCGCTCGGACGTCGTGCCGGCGGTGGTCACGACCGTCTTGCCCTTCAGGTCGGCGAAGTCCTTCACGCCCGAATCCTTCTTCGTCATCAGGCGCGTGCCGATCACGAAGATCGTGTCGGAGAATGCGGCCTGCTGCTGACGCTCCACGTTGTTGGTCGTCGAGCCGCACTCGATGTCGACCGTGCCGTTCTGCACGAGCGGGATGCGGTTCTGCGACGTGACCGGGATGTTCTTGACCTGCAGGTTCGGCAGATTCAGCTTCTTCTTCACCGCGTCCACGACCTTCAGCTGGAATTCGCGCGAATAGCCGACGACCTGCTGGCTCTGGTCATAGTAGGAGAACGGAATCGACGATTCGCGGTGGCCCAGCGCGATCACGCCCGTGTCCTTGATCTTCTTCAGCGTGCCGGTCTCCTGAGCATGCGCGCCGCTTGCGAACGCGCACAGCGCCGCGACCATCAGGACTGCCTTGTGGTATTTCATTTTGGTCATCTCCTTGGCTAAAACCCGCGCCAGTGTATCAAAGTAATATTTTTGAAAGTACTGGTTGTTTACCGCACTACGAATCGCCCTGCACGAAGCCTGAATGCGCACGCGGGCGGTGCCGGATTCGGCACCGCCCGCGAGGGTTCATGCACGCAATCGGGTGGATTGCGTCATGCTTTGATCGTAGTCAACCGATCGACGATCGGCAATGTGCGATCAGGGGTACAGGCCGCGCATTTCGCGCGCCATCAGGATGCGCTTGCACGCGACGATGAACGCCGCCGTACGCACCGACACCTTGTGCTCTTCCGCGACCGCCCACACGCCGGCGAACGCTTCGCGCATCACGCGCTCGAGACGGTGGTTGATCTCGTCTTCCGTCCAGAAGAAGCTCGAGAAGTCCTGCACCCACTCGAAGTACGACACGGTCACGCCACCCGCGTTCGCGATCACGTCGGGGATCACGAGCACGCCGTTCGCGCTGAGGATGTCGTCGGCCGCCGTCGTCGTCGGGCCGTTCGCGCCTTCGACGATGATCTTCGTGCGGATCTTCGATGCGTTCTTCTCGGTGATCTGGTTTTCCAGCGCCGCCGGGATCAGGATGTCGGTCTCGACCGTCCAGAACTCGTCGTTCGGCATCGGTTCAGCGCCTTCGAAGCCCGCGACGCCGCCCGTGCGTGCGACGTGGTCGAGCAGCTTGTTCGAATCGAGGCCGGCCGGCTTGTAGATCGTGCCCGTGTGATCCTGCACCGCGATCACCTTCGAACCCGCTTCCTGGAACAGCTTCGCCGCGATGCCGCCGACGTTGCCGAAGCCCTGCACCGCGATGCGTGCGCCTTCGATCTCGAGGCCCTTCTTCTTCGCCGCTTCGCAGCCGACGACGAACACGCCGCGGCCCGTCGCTTCCTTGCGGCCGAGCGAACCGCCGAGCGCGATCGGCTTGCCGGTCACGACGCCGGTCGACGTCTGGCCCTGGTTCATCGAGAAGGTATCCATCATCCACGCCATCACCTGTTCGTTGGTGTTGACGTCCGGTGCCGGAATATCGGTGTTCGGGCCGATGATGATGCCGATTTCGCTGGTGTAGCGGCGCGTCACGCGCTCGAGCTCACCGCGCGACAGCTTGCGCGGGTCGACGCGGATACCGCCCTTCGCGCCGCCGTACGGCACGTTCACGGCCGCGTTCTTCACCGACATCCATGCCGACAGCGCCATCACTTCCGACAGCGTCACGTCCTGGTGGTAACGCACGCCGCCCTTGCCCGGACCGCGCGACACGTTGTGCTGCACGCGATAGCCTTCGAAGTGTGCGACGGTGCCGTTGTCGAGCTCGATGGGCACGTCGACGACCAGGATGCGCTTCGGACGCTTCAGCGTCTCCAGCCAGCGCGACAGCGAACCGAGGTACGGTGCGACGCGATCGACCTGCTGAAGGTAGTTGCCCCACGGGCCGAGATCATCGGCGTGAAGGTAGGACGGGATGGACTGCAGTTGCGAAGACATGGACGCTCCAACGTTCAACGGATTGCGCACATTGTCGAAAAACCCGTTTTTTTTATCCAATGCCGTTTGCTTATTCGATTATGCGTTTCTTGCATGATCGTGATTTTTCGCAAATCTGCGGTCGATTTGCGCAAGAACGCACGCGATCGGTCGTGCATCGCGTCCGCGAAAAATCGTCGGGGAAAAGCGCGGAACGCCCGCCGGACAGGCATCCGACAGGTGCAGCAAGCGGGTCGTCAGCCGCTCGCGCTCGACCGGCCCGGTTAACCGCGCACGGTTAACCGGTGGTTTCGCGCAATTCGTCGCGGACGACGTCCCACAGCGCGCGCACGAGCTTCTGGCGCGGGTCGTCGCCCTGCAGCGCGAGCTTGTCGCAGTACAGGCGGATCTCCATCGTCAGCGTGAACGGGTGAGTGCCGCCGCGCGCGGAACGGTCGAGCCGGATCAGGCGGCCGCTGGCCACCGCATCCTCGACCGCGCTGTGCGGCAGGAACGCGACGCCGTGGCCGGCGAGCGCCATCGCCTTCAGCCCTTCGGCCATGTCGGTTTCGTACACGCGATCGAGGAACAGCGACGTCGGTGCGTTCGCAACGATGACTTCGGTCATCCGGCCGAGATACGCGTTCGGCGTATACGACAGGTACGGCACGCGCGCATCGGCCGTGCCCGGCAGCGTGTAGCGCGGCCGGCCCGCGCGGCCCGGCGCCGAAAATGCGCTGATCGGCTCGCTGCCGAGGACCAGCATGTCGTAGCGGGCCGGATCGAGCGCGACCGGGTGGCTCGGATGGTGGTAGCCCATCACGAGATCGCAGCCGCCCTCGACGAGCGACAGCACGGCGTCGTGCACGTTCAGCGCGCGCAGCCGCGTGTGGACCTGCCCCATCTTCGCCTCGATCCGCTGCAGCCAGCGCGGAAAATACGTGAGCGACAGCGTGTGCGGCACCGCGAACTCGATGGTCGGCACCGGCGCGCCGACGTGGCCGCGCAGCAGCGTGCGCGCCTCGTGCGCCTGCGACAGCATCGTCAGCGCCTGCTCGTAGAAGATCTGGCCGGCCTGCGTGAGCCGCGTCGGATAGACCGAACGATCGATCAGTTCGGTCGCGAGCCACGCCTCGAGCGCCTGGATGCGCCGCGAGAACGCGGGCTGCGACACGTGCCGCAGTTCGGCGGACCGGCTAAAGCTGCGCGTTTCCGCGAGCGAGACGAAGTCTTCGAGCCATTTCAGTTCCATGCAGGCGGGCGCGGCGGGCGGCGGTCGGGAAGAAGCCTGCATTCTACCGGCGGGCGGCCCGGCCGGCGGCGTGGCGGCGTGGCGGCGTGGCGTGGCGTGGCGGGTGGCGTGGCGGGCGGCGCAGCGGGTGGCCCGGCGGGTGGCGCAGCGGGTGGCGCGGCCTGCCGGCGCGGGCGCCCGCCGGCAGGCCGATCGCGCGCCGCCCGGGCGCCGGGGGCGAGCCGATCGCCCGCGGTAGCCGCGGCCGGACCGGTTCGGCCGGGATCGCCCCGCGCCGATGGTAAAATGCCGGATTCTTCTCCCCTCGCTCGACCCGGCCCCAAGGCCCGCCCGACCATGTCCGACACTCGTCCCGATACGCTTTTCGCCCTCACCGCGCTCTCGCCCATCGACGGCCGCTACGCCAGCAAGACCGAAGCGCTGCGCGACTGGCTCTCCGAAGCCGCCTTCATGCGCCACCGCGTCACCGTCGAGGTGCACTGGCTGATCGCGCTGTCGCGCGCCGGCTTCGCGGAAGTCCCGCGCTTCTCCGATGCGTCCGAACAATTCCTGCTGCAGCTCGCCGAGCGCTTCACCGCGCACGACGCCGCACGCATCAAGGAAATCGAGCGCGTGACGAACCACGACGTGAAGGCCGTCGAATACTGGCTGAAGGAATCGGTCAAGGGCCAGGCCGAACTCGAGAAGGCCAGCGAATTCATCCACTTCGCGTGCACGTCCGAAGACATCAACAACACGTCGCACGGCATGATGCTCGCCGGCGCGCGCGAACACGTGATCGTGCCGGCGCTGCGCACCGTCTATCAGCGCCTCGTCGCGCTGTCGCACGCGCTCGCCGAGCAGCCGATGCTGTCGCGCACGCACGGCCAGCCGGCCAGCCCGACGACGCTCGGCAAGGAACTCGCGAACGTCGCCGCCCGCCTGGCACGCGCGATCGCGCGCATCGAGAAGGTCGAGATCCTCGGCAAGATGAACGGCGCGGTCGGCAACTTCAACGCGCATCTTTCCGCGTATCCGGAATTCGACTGGGAAGCGTTCTCGCGCGACGTGATCGAGAACCGCCTGAAGCTCACGTTCAACCCGTACACGATCCAGATCGAGCCGCACGACTACATGGCCGAGCTGTTCGACGCGGTCGCACGCGCGAACACGATCCTGCTCGACCTCGACCGCGACGTGTGGGGCTACATCTCGGTCGGCTACTTCAAGCAGAAGACGAAGGCCGGCGAAATCGGCTCGTCGACGATGCCGCACAAGGTCAACCCGATCGACTTCGAGAACTCGGAAGGCAACCTCGGCCTCGCGAATGCGACGCTGCGCCACCTCGCCGACAAGCTGCCGGTGTCGCGCTGGCAGCGCGACCTGACCGACTCGACGGTGCTGCGCAACATGGGCGTCGCGCTCGGCTACTCGCTGCTCGCGTACGACTCGCTGATCCGCGGCCTCGACAAGCTCGAAGTGAACCCGCAGCGCCTGAACGACGATCTCGACAACTGCTGGGAAGTGCTCGCGGAGCCGGTGCAGACGGTGATGCGCCGCTACGGCATCGAGAACCCGTACGAGCAGCTGAAGGAACTGACGCGCGGCAAGGGCATCACGCGCGAAGCGCTGCAGGAATTCGTCGCCACGCTGGCGATCCCGCAGGACGCGAAGGACCGCCTGCTCGCGATGACGCCCGCGTCGTACATCGGCAAGGCCGTCGAACTCGCGAAGCGGATCGCGTAAGCGCCGCCGTCGCCGGACGGAAAAAAAGCCCGATGCGAGCAATCGCATCGGGCTTTTTCATTGGCGGCTCGCGCGCGGCCGAAACGCCGGCAGGTCAGAACGAGATCATCCGCCCCGGATTCAGCGCGCTCATCACGCTCATCGCCGCCTTCGCGGCCGGAATCGCGATCGGCGACAACTGCCGGCCGAGCGGAATCTCGCGATGGTCGATGCCGGTCAGCATCGAGAAATCGTCGTTGCGCCCGACGAAATCGTCGCAGATCGCCTTGCCGATCCGCACCGTCTGCGCGACGCCGTGCCCGCTCCAGCCCTGCACCATGTACATCGGCACGCGGCCGTCGGTCTTGCGGCTGTCGGTCGCGCCGTTCAGCGTGAAGTCGCTGACGCCGCTCCAGCAGTAGTCGAGCGCGAAGCGGCCGTCGTGCTGCGGAAACACCGTGTTCAGCCGCGTCAGCAGATAGGCGTTGACGTCGCCCTGCGCCCAGCACGTGCCGGTGCCCTGCCCGCCGAACAGCAGGCGGTTGCCGCGCACCGGCCGGTAGTAGTCGATCTGGAACTGCGTGTCGTACACCGGCATGCCGGCCGGCATCAGCGTCGCGACGTCGACGTCGAGCGGCGCCGTCACGCTCACGTACGTGAAGAACGGCACGGTGGTCGCCGCGCCGTCGTCCAGCAGCCGGAACGTCGTGTTGTGCAGCGCGAGCACGACACCGCGACGCGCGGTGATCGTGCCGCCCGGCGTCGTCGCGACGACGCCCGCCGGCGTTTCGTCCAGTTCCAACACCTCCGTGCCCTCGTACAGCGCGCCGCCGTTCAGCCGGAAGCCGTGCACGAGGCCGCGCACCAGCGCGAGCGGATGAAGCTGGCCGCCGAGCGCGTCGATCGCCGCACCGTGGTACAGGCCCGAGCGCACATATTCGTCATGCAGCTGATGGCGGCCGACGAGCGTCACGCCGGCGTCGCCGAGATGGCGGCGGGCGTCCGCGCCGTCGAGCAGCGCGCTCATGTGGCCCGGGTGGACCGCCGCCGTCACGTGGCCGCGCTGGCGGTCGAGATCGAGCGCGTAACGCGCGCCGATCGCATCAATCAGGTCCATCGATTCGGCCGATGCGAAGCGCCACAGCCGCTTCGCATCGTCGTGCGACAGGTGGTCGATCATGTCGGCCGCTTCCCAGCGCGCGAGGCCCGGCGTGAGCTGGCCGCCGTTGCGGCCCGACGCCGCGGAGCCGACGTGATGCTTGTCGACGAGGATCGTGTCGACGCCCGCTTCCGCGAGATGCAGCGCGGCCGATGCGCCGAGCAGCCCCGCGCCGATCACCAGCACGTCGCACACGGCGTCGTGCGCGAGCGGCGCGCTGTTTTCATGGCGCGACAACGACGCCTCGTACCAGTTGGCCGGACGCTCGCCGTCGTAGCGGGCCGGCTCGCACCAGTTCCAGTTGTCTTTTTCGATGTTCAGTTGCGTTGGTTCGAAACGCGATTCGCCCTGGATCAGGGGTTTGTGATTGGAAGTCATGATTGCACTTGCATGGTCTTGGGCCGCCTGTCGAAGGGCCTCGTTGGTTCGAGGCTTCGCGGGTGGGGCAGCCGGTTCCACTTGGGTGTCAACGAGATAAAGGGCGCGATGGCCCGTGTTGACGGCAGGCACGCTCGTGTCTGCCTGGATCCCGGACCGTGCGAAAGCACGCATTGAAAGGTGCCGGGACACCCAATTTCTACACCGCAGAAATAATTCTGCAGCGTAGAATATGCGTTCGTCAAGATGACAGCCTGCCGCCGTACCGCTCCCATGAAAGACAAACCCGCCCAAGGCCCGCGCGGCCTCGACAAGGACGCGATCGTCACGGCCGCGCTCGCGTTGCTCGAAGAAGTCGGCGAAGCCGCGTTCAGCGTGCGCAAGCTCGCGCAGTCGGTCGGCTGCGACCCGATGAGCGTGCTGTATCACTTCAAGTCGAAAGAGGGCCTGAGCCGTGCGATCGCGAACGCGCTGTCGCGCTCGCTGGTGCCGGTCGACCCTTCACTGCCGTGGCGCGAGCGACTGCGCGATCTCGCGCGCCAGTACCGCGCGCTTGCGCTGCGCCACCCCGCCGCGTTCGCGCTGCTGCAGCGTCACATGAGCACCGGCCCGGCCGATCTCGCGCACATCGAGGCCGTGCATCGCGCGCTGGCCGATGCCGGCATCCCGCGCACCGCGCTGCCGTCCGTGTGCGTCGGCTGGTATGCGAGCGTGATCGGGCTCGCCGCCGCCGAGGCCGGCGGCCTCACGCGGCCCGCGAACGACGTCGAGCTGGCGGAAATGCATGCGCTGTCCGATACCGCGCACCCGCTCGTCAAATCGGCCGCCCCGCTCTACGCGCAACTCGACCCGGCCGCCGTGCACGACACGATGCTGGACGTGCTGCTCGACGGCATCGCGCAGCACGCGCGCGCGGCCTGAGCGGCTCACGCGCCGCCAACGAAAAAGGCGCCCCGACGGCGCCTTTTTCACTGCTGCATGACGATTGCCGCGAACCGCGCTCAGTGCTGCTGCGCGAGACCGATCTTCACCATCACTTCATTGACGATCTGTTCGGGCGTCAGCTCGATGCTGACCACGATCGCTTCGTCCGGGCCCGGTTCCTCGAGCGTGTCGAGCTGGCTCTTCAGCAGCGACGGATCGAAGAAATGGCCGGTGCGGGTCTTCAGGCGCTCGTGCAACACCTCGAACGAACCCTTCAGATACACGAACCGCACGTCGGTGTCGGTGCCGCGCAGCACGTCGCGGTACGACCGCTTCAACGACGAGCACGTGAACACGGCCGTCTCGCCGGCACGCTGCTTTTCCTCGATGGCCGCGCGGATCGTGCGCAGCCACGGCCAGCGGTCGTCGTCGGTCAGCGGAATGCCGTTGTGCATCTTTTCCTTGTTCGCCGCGCTGTGAAACGCGTCGCCGTCGGTATAGCTGCACGACAGGCGTTCCGCGAGCATTTCGCCGATTCGCGATTTGCCCGCACCCGACACGCCCATTGCGATCAGAATCATTGACTACCCCTTGTTACAGAACCAGGCTCAGCAGCAGCGTAAAGCTCAGACCGAGCACCGAGATGATGGTTTCAAGCAGCGACCAGGTCTTGAACGTCTGGCCGACCGTCATCCCGAAGTATTCCTTGATCAGCCAGAAGCCGCCGTCGTTCACGTGCGAGAAGATCAGCGAGCCCGAACCCGTCGCGAGCACGAGCAGCTCCGGACGAACCGCCGCGCCCGACGCCGCCGCGATCGGCGCGACGATGCCGCAGGCGGTCGTCATCGCGACCGTCGCCGAACCCGTCGCGAGACGCATCAGCGCCGCGACGAACCAGCCGAGCAGCAGCGGCGACAGGTGCGCGTGCTTCGCGGTCTCGACGATCTGCTGCGAGATCCCGCTGTCGCGCAGGACGCCGCCGAAGCCGCCGCCCGCGCCGACGATCAGCGTGATGCCGGCGATCGGCGCCAGGCACTCGCCGCAGAACTTCTGGATCTGGTCGCGGTTGAAGCCCTGCAGCTTGCCGAACGTGAAGAAGCTCACCAGCACGGCGATCAGCAGCGCGACGTCGGAGTTGCCGGCAAAGCGCAGCAGGTTGTTCGGCAGCGACTTCGGCGCGAACAGCAGGTCGGCCCAGCTGCCGACGAGCATCAGCACGACGGGCAGCAGGATCGTGACCAGCGTGATGCCGAAGCTCGGCAGTTCGCGCTTGCGGCCGTCCGTATGCGACTCGACGAACTGCGCCGCGAGCGGGTTGTTCTCCGGCAGCTTCACGAACTTCGAGATCATCAGCGCGAACAGCGGACCGGCGATGATCGCGGTCGGCACGCCGACGATCAGGCCGAACGCGATCGTCTTGCCGATATCGGCGCCGTATTGCTGGACAGCCAGCAGCGCGGCCGGGTGCGGCGGGATCAGCCCGTGCACGACCGACAGGCCGGCCACCATCGGCAGGCCGACGACGAGCAGCGACTTGCCGGTGCGCTTCGCGACGTTGAACGCGATCGGGATCAGCAGCACGAAACCGACCTCGAAGAACACCGGCAGGCCGACGATGATCGCGACGAACATCATCGCCCAGTGGATGTTCTTTTCACCGAACCAGTCGATCAGCGTGGTCGCGATCCGTTCGGCGCCGCCCGATTCGGCCATCATCTTGCCGAGCATCGTGCCGAGGCCGACGACGATCGCGATGTGGCCGAGCGTGCCGCCCGTGCCCGTTTCGAACGACTTGACGATCTTGTCCATCGGCATGCCGACGACGAGACCGAGGCCCAGCGAAACGATGATCAGCACCAGGAACGGGTAGATCTTGTAGCGCGCGATCATCAGGATCAGCGCGGCAATCGCGATCAGCGTGAATACGAGCAGCATGCTGCCTTGGACAGCCCCCATGTGGCACTCCTCCTAGGATTGTTCGAACCGGGCGAGTTGTTGCGAGTATGCCCGGCTATGCAGGTCTCCGAAACACGGGGGGTACCCACCCCGTGAGGACGCTGAATTTTACTTATCTTTACGGTCGACGGATAGAACCGGTTCCATCAGCAAAAACCCTCGGTAAAACAAGCACTAAGCACGTGCTTACCGAGGGTCGAACGTTCGTTTCGTACAAGTCTTAACGGGGAAGCTGGCTCGCGGCTTGCGCGAGACGCGTGACTTCGGCCCAGTCCTGCGCGGCGAGCGCGGCCTTCGGCGTGAGCCACGAACCGCCGACGCACACGACGTTCGGCAGCTTCAGGAAGTTCGGCGCGGTGTCGACCGTGATGCCGCCCGTCGGGCAGAACTTCAGCGCCGGGAACGGGCCGTGGAACGCCTGCAGCATCGGCACGCCGCCGGCCTGCTGCGCGGGGAAGAACTTGACGATCTCGTAGCCGAATTCGAGCGCCTGGATGATGTCGCTCGGCGTCATCACGCCCGGCAGCAGCGGCAGGCCCGCGTCGAGCGACGCGAGGTGCAGGTCCTTCGTCAGTCCCGGCGACACGCCGAACGTCGCGCCCGCGCGCTTCGCCTGCGCGCAGTGCTCGGGCTTCGTGATCGTGCCGACGCCGACGACGATGTCGTCCGCGAGCTGGCTCGCGCGCTGGATCGCCTCCAGGCCCGCCGGCGTGCGCAGCGTGATCTCGAGCACCTTGACGCCGCCCGCGTGCAACGCGCGCGACACGTGTTCGCCCTGCTCGACCGAGTCGAATGCGAGCACCGGAATCACCGGGCCCAGCTTCACGATTTCAGCAATCGTCTTCATTGATGACACTCCTTGAAATTCATGCAGCGACGTGGGAGGCCGTTTCGCCGACCAGCGTCCCGAAAACCGATGCACCCTGCTCGGCCGGCGCGGCCGCCGCGCGGAACACGCCGAACAGTTCGCGCCCGAAACCGACCTCGTTCCCGGCCTGGTGCAGCGGCTGCGCGACCGGGCGCGCCCGCCACTCGGCGTCGTCGATCTCGATGTCGAGGATGCCGGCTTCCGCGTCGATCACGAGCGTGTCGCCCGTCTTCACCTTGCCGAGCGGGCCGGCCAGCAGCGCTTCCGGCGACACGTGGATCACGGCCGGCACCTTGCCCGACGCACCGGACATGCGGCCGTCGGTCACGAGCGCGACGTGGAAGCCCTGATCCTGCAGCACGCCGAGCAGCGGCGTCAAACGGTGCAGCTCGGGCATCCCGTTCGCGCGCGCGCCCTGGAAGCGCACGACCGCGACGAAATCGCGCTTCAGCTCGCCGCGATCGAAGGCTTCCTGCACGGCTTCCTGCGAATCGAACACGATCGCGCTCGCCGTCACCTTGCGGTGCTCGGGCGCGACCGCCGAAATCTTGATCACGCCGCGGCCGAGCCGGCCCTGCATCAGGCGCAGGCCGCCGTCCGGCTGGAACGGGTCGCGAATGCCGCGCAGCACCTTCGTGTCGTGGCTCTCGGCCGTGCCGTCGACCCACGTCAGCGTGCCGTCGATCAGCTTCGGCTCCTTCGTGTAGTGCGACAGGCCCTTGCCCGCGACGGTCGTCACGTCTTCGTGCAGCAGCCCGCCCTCGAGCAGGTTGCGCACCAGGAACGCGACGCCGCCCGCCGCGTGGAAATGGTTCACGTCGGCCTTGCCGTTCGGGTAGATCTTCGCGAGCAGCGGCACGACGGCCGACAGTTCGTCGAAATCGTTCCAGTCGATCAGGACGCCGGCCGCGCGCGCGATCGCGACGAGGTGCAGCGTGTGGTTGGTCGAGCCGCCCGTCGCGAGCAGCGCGACGATCCCGTTGACGATCGCCTTCTCGTCGATCACATGGCCGATCGGCGTGTAGTGGCCGCGCTCGGCCGTCAGGTCGAGCACGCGGCGCGCGGCTTCGGCCGTCAGTGCGGTACGCAGCGGCGTGTGCGGATGGACGAACGCCGAACCCGGCAGGTGCAGGCCCATCAGTTCCATCAGCATCTGGTTGCTGTTCGCGGTGCCGTAGAACGTGCAGGTGCCGTGGCCGTGATACGCGGCCGATTCCGCCTCGAGCAGCGCGTCGCGGCCGACCTGGCCGGTCGCGAACTGCTGGCGGATCTTCGCCTTGTCGTCGTTCGACAGGCCGCTCGTCATCGGGCCGGCCGGCACGAAGATGGTCGGCAGGTGGCCGAACTGCAGCGCGCCGATCAGCAGGCCCGGCACGATCTTGTCGCAGATGCCGAGGCAGAGCGCCGCGTCGAACATGTTGTGCGTGAGCGCGATCGCCGTGCCCATCGCGATCGCCTCGCGCGAGAACAGCGACAGCTCCATCCCCGGGTTGCCCTGCGTGACGCCGTCGCACATCGCCGGCACGCCGCCCGCGAACTGCGCGACGCCGCCGTTCTCGCGCGCGGCGGCCTTGATGATGTCGGGAAAATCCTTGTACGGCGCGTGCGCGGACAGCATCTCGTTGTACGAGGACACGATGCCGATGTTCGGCTCGCGGATCGCCTTGATCTGGAACTTGTCGCTGCCTTCGAGACCCGCGAAGCCGTGCGCGAGGTTCGCGCACGACAGCGCGCCGCGCGCCGGGAACTTGCCTTGCGCGCCGTCGATGCGCTGCAGATAGGCGGAACGGGTCGATTGGCTGCGGGCGATCACGCGTTCGGTGACTTTCGCCAGGGTGGGGTGCAGCGACGTCATGCTGGGCGCTCCTGTATGCCGGACGACACCGGCGGTTGGAATCGTGGGGACGGTCGAGTACATCGAACGAACGAAGCCAGTCTAGTAGAAAAACTACAAGCACGCAATGCGGATCATCAAGCGCGCAACCCCTATTCCCGCCACCAGTAAGGCTTTACCTAGTGAAAACCCTAATCATCACTATCACTCACCCCCAAAATTACCGACGATGAAGCTAGCATTTTCTTGTAGATTTTCTACAATTCGATTGCGATACACTCCCTCATCCGAACCCGATTTCCATCCGCCGTCCCATGCTGCCTCGCATTGAAGCGATCCGCGCCGACCTGCGCCCGTCCGAGCGCAAGCTCGCCGACTACATCCTCGCCGCGCCGCGCGAGGTGCTCGACCTCGCGATGACCGAACTGTCGACTCGCGCGGGCGTCAGCCAGCCGACCATCGCGCGCTTCTGCCAGGCGCTCGGCTGCAGCGGCTTTCGCGAATTCAAGATCCGGCTCGCGCAGAGCGTCGCGCCGGGCGTGTCGTCGGTGTATCGCGACGTCAAGCCCGACGAGCCCGCGCCCGGCATCATCGGCAAGGTGTTCGACCGCACGATCGGCGCGCTGATCGAGGTGCGCAACAGCCTGTCGGCCGGCAGTGTCGCCGACGCGATCGCGCTGCTGTCGAACGCGTCGCGCATCGAGTTCTACGGCGCCGGCGGCTCGGGCATCGCCGCGCAGGACATCCAGCACAAGTTCTTCCGGCTCGGCGTGCCGAGCGTCGCGTATTCGGACCCGCACACGTTCTCGATGTCGTCGGCGCTGCTCGGGCCGCACGACGTCGTCGTCGCGATCTCGAACACCGGCCGCACGCGCGACATCGTCGATGCCGCGCGCTCCGCGCTCGCGTGCGGCGCGAAGGTCGTCGCGATCACGCAGAGCCATTCGCCGCTGGCGCAGCTCGCGACGGTGAGCCTCGCGTCGAACGTCGCGGAGGAAACCGACGTGTTCTCGCCGATGACGTCGCGGATGTCGCATCTCGCGATCGGCGACATCCTCGCGGTCGGCGTCGCGCTGTCGCGCGGGCCCGCCTTGATGGAGCGCGTCGGCCGCGCGAAGGAAGCCATCACGCGCCGCCGGATCGACGACCCGACGAAGGATTGACGCGTACGACGCGCACATGAAAACGGCGCCCCGAGGGGCGCCGTTGCGCATCGATCGACCGCCGGCAGGCTCGCCGACGGCGCCGCCGGAAGGTTCAGAACGGCTTGATCACGACCAGCGCGACCGCCACGAGCATGCCGAGCACCGGCAACTCGTTGAACACGCGATACCACCTGTCGGTGCGGCGGTTCTCGCCGCGCTCGAACACGCGCAGCAGGTGCCCGCAGTACGCGTGGTAGATGACGAGCAGCAGCACCACCGTCACCTTCGCGTGAATCCAGCCCTGCCCCTGACCGATGCCGATCACGAGCCAGAGCCACAGCCCGCACGCGAGCGCCGGCACGGCGATCATCGTCATGAAGCGGAACAGCTTGCGCGCCATCAGCAGCAGGCGCCGCACCGCGGCCGGATCGGTCTCCATGGCCAGGTTCACGTAGATGCGCGGCAGGTAGAACAGCCCCGCGAACCACGCGGCGATCAGAACGATGTGGAACGTCTTGACCCAGAGCATTGCCATCGGTTGTGCGCCTCGCTTTACTGGCGGCCTTCGCCGTGCCCGAGCACGACGTACTTCAGCGACGTGAGCCCTTCCAGGCCGACGGGGCCGCGTGCGTGCAATTTGTCGTTCGAGATGCCGATTTCGGCGCCGAGGCCGAATTCGAAGCCGTCCGCGAAACGCGTCGACGCGTTGACCATCACGCTCGCCGAGTCGACTTCGCGCAGGAAGCGCATCGCGCGGTCGTGATCCTCGGTGACGATCGCATCGGTGTGGTGCGAGCCGTAATGGTTGATGTGCTCGATCGCGGCGTCGAGGCCGTCGACGACCTTGATCGCGAGCACCGGCGCGAGATATTCGGTGTGCCAGTCTTCGTCGGTCGCGTCGACGAGCGGACCAACGCCCGCCTCGGCGAGCACCGTGCGCGCGGCCGCATCGACGCGCAGCTCGACCTGCTTGTCGCGATACAGCTTGCCGAGCGGCGGCAGCAGCGCGGCCGCGATGCCGGTCGACACGAGCAGCGTTTCCATCGTGTTGCAGGTGCCGTAGCGGTGCGTCTTCGCGTTGTCGCACACCGTCAGCGCTTTCGCGAGATCGGCGCGATCGTCGACATACACGTGGCAGATGCCGTCGAGGTGCTTGATCATCGGCACGCGCGCCTCGTTGATCAGGCGCTCGATCAAGCTCTTGCCGCCGCGCGGCACGATCACGTCGACGTAGTCGGTCATCGTGATCAGCTTGCCGACCGCCGCGCGATCGGCGGTCGCGACGACCTGCACCGCGTCCTGCGGCAGGCCGGCCGCCTCGAGCCCTTCGCCGATCAGCTTCGCGAGCGCCGCGTTCGATTCGAGCGCCTCGGAGCCGCCGCGCAGGATCGTCGCATTGCCCGACTTCAGGCACAGCGCGGCCGCGTCGATCGTCACGTTCGGGCGCGACTCGTAGATGATGCCGATCACGCCGAGCGGCACGCGCATCTGGCCGACCTGGATCCCGCTCGGGCGGTACTTGAGCTGACTGATCTCGCCGATCGGATCGGCCAGCGACGCGACCTGGCGCAGGCCTTCGACCATCGTATTCAGTGCCTTGTCCGACAGCGTCAGGCGGTCGATGAACGCCGCATCGAGCCCCTTTTCGCGGGCACGGGCGACGTCGCGCGCGTTCGCGTCCTTCAGCGTCTGCGCGTCGCGTTCGATCGCGCGTGCCACGGCGTCGAGCGCCGCGTTCTTCGCGGCCGTGCTGGCGCGCGCCATCGCGCGGGAAGCGTGCCGGGCACGGCGGCCCAGGTCCGTCATGTACTGGTCGATATCCATCGTGTGACTCGAGAAGCGAGCCGCTTGGCGCGGCGTGAATTCGTGGGGAAGCGTGGAGCGCGGCCGCAAGCGGGCCGTGCCGGCCATCGAAATATTGTAAGCGGGTTGCGATGCGTGCGCTGAAGGCCCCGACGGGGCTTAACGCCGCACGCGACCCGCGGTCGGCGGTCGTTCGCCGCGGGCGCCCGCCACCGTCATCGCGAGCTGGAACAGGCCGTCCCACGGATCGGGCGGCGGATCGTCCTGCGTGCGGCGGCCCGGCGTGACGGCCGACAGCCCCTTCACCTGCCGGTCGAGCTTCGCGGCGAACGCCAGCGCTTTCTCGAGCACGGCTTCCGACACGCGGTTCAGCGCGGGGCCGATCAGCCGCTCGCGCGGCCCCCACACGCGGTTCTCGCGCAGCAGCGTGGCCAGCGGCTTGCCGGCCGTCGCGCCGCGCTTGATCCGCAGCAGCGTGCGCAGTTCCTCGACGACGGCCCACATCACGAGCACGATCGCCTCGCCCTCGCCCTTCAGCCCGTCGATCATCCGCGCGAGCCGCGCGGCGTCGCCCGCGAGCATCGCCTCGTTCAGCTTGAACACGTCGTAGCGCGCGACGTTCAGCACCGCGTCGTGCACCTGCTCGAACGCCAGCACGCCCTGCGGATAGAGCAGCCCGAGCTTCTGGATTTCCTGGTGCGCGGCGAGCAGGTTGCCCTCGACGCGCTCCGCGATGAACTGCAGCGCGCGCCGGCCGTCGTCGCCGGGCACGACGCGCTGGCCCTGCATCGACAGGCGCTGGCCGATCCAGTTCGGCAGCTGCGCGCGATCGACCGGATCGATCTTCAGCGCGACGCCGCCGTTCTGCAGCGCGGTAAACCACGCGGATTTCTGCGTTGCCGCGTCGAGGCGCGGCAACGTGACGAGCATCAGCGCGTCGGGGTTGGGGGTTGCCGCGAGCGTCTTCAGCGCGTCGGCGCCTTCCTTGCCGGGCTTGCCCGACGGAATGCGCAGCTCGATCAGCTGGCGCTCGCCGAACAGCGACATCGCCTGGGTCGCGCCGAGCAGCACGCTCCAGTCGAAGCCGCGCTCGACCGTATGCACCGAACGTTCGGTGAAGCCGGCCGCGCGCGCGGCCGCACGAATGCGGTCGCACGCCTCCTGCGCGAGCAGCGGCTCGTCGCCGTAGACGGTGTAGAGCCCGGCCATCCCCTTCGCGAGGTGTGGCTCCAGCGCATCAAGTCGCAATTGCATCGGTGCGTGCGCCGGCGATCAGAGCGGCGGCGGCGGCAGCGGTGCGCGCGGCGCAACGCCCGGCACCACGTCCTGCGGCGCGGGCGTCAGCGAATGCACGATCGCGAGACGCCGCATCAACTGGTCGACCGCGTCGTTCTGCATGTCCGCGTACAGGAGGTCGGCTTCCTGCGCCTTCGCGTTCGTGTACTGGTCGCTGTACGTCATCGCGCGATTCAGCGCGATCGTGCTCACCGGGATCAGCACGGTGCCATCCTTGCTCGTCAACGTGTAGTTCAGCGAGTAGTACAGCGCATATTCCTGCGCGGAACCGTACTTGTTGAGCGTCAGCGTGTTCTGCCCGCGCGATTCCCACATGCGCAGCACGGCATCGGCGTCGTCCGCCGACTTGACGACCTTCGTGTCGCTGCCCGCCTCGACGAGGCGCGTGAGCCGCGCCGCGACGGCCGGCGGCGCGCCCGCGATCAGCAGTTGCTTGAACGCGTAGTCCTGCTGGCCGCGCAACTGGAAACCGCATGCCGACAGCGCGACCGCGCTGCCGACGGCGAGCATCAAAAACGATCTGCGGATCACCTTCGCTCCTTCTGTGTGCGCCCGACGGCCGACGGCCGTCAAACGACGATGTTCACGAGGCGGCCCGGCACGACGACGATCTTCTTCGCCGGCTTGCCGTCGCTGAACTTCGCGAACGCGTCGTCGGCCACCGCCGCGGCTTCGATCGCTTCGCGGCTCGCGTCCTTCGCGACCTTCAGCGCGCCGCGCACCTTGCCGTTCACTTGCAGCACGAGTTCGATCTCGGCCTGCTCGAGCGCGGCCTCGTCGACCTTCGGCCACGGGGCGTCGAGCAGCGGGCCGAATTCGTCCGCGTAGCCGAGTGCCTTCCACAGCTCGAACGTGACGTGCGGCACGACAGGGTACAGCACGCGCAGCAGCACGCCGTACGTCTCGCGCAGCACGCCGGGCATCGCGCCCTTCGCGCCGTCGATCGCGTTCAGCATCTTCATCGCGGCCGACACGACCGTGTTGTACTGCAGGCGCTGGTAGTCGAAATCGGCCTGCTTCAGCACGCTGTAGATCTCGCGGCGCAGCGCCTTCTCGGCGTCGCCGAGCGCGACCGCGTCGAAGCCCGCGCGCGCGGCGAGCGCTTCGCGGTTCGTCGCGCCGAAGCTCCACACGCGGCGCAGGAAGCGGCTCGCGCCTTCGACGCCCGCGCCCGACCACTCGAGCTGCTGCTCGGGCGGCGCGGCGAACATCGTGAAGAGGCGCGCGGTGTCGGCGCCGTACTGGTCGATCAGCACCTGCGGATCGACGCCGTTGTTCTTCGACTTCGACATCTTCTCGATGCCGCCGAGCACGACCGGCTGGCCGTCTGCGTTCAGCGTCGCGCCGACCGGGCGGCCCTTGTCGTCGTGCGTGACCGTCACGTCGGCCGGGTTGTACCAGGTCTTCTTGCCCGATGCGTCCTCGCGGTAGAACGTCTCGTTCAGCACCATGCCCTGCGTGAGCAGGTTCTTCGCCGGCTCGCCGAACTTCACGAGGCCGAGGTCACGCATCACCTTGGTCCAGAAGCGCGAATACAGCAGGTGCAGGATCGCGTGCTCGATGCCGCCGATGTACTGATCCATCGGCATCCAGTAATCGGTGCGCGCGTCGACCATCGTCTCGGCGTCCGGCGCCGTGTAGCGCGAGAAGTACCACGACGAATCGACGAAGGTGTCCATCGTGTCGGTTTCGCGCTTCGCGGCCGCGCCGCACGTCGGGCACGTGCAGTTCACGAACGCTTCCGACTTCGCGAGCGGGTTGCCCGAGCCGTCCGGCACGAGGTCTTCCGGCAGCACGACCGGCAGGTCCTGCTCCGGCACCGGCACGTCGCCGCACGACGGGCAGTGGATGATCGGGATCGGGGTGCCCCAGTAGCGCTGGCGCGACACGCCCCAGTCGCGCAGGCGCCACGTGACCTGCTTGTCGCCGAAGCCGCCGGCCTTCAGGTCGGCCGCGATCGCGTCGACCGCCGCGCCGTACGCAAGGCCGTCGTACTTGCCGCTGTTGACGCAGGTCGCGACTTCCTTGTCGCCGTACCACTCCTGCCATGCGTCGAGCGAGTACGTCTGGCCTTCGGCGGCGATCACCTGCTTGATCGGCAGGTCGTATTTCTTCGCGAACGCGAAGTCGCGCTCGTCGTGGCCCGGCACGCCCATCACCGCGCCTTCGCCATAGCTCATCAGCACGTAGTTGCCGATCCACACCTCGACCGGCTCGCCGGTCAGCGGGTGCGTGACCGAGAAGCCCGTCGGGACGCCCTTCTTCTCCATCGTCGCCATGTCGGCCTCGGCGACGCCGCCGCGCTTGCATTCGTCGATGAACGCCAGCATCTCCGGCTTGCCCTGCGCGAGGCGCGTGGCGAGCGGGTGCTCGGCCGCGATCGCGCAGAACGTGACGCCCATGATCGTGTCGGCACGCGTCGTGAACACGCGCAGGAGCGCCTTCTCGCCGTCGAGTTCGTACGGGAAGCCGAAGTTCACGCCGAAGCTCTTGCCGATCCAGTTCTGCTGCATGATCTTCACGCGCTCGGGCCAGCCGAGGCCGTCGAGGTCGTTCAGCAGCTCATCCGCGTACTGCGTGATCCGCAGGTAGTACATCGGGATCTCGCGCTTCTCGACGAGCGCGCCCGAGCGCCAGCCGCGGCCGTCGATCACCTGCTCGTTCGCGAGCACGGTCTGGTCGACCGGATCCCAGTTCACGGTGCCCGTCTTCTTGTACGCGATGCCCTTTTCGAGCATCTTCAGGAACAGCCACTGGTTCCACTTGTAGTAGTCGGGCTTGCACGTCGCGATCTCGCGCGACCAGTCGATCGCGAGGCCCATCGACTGCATCTGGCCCTTCATGTAGTCGATGTTGTCGTAGGTCCACTTCGCGGGCGGCACGCCGTTCGCCATCGCGGCGTTCTCGGCCGGCATCCCGAACGCGTCCCAGCCCATCGGCATCAGCGTGTTGTAGCCGTTCATCCGCAGATAGCGGTACATCACGTCGTTGATCGTGTAGTTGCGCACGTGACCCATGTGCAGCTTGCCGGACGGGTACGGCAGCATCGACACGCAGTAGAACTTCGGCTTCTGCGAATCTTCCTGCGTCTTGTAGGCATCGGCTGCGCGCCAGTCGCCCTGAGCGGCGGCTTCGACGTCGGCGGGTACGTATCTCTCGTGCATGGTGTGGTTCGGACTAGGCTTTAAGCGGCGCGACGGCTCGCGCGCAGGAGTGGATCGAAATAATGCTTGCCCGGCGGCGGGACAGGCTCGCTGCGTCCAGGCCTGTTCAAGGTTTCCGGAGATTTTCCAGGCAACCTGGAAATTTCCGGGTTACCTGGAAAATACCTGCCAACCGGGAAAAACGTTGATTATACCGTCCGCGCCGGCCCTCACGGCCGGTCTCGCGGGCGAGCGCCGGTTGCCGCCGCCGCCCCGCCCGCAAACCCGGCCCCGCACCGCTCAGCGCGGCGCGGGCGCGCCGGATGGCGCCGCGGAACCGCCGCGCGCCGGCGGCATGTCGGTGACGAAGCCGATCCGCGTGAGGCCCGCGGCCTGCGCGGCACCCATCACCTGCGCGATCACGTCGTAGCGGGTCGCGCGCGACGCGCGCAGCCGCAGCTCGGGCGGCGCGACGCCCGCGGCGGCGGCGCGAAAGCGCGCCGGCAGCGCGTCGAGCGCGACGGGCGCGTCGTCCCAGTAGAGCTTGCCGGCGTCGTCGATCGACAGCGTGACCGACTGCGGCGTGTCGCGCGCGACGCTGGCCGCGACCTTCGGCAGGTCGAGCCGGATCGCGTGCGTCATCAGCGGCGCGGTGATGATGAAGATGACGAGCAGCACGAGCATCACGTCGATCAGCGGCGTCATGTTGATCTCCGCCATCGGCGCGGACGTCTTGTGATGCTCCAGTCCGCCGAATGCCATGGTCGTTCCTCCCGGCCGCGCGTCAGGCGCCCTGCGCGCACACGAATACGTGCAGGTCGCGCGCGAAGCCGTCGAGTTCCTCGGCGAGCTGGCGCACGAGCCGCCCGAGGATGTTATAGGCGAGCACCGCGGGAATCGCGACGACGAGCCCGAACGCGGTCATGATCAGCGCCTCGCCGACCGGCCCCGCGACGTTCTCGATCTGCGCCTGCCCGCTCGCGGCGATGCTGCCGAGCGCGTGGTAGATGCCCCAGACGGTGCCGAGCAGCCCGACGAACGGCGCGGTGCTGCCGATCGACGCGAGCAGCACCTGGCCGAACTCGAGGCGCCGCTGCGAGCGCAGCATCGCGTGACGCAGCGCGCGCAGCACGCGTTCGCTGCGCTCGACACGCGCGGCCAGCGCGGCCGGATCGTGTGCGTCGGCCGCATCGCGCGCGGCTTCGGCGAGCGGCACGAACACGCGCTCACGGTCGGCGCCGGCGAGCGCGGCGATGCCCGCGTCGAGCGACGCCGCGCGCCAGAACGCGGCGAGCGCGCGCGGCCCCTGCCGCTTCGCGCGGACCAGCAGCCAGGCTTTCATGAGGAGGAAGCACCAGCTGGCGACGGACATCGCCAGCAGCACGTAGGCGACGGCGTGCGTGATCGCATCGCCGCTTTCGAGGTAGTGGACAACGCCGGTGGGAATCGCCATCGGAGTTTCCCCGTGAGGGTCAGCGCAGGCCGAGCACGTCCTGCATGTCGAACAGGCCGGCGCCGCGCGCCGACAGGAAGCGGACCGCACGCAGCGCGCCCTGCGCGTACGACACGCGGCTCGACGACTTGTGCGTGATCTCGATCCGTTCGCCGATGCCGGCGAACAGCACGGTGTGATCGCCGACGATGTCGCCGCCGCGCACGGCCGCAAAGCCGATCGTCGACGGATCGCGTTCGCCCGTCACGCCCTGGCGGCCGTACACCGCGCATTCGTCGAGCGAGCGCCCGAGCGCGCCGGCCACGGCCTCGCCCATCATCAGCGCGGTGCCCGACGGCGCGTCGACCTTGTGGCGGTGGTGCGCCTCGATGATCTCGATGTCGTAGCCGTGCGAGAAATGCTGCGCCGCGAATTCGAGCAGCTTCAGCGTGACGTTCACGCCGACGCTCATGTTCGCCGCGAACACGATGCCGATCCTGGCCGCCGCGGCCTGCAGCTCGGCCTTCTGCTCGGCGGTGAAGCCGGTCGTGCCGATCACGAGCTTCACGTCGTGGCGCAGCGCGGCCGCGACGTGCGCGATCGTGCCTTCCGGCCGCGTGAAGTCGATCAGGTAGTCGGCCTGTGCGAACACCGCATCGAGGTCGTCGGTCAGCTTGATCCCGGTTTCCTTGCCGAGGAACGCGCCCGCGTCCTGGCCGAGGAACGGCGAATCGGCGCGGTCGAGCGCGCCGACGAGCTGCGCGTCGGAATCGTTGAGAACGGCTTCGATCAGCATCCGGCCCATACGGCCCGATGCACCGGCAATCGCAATCTTCATGGCTTTCTACACGACAGGTCTAAAGGCGGGCGGCGCATGCCGCCCTGTTTCCGCAGCCCGGCGGCTTACTGCGACTGGGCCGGCGCGGTGAGCGGCTGGTTCTGCAGGTTGTCCGAACCCTGCGGGCCGACCGGCGGCGACGCCTCGTTCGACACGTTCGGCTGCGGCGGGCGATGGAACTGGAACTGCGGCTGGATCGCCGGCGCGGCGCCCGGCGGCTGGCCGCCCGGCACCGGCGCGCCGGCCGAGGCCTGCGCGGACGGCGTGAAGCGGCGGCCGGCCGTGCCCTGCCCCGACACCTGGTTGGTCGCACGGTTCGCCGCGCGCGCCGCCTGGGCGTTCGCATCCTGGTCGACCGCCGCGCCGGAGACCGGCTCGGCGGACGGGCTCGCGGCAGCGGTCGCCTGCGCGGCGCTTGCGGCAGCAGCAGCGGCGGCGGCTTCCGACGCCTTCTTCGCCGCGGCCGCGGCCTTCGCCTTCTTGCCGCCGCGGTCGCCGTCGATATCGGCCAGCAGGTCGAGTTCGGACGGCAGGTTCTCGGCACCCGTCCAGCTCGCGAGGCGATCGCCCGAGAACGTCAGCACGAGGTCGCGCTGCTGGACGACGGACGTCGAGCCGCGCTTGAAGTAAAAGAGGTAATCCCAGCGGTCGGCGTGGAACATGTCCGACAGCAGCGGTGTGCCGAGCAACGCGCGGACCTGCTCGCGCGTCATCCCGGCCTGCAGCTGCGCGGCCTTCTCCTGCGACACGAAGTTCCCCTGCACGACAGTGATCCGATAGGGCGTGATGCTCTGCGCGATGCGCTGCGTCACGCTGTCGTACGACGAACAACCAGCCAGCGCGGCAACGGCGGCGGCAGCGATGATGGCACTCCGCATGCGACTCCTCTGAAAGTGCGAAAGGGATTCCGGGAACATTTCCGTCACCGTGCTCGCCCGCGTCGCGGGCCGCGCGTGTTTCTGGAACGGCGAAAAGCCGGTAACATTGAAGCCCTGCATTGTACTCTAGGGATGCCTAGCCATGACCAATCCGACGGATCTCAAGAATATCGGGCTAAAGGCCACCCTACCGCGCCTCAAGATTCTCGAGATCTTCCAGCAAAGCCCGGTACGTCACCTGACGGCCGAAGACGTCTACCGCAACCTGCTCAACGAACAGCTCGACATCGGGCTCGCCACCGTTTACCGCGTGCTGACGCAGTTCGAGCAGGCCGGCCTGCTCACGCGCAGCAACTTCGAATCCGGCAAGGCCGTGTTCGAGCTGAACGAAGGTTCGCACCACGATCACCTCGTCTGCCTCGATTGCGGTCGCGTCGAGGAGTTCTTCGACGCCGAGATCGAAGGCCGCCAGCAAGCGATCGCGAAGGAACGCGGCTTCCGGCTCCAGGAACACTCGCTCGCGATGTACGGTTCCTGCACGACCGAGAACTGCCCGCACCGCAAGCACTGATCCGCACGCTGCGCGCCTGCGCGACGGCCCGGCCGGCATCCCGCCGCCCGGGCCGTGTTGTTTTCGGGACAGGAATGAAAGCGGCCCGCACGTCGCGTGCGGGCCGGTTCGGGAACGTTTTCAGTCAGTCAGTCGTGCGGCGGCGAGCCGTGCCGCCGCCGCCCGGCGCTTGGTACGCCCGGCGCCCGGCGCCGCCTTCGGCGCGCGTCAGGCCGCGCTCGCGCACGCCGGCTCGAACTCGAGCGCCCACGCGTCGTCGAGCGGAATCTCGTCGCAGTTCGGCTGCGGGCCGCCGCGGTCGACGATCACGAAGTCGCTGACCGCGTCGAGCGCAAGCAGCGGATGGTGCCAGACGCCCTTCGCGTAGTTCACGCCCTGCCAGCCTTCGGCCAGGAACGCGCGCATCGCGTCGGGCCGGAACTCGCCGGCCGGCGCGACGACGATCGCGTAGCGCGACACCGCCGCCAGCGGGATGAACGCCTGGCTGCCGTGCGGATGGCGCTCCATCAGCGTGATCGCGACCGGCAGCGCGCGCGGCTGCGCGCGAAACACGCTGACGAGCGGCCGGCCGCCGTCCGCGCAGACGTCGATCGTCGCGAGATCGTGGAAGCGCTCGGTCGTGCCGCCGTTGATCGGGAAGTGCCGCGCGCCTTCGAGTGCGATCACGTCGCCGAACGGCACGAACGCGTCGCGGGTCAGGCGCTCGACGCGCAGGATGTGTGGTCCGCTCATGCCGATGCCCTCCTTCAAGCCGGCTCGCCCCACAGACGCAGGCGCGACACGCCGCCGTCCGGGAAGATGTTGAAGCGCACGTGCGTGACGGGGCCGAGCGCCGCGAGCTGGTCGAACGTATGCACGTGATCCATCTGCAGCTTCTGCTCGCCGAGCAGTTCGGCCCAGAACATCGCCTGCGTGACGAGCGAATCGTCGGTGCCGCCGGTAACGTGCGCCGCCTGCAGCGAACAGCGGTCGGGGAAGTTGCCCTTGAAGAACGCCGTATCGACCTCGACGCGCCGGATGATGCCCGGCCGCGCCAGCGCGACGATCGCCCAGTCGTTGCCGGGCTCGCGGCGGCGCCGCGTTTCCCAGCCGTCGCCCATGTTCGCGCCGCGCCCCGGCATCAGCATCTGCGAGGCCGGACCGAAGTGCTGGTTGTTCGCGGCCACCAGGTAGCCGCCGTTCTCGATCGCGGCGAGATCGACGAGTTCGCCCGCCGGCACGCGGCGCCAGTCGCGCTGCGGCTGGCCGTACACGCGCAGCCGCGCGAGCCCGCCGTCCGGATACAGGTTCACGCGCAGGTGCGTGACCGGCTGCGCATCGTCGACGCTCACGTAGTGATGCGAATTGCCCTGCAGCGTCGTCGCGGGGACGATCGTGCGCCATTCGGCGTCGTCCGCCGGCGTGTCGCCGTCCGCCGCGCAGGCCTCGATCGACGCGGCCGGCGGGAAGTTGCCGGTGAAGTGGCTCGTATCGAGATCGACGCCGTAGATCACGCCCGGCCGCGCGAGCCGGACCACGCAGAAGTCGTGGCCGGTGGTGCGCTTGCGGCGCGTTTCCCAGCCGTCCATCCACTTGCCGTGGTCGTCGTACTTGCCGGGAATGAAGACGGCCGGCTCGGGATTCAGCATGCGCTCCTTCGGCGCGAAGAATTCATCGCTGGCGAAGAGCGCCTGCGCGCCCAGGCGCGGATCGGCGAGGTTCATGTAGCGCCGCGTGAAGGCCGGCGCGTTCGGATCGAGGATGGGGGCTGCCATGTCGTCTCCACTATCTTGGTAAGGACCGGCGCATCGTCGCGCCGGCCGCAGGACATTCGTTCACGCGAAGCAGCCGGGGAAGCCGCTTCGCGCGCGGGTGCGCTCAGAGCGCGTGGGCCTGGTCGCCGGCGACCGGCGCGGCGCTGCCCTGCTCGTCGGCCACGTAGCGCAACTCGCGGTTCAGCACGCGCGTCGCGCGGGCCCGGTCGATGTCGTTCTCCCACACCGCGACGACCACCGTCGCGACGCAGTTGCCGATCAGGTTGGTCAGCGCGCGGGCGATGCCGACGAACCAGTCGACCGGCAGGATCAGCACGAGGCCGAGCACCGGAATCGCGGGAATCGCCGACAGCGTCGCCGCGAGGATCACGATCGCCGAACCCGGAATCCCGTGCGCACCCTTCGACGTGACGAGCGACACGAGCAGCACGACGATCAGGTCATGCGTGGACAGCGGCGTGTTGGTGGCCTGCGCGATGAACAGCACGGCGAGCGTCAGGTAGATCGAGAAGCCGTCGAGGTTGAACGAATAGCCGGTCGGGATCACGAGGCCGACCGTCGAATCCTTGATGCCCATGTATTCGAGCTTGCTCATCACCTGCGGCAGCACCGCATCCGACGACGCCGTGCCGAGCACGATCGACAGTTCCTCGCGCAGGTAGCGGATCAGCTTGAACACCGAGAAGCCCGCGAGACGCATCACCGCGCCGAGCACGACCGTGACGAACACGAAGCAGCTCAGGTAGAACACCGCGACGAGGTAGCCGAGCTGCTTGAGCGACGCGACGCCGTACTTGCCGGTCGTGAACGCGATCGCGCCGAGCACGCCGAGCGGCGCGAGCTTGATGATGAAGCCGATGATGCGGAAGAACACGTGCGACAGTTCCTCGATCAGGCTGTTCACGCGCTGCGCCTTGTCGCCGAGCAGCGACAGCGCGGAGCCGAACAGCACCGCGAACACGAGGATCTGCAGGATGTCGCCCTTCGCGAACGCGTCGATCGCGGTCTCCGGGATGATCTTCATCAGGTAGCCGGCCGTGTCCTTCAGGCTTTCGGCGTTCTTCGCGTACGACGAGAGCGAGGCCGCGTCGAGCGAGCGCAGGTCGATGTTCATCCCGACGCCCGGGCGCGTGAGCCACGCGAGCACGAGCCCGATGCCGAGCGCGAGCGTCGTCATCACCTCGAAGTAGACGACCGCCTTCAGGCCGACCCGGCCGACCTTCTTCAGGTCGCCCGCATTGGCCATCCCGCTGACCACGACGCAGAACACGATCGGGCCGATGACCATCTTGATAAGCTTCAGGAAGCCGTCGCCGAGCGGTCGCAGCGACTCGGCGAAATGCGGGAAGAACGCGCCGAGCGCGACCCCCAGGATCAATGCGACGACTACCCGGCCAAACAGCGAATTGAGGAATTTCGACACGGCGCTCTCCCGATCCAACGGTTGCAGTTTCGTCTGTTCATACTGGTAAGACCAGTGATGTTATGGTGGATAGTAGGAAGCCGATATAGTCGAGTCAAGGACGGACAAAATAGGGATTTCCCGCCCCCCCGCGCCTCCGTTTGCGGCGCCCCAAACGGGGGCGGATCGTGGCTTTCCCGTAGGCCGGTCGTGCACCGCGCGCGTGCGGATTACAATGCCGGTCAGACCGGCCATCGTTCACATCATGAAAAACGTTCCGCACACCGTGACCGACGCCGCCATCGCGACGATCCGCGACCGGATCGAGGCAGGCGTGTATCCGGTCGGCAGCCTGCTGCCGGCCCAGCGCCAGCTCTCCGAGGAGCTGGAGATCAGCCGCGCGTCGCTGCGCGAGGCGCTCTCCACGCTCGAGGCGCTCGGGATGCTGCGCATCCGCGCCGGCAAGGGCGTGTACGTCGAAAGCGCGCAGGCGACGGCCGCCCATCCGTGGCAATTCGCCGAGCAGTCGTCGCCGCCCGACACGTACCAGATGCGCTATGCGCTCGAAGGGTTCGCCGCGCGGATGGCCGCGCACGTCGTCACCGACGACGACGTCGCATGGTTCGAGGACAACCTCGCCGACCTGCACGTCGCGCTCACCGAGAGCGCGCTCGACGAAGCGTCGCGGCTCGACTTCGACTTCCACATGCGGATCATCCATCTCGCGGGCAACGCGGCGATCGAGTCGGTGCTGCGCAGCAGCGCCGACATCATGAAGGAAAGCCAGCGCATGCCGTTCTACCGGCGCGAGCTGCTGCTGTCGACGTGGCACGAGCACCGCGCGATCGTCGATGCGCTGATCGCCCGCGATGCGGCCGCGGCCGGCACCGCGATCGAGACGCACATCGCGAACGCCGCGCAGCGCGCGGGCATCTTCTTCCCGACGCCGGGCACCTGACGCAGCCGTCGGCCGTCGGTCGTGGCCGACGCGACAGCCGTCATCCGGTCATACCGGTCATCCCCCCGAAGGATCGCGGTATGCGAGCGCGCGCTCGATGAACGCGCGCGCCGCGACGCTGCGGTATGCGCCCTTGCGCGTGAGCAGCGCGGCCGTGCGCGACGGCAGCGGCGGATCGAGTTCCAGCGCGCACAGGTCGCCGCTCTCGCGCGCGACCGCCTCCGGCAGCACCGTCGCGAGCCGGCCGCGGCGCACGAGCTCCAGTACCGCACTGACCGTATTCGTCTCGATCGCGATCGTCGGCCAAGCGCCCTGTTCGATGAAATACCGGTCGATGCTTTCGCGCGTCGCGAACGCGCGGCTGAGCAACACCAGCGGCTCGCCGACGAGCTCTGCCGGGCTCAGCGCGCGGCGGCGGCGGGCCAGGCGGTGCGTGCGGCCCGTCACGAGCGCGAGCGGTTCGTCCCACAGCGGCAGCGCATCGATGTCGGGCGCGCGCGGCGGCATGAACGCGAAGCCCGCATCGAGCCGGTCGTCGGCAAGCAGCGCCTCGATGCGCTCCTGCGGCATCGCGTCGATCGTCAGCGCGACGTGCGGGAAATCCGCATGGAACGCGTCGATCAGCGAGCCGCTCAGGTAGGCCGCGAAGGTCGGCATCATCGCGAGCCGCAGCGAACCGCTGCCGAGATCGGCGACGTCGTGCAGCGCACGCTGCCCGGTGTCGAGCTCGTGCAGCGCCGCGCGCGCGTGGCGCGCATAGACCTCGCCGAATTCGGTGAGCCGCACCGTGCGGCCCGAGCGGTCGAACAGCTGCACGCCGAGCATGTCCTCGAGCTGGCGGACCTGCTGCGACAGCGTCGGCTGCGACACGTGCAGCGCATCGGCCGCGCGCGTGAAGCTGCGCTGCTCGGCAACGGCCAGGAAATAGCGGATGTGGCGGAGTAGCATCGCGGCCCGTGTATTGGTGGCACCAATGGATACCATAAGGATCCAGTCTTGGACGCTATGATTCGATTCCCGCATCATACGCAGATCCGCTCCCCCGCACGGCGCCTGGCCGCGGCACCGGAGCGGCCCACCCGGGTCTGCCCTCCTTCGCCCGCCGCACGACGATCCGCCGCCACCCGATCCGGGCGCCGGCCACGCTCCGCCGGGCGCGCATCGGCTCGTCGCCGATCCGTTGACGCCGGCCCCGATTCCCGCAACCCCGCGTTGCCGACGGCGCATGCCGCCGGCCGGCGCCGCTGTTTTTTTCGCGACCATGGAACCGCATCACGACAACCATCCTCCCCTGACCCGCGCGATGACGCTGCTGTTCGCCTGCGCGTGCGGCATCGTCATCGGCAACATCTATTACGCGCAGCCGCTGCTCGCGGCGATCGCGCACAGCTTCGGCCGCCCGCCCGCCGAACTCGGCTATCTCGTCACGCTGACGCAGCTCGGCTATGCGGCGAGCCTGTTGCTGATCGTCCCGCTCGGCGACGCGGTCAACCGCCACACGCTGATCGTGCGGCTGCTCGTGCTCAACGTGATCGCGCTGGTCGCCGTCGCGTTCAGCACGAACTTCACGATGTTCGTCGTCGCGAACATCGCGCTCGGCTTCGTCACCTGCTCGACGCAACTGCTCGTGCCGTTCGCCGCGTCGCTCGCCGATGCACGCACGCGCGGCCGCGCGGTCGGCACCGTGATGAGCGGGCTGCTGCTCGGCATCCTGCTCGCGCGCGTCGCGGCCGGCGCGATCGCCGACGGGTTCGGCTGGCGCGCGGTGTACGGCATCGCCGCGGTGATGACCCTCGTGCTGACCGGCGTGCTCGCGGCGAAGCTGCCGAAAGATCGCCGCCACGCACGGCTCGACTACGCGGCGCTGATGAAATCGCTCGTCGCGCTGGTGCGCGCGCAGCCGCTGATCGCGCTGCGTTCCACGTACGGCGCGCTCGTGTTCGCGTGCTTCAGCCTGCTGTGGACCGGCCTCACGTTCCTGTTGAGCCAGCCGCCGTACAACTATTCCGAAGGGCGGATCGGCCTGTTCGGGATCGTCGGCGCGGTGGGCGCCCTCGCGGCGACGTCGGCCGGCCGGCTCGTCGATCGCGGTCACGGCAATGCGGCGACCGGGCTGTTCGCGGCGGCCGTGCTCGCGTCGTTCGCGCTGATCGCGACCGGCGCGCATTCGCTCATCGCGCTGATCGCGGGGATCCTGCTGCTCGACGTCGGCGTGCAGGGCATGCACATCTCGAACCAGAGCGTGATCTATGCGCTCGCGGGCCACGCGCGCAGCCGCGTGACGACGATCTATCTGACGAGCTACTTCATCGGCGGTGCATTCGGGTCGTTCGCGGCGAGCGTTGCGTACGGCGTCGACGGCTGGCGCGGCGTGTGCATCGCGGGCGCGGCGCTGTCGGGCGTGCTGATCGCCCTGTGGCTCGCGTCGCAGCGCATCGGCGTGCGGCAAGTCACGCAGTAAGCCGCTTTCGCGCCAGCCAATGAAAAAGGCACGCTCCGCAAGCCGCGGGCGTGCCTTGTTTGCTTGGCGCGCCGTCGCGCGCCATCAGCAGACGATCATGCCGCCGCGTCCGCGAAATCGATCAGCACCTTCATCGCGCGTTGCCGGTCGCCGGCCAGCTCGAACGCATGGTTCGCGTCGCGCATCGGGAACACGCCCGTCACGGCCGGGCGCAGGTCGACGCGCTGCGCATTGATCAGCTGCACCGCGAGCCCGAATTCCGCATGGAAGCGGAACGAGCCGCAGATCGACAGCTCCTTCGCGACCACGACGTTCTGCGGCAGGCTGACATCGCCGCCGAGCCCGAGCTGCACGACGACGCCGCGCGGCCGCATCACGTCGAGGCCGTCGCGCAGCGCGCGCGCATTGCCGG
Source organism: Burkholderia sp. BCC1977 (assembly GCF_905339595.1). Taxonomy (NCBI): domain Bacteria; kingdom Pseudomonadati; phylum Pseudomonadota; class Betaproteobacteria; order Burkholderiales; family Burkholderiaceae; genus Burkholderia; species Burkholderia sp. BCC1977. The sequence continues at coordinate 32,267 of NZ_CAJPGQ010000057.1, forward strand.
AACACTCGATCATCACGTCGAACGTGCCCTTGTCGGCGCCGTAGCGCGCGACCCAGCCGGTGTCGGTCGCCGCGTTGATCGTGTGGTCGGCGCCGAGCGCACGGGCGACCTCGAGCGGCGCATCGACCACGTCGGTCGCGACGATCTCGGCGGCGCCGTGCACGCGCGCCGCCGCGACCGCCAGCACGCCGATCGGCCCGCACCCCGACACGAGCACGCGCCGGCCGATCAGCGGGCCGGCGCGCGACACCGCATGCAGCCCGACGGCGAACGGCTCGGCGAGCGCCGCGAGCGACAACGGCACGTGGTCCGCCACCTTCACGCACTGCGCGGCATCGCACACGAGCGCGTTGCGAAACGCGCCCTGCACGTGCGGCATGCGCATCGCGCTGCCGTAGAAGCGCATGTCGAGACACTGGTTCGGCAGCCCTTCGAGGCAGTAGCGGCACGCGCCGCACGGGCGGCTCGGGTTCACCGCGACGCGATCGCCGACCTTCACCGACGTCACGTCCGGCGCGACCGCCGCCACCGTGCCGGCGACCTCATGGCCGAGCACCATCGGCTGCTGCAGCCGGATCGCGCCGAAGCCGCCGTGCCGGAAGTAATGGAGATCGGAGCCGCAGATGCCGCCCATCGCGACATCGACGCGCACCTGGCCCGGGCCGATCTCGCCCGCGTCCTGCTCTTCGAGCCGCAGGTCGTTCGGCCCGTGGATCACGAGACACATGCAGCGCATACGCATGACAGCCTCCTCAGACGACCGGTGTGAGCAACGGCGCGCCGGCGAAGTGCGCGGCGAGGTTGTCGCGCACCAGCCAGCCCATCGCCTGGCGCGTCTCGACGGTGCCGCTCGCATGATGCGGCTGCAGCAGCACGTTCGGCAACGCGAGGAAACGCGGGTCGATGCGCGGTTCGTTCCAGAACACGTCGAGCGCCGCGCCGGCGATCGCGCCGCGTTCGAGCGCGTCGAGCAGCGCGGGCTCGTCGACGGTCGTGCCGCGCGACACGTTCACCAGATAGCCGCGCGGGCCGAGCGCGTCGAGCACGGCCGCGTCGACGAGGTGGCGGGTCGACGCGCCGCCCGCGAGCGTGACGATCAGCACGTCGCACCAGCCGGCCAGCTCGGCCAGGCGGCCGAAGAAGCGGTGCTGGCTGTCCGCGCGCGGCGCCACGTCGAAATAGCCGAGTTCGACCTCGAAGCCCGACAGCCGGCGCGCGAGCGTCGAACCGATCCGGCCGAAGCCGACGATGCCGACGCGCTTGCCGTACAGGCGCGTGACGAGCGGCATGTCGCCGTCGGACCACGCGCCGGAGCGCACGTACGCGTCGCCGGCGCCGATCCGGCGCAGCAGCGCGAGGGTGAGGCCGATGCCGAGATCGGCGACGTCGCCGGTCAGCACGTCGGGCGTGTTGGTCACGCGGATCCCGCGCTCGCGGGCGGCCGCGAGATCGATCGCATCGGTGCCGACGCCGTAGCACGCGACGATCTCGAGCTGCGGCAGCGCGGCGATCAGCGCGGCATCGGCGCCGAGGTCGCCGCGCGTCGCGATCGCGCGCACGCCGGCGCCGTGTTCGGCGAGGAACGCCGCGCGGTCGGCGGCCTCCCACAACCGATGGACGTCGTAGCCGGTCGACAACCATGCGTCGTCCCACGGCTGATAGGGGCCCGTCATCAGCAGCTCGGGCCGCCGGGTCGATTCGTGCGCCATCTGCGCTTGCTCCTGTCGAAAAGCGTTGAAAGTCGAATGCGTGCCGGGCCGCATCGGCCGCCCGGCCCGTTCATGCATGCCGTGCGAGCGATTCGGCGTCCGGGGCCGATTGCGCGTGCGCGGCGTCGAGCGGATCGTCGAGATCGCGGTTCAGCGTCTCCGGCATCCGCGCGGTGGTGAACAGCGTGATCAGCGTCAGCAGCACCAGGTACGCGGCGATCGGCACCCATGCACGCACGCCGGCCGCGTGGTCGCCGCCGTGCAGCGCGATCACGGTCGCGATGATCGTTGCGCCGACGAGCGGCGCGATGCCGCCCGCGAGCACGGCCGACACTTCGCGCGAGAACGACACGCCCATGTAGCGATGCCGCGCGCCGAACAGTTCGGGCAGCAGCGCGGCCTGCGCGCCGAGCATCCCCCAGTTCGCGAAGCCCTGCGCGATCGAGATCGCGATCACGCTTGCGACCACGTTCCCCTGACTGAAGATCCACCACACCGGAAACGCGAGCGCGAGTTGCAGCCAGGCGAACGTGCGGTACACGCGCACGCGGCCGAAGCGGTCGCTGAGCCGGCCCGCGAGCGGCACCGTGCACGCGCCGACGGTCGCCGCGCACACCAGCGCGAGCGCGCCGATCGGCCCCTTCATCCCGATCACGCCGGCGAGATAGCTGACCGCGAGCGCCTGGTAGATCGACGAGCCGCCGTTCTCGGCCATCCGCAGGCCGATGCCGATCAGCAGCGAGCGCTTCGAGTGCCGGACCACGCTCTTCAACGGATTCGCCGACACCTGCGCGCGCTTCTCGAGCCGCACGAAGGTCGGCGACTCGTGCAGCCGGACCCGCATGTAAATCCCGACCGCGACGATCACCGCGCTGAACAGGAACGGCACGCGCCAGCCCCAGCCGTCGGTGACGCGGTCGAGGTTCGCGAGCAGCAGGAAATAGACGGCCGCCGCAAGCACCGTGCCGAGCTGGATCCCGAGAAACGGCAGCGACGCATAGAAGCCGCGCTGGGCCCGCGGCGCGTATTCGGTCATCAGCACGGCTGCACCGGCCTGCTCCGCGCCGGCGCCGAGGCCCTGCAGGATGCGCAGCAGCACCAGCAGCGCGGGTGCCCAGTAGCCGGCGGTCGCATAGGTCGGCAGCACGCCGATCAGCGTGCTCGCGACGCCCATCAGCAGCACCGTCGCGGTCAGCACGAACTTGCGGCCGACGCGATCGCCGAGCACGCCGAACACCACGCCGCCGAGCGGGCGCACCGCGAAGCCGACGAAGTACGTGCCGAAGCTCGCGATCAGCCGCATCTCGGCAGTTTGCGCGGGGAAGAACAGCGGTCCGAAGACCAGCGCCGACGCGAGCGTGTACAGCGCGAAATCGTAGTATTCGAGCGCGCTGCCGAGCGAGCAGGTCCATGCCGCTCGGTTCAGCTGCCGGGTGTCGACGCCGCGACGCTCGCCGGCGTCCGCCGGCGTGCCGGGTATTGCATCGCGCCGCGCGGGCGGCGGGGAAGTGCGATCCATCGTTGTCTCCTGTCTCCTGCCTTCCGTTCCGGAACCTGGCGCGACGGCGCCGGGACATCGGCCCGCTCATGCGGCGGGCTCTTCTGGGAATTCGGATGCCGGCCCTGGCCGGCGCAACGACGCTGCGCGCACGGCGCCGGGCGTCGCCGCTCAAACGTCGCCGCTCAGACGGCGCTGGTCAGGCCGCCGTCGACGAACAGAGTCTGGCCGTTCACGAAATCGGATGCGGCCGACGCGAGGAAGATCGCCGCGCCGCACAGCTCGTCGACGCGCCCCCAGCGGCCGGCCGGCGTGCGCTTGCACAGCCAGTCGGAAAAGGCCGCGTCGTCGACCAGCGCGCGATTCAGTTCGGTCTCGAAATAGCCGGGCGCGAGGCCGTTCGCCTGGATGCCGTGACGCGCCCAGTCGGCGCACATCCCCTTCGTCAGCATCCGCACCGCGCCCTTCGTCGCCGCGTACGGCGCGATCGTCGGCCGTGCGAGCTCGCTCTGCACCGAGCAGATGTTGATGATCTTGCCGCGGCCGCGCGCGATCATGTGCCGCGCCACCGCCTGCGCGACGTTGAACACGCCGTCGAGATTCACGCGCATCAGCGCGTGCCAGTCGTCCGGATCAAACGCGTCGAGCGGCGCGCGGCGCTGGATGCCCGCGTTGTTCACGAGGATGTCGATCGCGCCGACGCGCGCCTCGAAAGCGTCGATCGCCACGCGCACCTGCGCGTGCTCGGCGACGTCGAACACCGCGTAGTCGGCCGCGAAGCCTTCCTCGCGGAAATGGCGCGCGAGCGTCGCGGCCTTCTCCTCATTGCGATCGTTGATCACGATCGCCGCACCGGCTTCCGCGAGCCCGCGGGCGAGCGTCAGCCCGATCCCGCGTCCGGAACCCGTGATCAGTGCGCGGCGGCCGTCCAGGCGGAACCGGTCAAGCGCGTTGCTCATGCATGTCTCCTCGTGCCATCGAGCCGACCGCCGGTCGCGGCCGGTCTCGCATTCAGGGTATCTTCGGCGCTCGGCCGGGGGGCGCGCCAATGGTCTTTTTTGATCCGGTTATCATGAAATCAGATCACCATTCACCGCGGCCTGCCCACCATGGAACTCAAGCAATTGCGCGCCTTCGTCACGCTCGCGGAAGAGCTGCATTTCGGGCGCGCCGCGCAGCGCCTGTTCATCGTGCAGTCCGCGCTGAGCATGCAGATCAAGGCGCTCGAGGAAGCACTCGGCGCGCGGCTGTTCGAGCGCGACCGCCACAAGGTCGAGCTCAGCGATACGGGGCGCGTGTTTCTGCCCGAAGCGCGGGCGACGCTGCAGCAGGCCGCGCGCGCGGAGCAGATGGCGCGGCTGTCGAGCCGCGGCGAGATCGGCACGCTGCGCATCGCGTTCGTGTCGTCGGTGCTGCCGGCGCTGCTGCCGGCCGTGCTGCGCACGATGCGCGAGCGCTATCCGCTGATCACGCTCGAACTGAAGGATCTGCCGACGCCCGACCAGATCGCCGCGCTGCGCGACCGGCGCATCGATTTCGGGATGATCCGGCTGCCGGCCGCGTATGCGGGCATCGACACGCGCGTGGTGCTCGAGGAAGGCTTCGTCGTCGCGCTGCCGCTCGACCATCCGCTCGCCGCGCACGCCACGATTTCACCGTCCGCGCTGCGCGGCCAGCCCGCGTTCGTGCTCGCGCGCCGCTACGCACCCGGCTTTCACGACGACATGCTGCTCGCGCTGAGCCGCGCGGGCACGACGCTCGAGATCGCGCAGGAATTCGGGGAATTCACGACGATGCTCGCGCTCGTCGCGGCCGGGATGGGGATCGGGCTGATCCCGGCGGAAGCCGCGAGCGCGCTGCCGCCGAACGTGCTCGCGCGGCCGCTCGACCTGGCTGGCCACCGCACCGGCATCGGCCTCGCGTGGACCGACCTCGACAGCCCGCTGAAGCGCGCCTTCGTCGACGCGCTCGAGCAGGTAACGGCGAACGCCGGGAAATAAAAAAGCCCGGCCGGAAAAACCGGGCCGGGCTCGTTCGCCACGCAGGCCGCCTTGCGGCGGCCGCGCGACGTGCGGGATTACTTCGCGTTCGCGAATGCGACTGCCGTATCCAGCATGCGGTTCGAGAAACCCCACTCGTTGTCGTACCAGCTCGACACCTTGACGAGGCGGCCCGACACCTTGGTCAGCGTTGCGTCGAACGTCGACGAAGCCGGGTTGTGGTTGAAGTCGATCGACACCAGCGGTGCGTCGTTGTAGCCGAGGATGCCCTTCAGCGCGCCTTCCGATGCTTCCTTCATGATCGCGTTGACTTCCTCGACCGTCGTGTCGCGCTTCGCGATGAACGACAGGTCGACGACCGACACGTTGATCGTCGGGACACGGATCGCGTAGCCGTCGAGCTTGCCGTTCAGTTCCGGCAGCACGAGGCCGACGGCCGATGCAGCACCCGTCTTGGTCGGGATCTGGCTGTGGGTAGCCGAACGCGCGCGGCGCAGGTCTTCGTGGTAGACGTCCGTCAGCACCTGGTCGTTCGTGTACGCGTGGATCGTCGTCATCAGGCCGGTTTCGAGGCCGATCTTGTCGTTCAGCGGCTTGACGAGCGGCGCGAGGCAGTTCGTCGTGCACGATGCGTTCGAGATGACGGTGTGCTCGGCCTTCAGCACGTTGTGGTTCACGCCGTAGACGATCGTTGCGTCGACGTCCTTGCCGCCCGGCGCCGAGATGATCACCTTCTTCGCGCCGCCCTTCAGGTGCGCGCTCGCCTTTTCCTTCGTCGTGAAGAAGCCCGTGCATTCCATCACGACGTCGACGCCCAGCTCGCCCCACGGCAGTTCGGCCGGGTTGCGGTTCGCCAGCACGCGGATCTTGTCGCCGTTCACGACGAGGTAGTCGCCGTCGACCGACACTTCGCCCGGGAACTTGCCGTGCGCGGTGTCGTACTGGGTCAGGTGCGCGTTGGTCTTCGCATCGCCCAGGTCGTTGATCGCGACGATCTCGAGATCGTGCTTCTTGCCGTTTTCATAGAACGCGCGCAGCGTGTTGCGGCCGATACGGCCGTAGCCGTTGATTGCGACGCGGATCGTCATGGTCTATCTCCTGATGGCTGAAAAAATTCGTTTCGTGCAGCTTCACGGTGCGACGCGCGCGCGGGGTCGCGCGCGTCGCGAATGCTTTTAGGCCAGTACGGCCTTCGCGGTCTCGACGACGTGCTCGACGGTGAAGCCGAAGTACTTGAACAGCACGCCGGCCGGGGCCGATTCGCCGAACGTGTCGATCCCGACGACGCCGCCTTCGAGGCCGACGTACTTGTGCCAGAACGCGGTCACGCCCGCTTCGATCGCGACGCGGCGCACGCCGTGCGGCAGCACGCGTTCACGGTATTCGGCGTCCTGGCGGTCGAACACGTTGGTCGACGGCATCGACACGACGCGGGCCGCGATGCCCTGCTGCGCGAGCGGCTCGACGGCCTTCATCGCGAGTTCGACTTCCGAGCCCGTCGCGATCAGGATGATCTTGCGCGCGACGATTTCTTCGTCCCAGTCCTTCAGCACGTAGCCGCCCTTCTCGACGTTCGCGATCTGCGCGTCGGTGCGCGGGTTGAACGCGAGGTTCTGGCGGCTGAAGATCAGGCTCGACGGACGGTCGGCGGCAACCGCGTGGGTCCAGGCGACGGCCGTCTCGACCGTGTCGGCCGGACGCCATACGTCGTGGTTCGGGATCAGGCGCAGGCTCGACACGTGCTCGATCGACTGGTGCGTCGGGCCGTCTTCGCCGAGGCCGATCGAATCGTGCGTGAACACGAAGATCGACGGCACCTTCATCAGCGCGGCGACGCGCAGCGCGTTGCGGCTGTAGTCGGAGAACGTCAGGAACGTGCCGCCGAACGGCTTGTGGCCGCCGTGCAGCGCGAGGCCGTTGATCGCCGCGCTCATGCCGAATTCGCGCACGCCGTAGTTGATGTGGTTGCCCAGCACGACGCCCGGGCCTTCCGGATTCGCGCGGACCGCCTTCGATGCCTTCCAGTTGGTCAGGTTCGAACCGGTCAGGTCGGCCGAGCCGCCGAGCAGTTCCGGCAGTGCGGCGGCGAGCCCTTCGATCGCCTGTTGCGACGCCTTGCGGGTCGCGACCGTTTCGCCGCGCTCGTTGGCGCCGGCGATGATCGCCGCGGCCTTCTCGGCCCAGTCGGCCGGCAGCTTGTTGGCCATCCGGCGCTCGAATTCGGCGGCTTCTGCCGGGAACTTCGCGCGATAGGCAGCGAACGTCGCGTCCCATTCGGTCTCGGCACGCTTGCCGGCTTCCTTCGCGTCCCATGCCGCATAGACTTCCTGCGGAATCACGAACGGCTCCCAGGTCCAGCCGAGTGCCGCGCGCGTCTTCGCGATTTCTTCCGCGCCGAGCGCCGCGCCGTGCACGTCGTGGCCGCCGGCCTTGGTCGCCGCGCCCTTGCCGATCACCGTCTTGCAGCAGATCAGCGTCGGCTTGTCCGACAGCTTCGCCTTCGCGATCGCCGCGTCGACCGCGTCGACGTCGTGGCCGTTCACGTTCGGGATCACGTTCCAGCCGTACGCTTCGAAGCGCTTCGGCGTGTCGTCGTGGAACCAGTTCACGACGTCGCCGTCGATCGAGATGCCGTTGTCGTCGTACAGCGCGATCAGCTTGTTCAGCTTCAGCGTGCCCGCGAGCGAGCACGCTTCGTGCGAGATGCCTTCCATCAGGCAGCCGTCGCCGAGGAACACGTACGTGTGGTGATCGACGATCTTCGCGCCGTCACGGTTGAATTCGTCGGCCATCAGCGCTTCGCCGAGCGCCATGCCGACCGCGTTCGCGAGACCCTGGCCGAGCGGGCCGGTGGTCGTCTCGACGCCCGGCGTGATGCCGTATTCCGGGTGGCCCGGCGTCTTCGAGTGCAGCTGGCGGAAGTTCTTCAACTCTTCCATCGGCAGGTCGTAGCCGGTCAGGTGCAGCAGCGAGTACAGCAGCATCGAGCCATGGCCGTTCGACAGCACGAAGCGGTCGCGGTCTGCCCAGTGCGGGTTCGTCGGGTTGTGCTTCAGGTGGCGCGACCAGAGCGCGACGCCGATTTCGGCCATGCCCATCGGCATGCCGGGGTGGCCGGAGTTCGCTTGCTGGACGGCGTCCATCGCGAGCGCACGGATCGCGTTGGCCATCAGGGTGGTGGAGGCGGGAGACGAAGTCGTCATGTCGAGTCCGGAGAACGAGTCGAGGAAACGGGGGCACGGCGGCATCCGGAAGCTCGAGCGTCAATCGTTCCCGGCGCGCGGTGCGGCGCCTGACGGACGCGAAGCGGACGGAGCCTACGGACGGGGCTGCAAAGCTCGTCATTTTAACAGATGGGCTGACATTTCCCTTGTCGGCGCGTAGTGTTCCGGCACGGTTTTCCGCCAAACCGCCCGCCTCCTATAATTCAGACGTCGGAACTGCCTGCCCCGAGCGGCCCGCCCGTGAACACGACCCTTCTCTTCCATCCCACGCCCGACGCCGCGTACGGCTTCCCGAACGCCCGTCGGCTCGCGCACGTCGCGTCGCCGCACCAGCACATCGAGGTCTGGGAAACCCCGCAGCTCGGCCGCCTGTTCACGCTCGACGGCCGGCCGATGACGTCGGTCGGCGACGAATACGTGTACCACGAGTGCATGACGCACCCGGCCGCGCTCGCGCATCCGTGCCCGAGGAAGGCGCTCGTGCTCGGCGGCGGCGACGGTGGCGCCGCGCGCCAGCTGCTCAAGCACGCGTGCATCGAGCGGATCGTCGTCGCCGAACTCGACGACGAGGTGGTCGGCATGGCGCGCCGCTATCTCGACGACGTGCACCAGGGCGCGCTCGACGACCCGCGCGTCGCGGTCGTGATCGGCGACGCCGCGCATTTCGTCGCGTCGACCGTCGAGCATTTCGATCTCGTCGTGTTCGACCTCACGCCACCCGACTCGCCGGCGGCCGGCCTCTATACGCGCGAGTTCTACGCACGGCTCAAGCGGATTCTCACGCCGTGCGGCGCGATCTCGATGCATCTCGGCTCGCCGGTGTTCCACGCGGCGCGCATCGCCGCGCTGCTCGACGACCTGCGCGCGAGCTTCGCGGTCGTCGATCCGCTGTCCGCGCACGTGCCGTTGTACGGATCCCAATGGCTGATGGCGATCGCGAGCGACACGCTCGATGCGGCCGCGCTGTTCGCGCACGACATCGACGAACGGCTCGCCGCACGCCACGTGCAGGGCTTGCGCTACTACGATGCGCGACTCCATGCGGCCCTCTTTGCCCTGCCGCGCGCGCTGCGCGATACACTGGGCGTTCGCCGCTGAGCTTCCGGGCGGACACATCGTTCCGCGGCTTGGTCGAACGCTCTCCCGCGTGCGCCCCGCGCTCGACTCGCGACCCACTGGCACTGAACGTTGCAGACGGCCCGCCAGCGTAGCCGCGGCCCGGCGCGGAACCGCACCGGGCGCCCCCGCGCCAATATCCGTTGGGCTGCAAAGCATGGGACCGGAGTCACCGCTCAAGCGCCAACACCGTTCGACAGGAGATTTTGATGACCGATCCACGTCCGGCCAACGTGCCTTGGTTGACGCCTTACCTGGCCGTGCGCGATGCGCACGCGGCCATCGAGTTCTTCCAGGCCGCATTCGGCTTCGAGCTGCGCGACGTCCTCGACGAAGACGGCGCGATCATGCACGTCGAGATGACCTACCGCGGGCAGCTGATCGTGATGTTCGCGCCCGAAGGCGCATTCGGCTCGACCGCGCTCACGCCGAAAAGTGCGTGCGCAACCGCCCCGCAGTCGTTCTATCTGTATGTCGACGACGTCGACGCGACCTGGCAGTGCGCGCTCGACGCGGGCGCGCAATCGCTGAGCGCGCCGCAAGACCAGTTCTGGGGCGACCGCTTCGCGCAGATCGAGGATCTCGACGGCTACCGCTGGGCGCTCGCGCGCCGTCTGGACGCATGAACGGAGCCGCGATAAGCATGAGTGAAGCCACCACCACCGCGGCCGTGCCGCGTTTCTTCGTCGAAGCGGCGCTGCGCGCCGATGCGACGCTCGCGTTGCCGACCGACGTCGCGCGGCACGCGCAAGTGCTGCGGCTGCAGCCCGGCGACGCGCTCGCGCTGTTCGACGGCAGCGGCGGCCAGTACCGCGCGCGGCTCGTCGAGATCGACAAGCGCAGCGCGCTCGCGCAGATCGAAGCGTTCGACCCGGCCGAGGCCGAGCCGCCCTACCGCGTGACGCTGGCGCAAGGCATCGCCGGCGGCGACAAGATGGACTGGGTGATCGAGAAGGCCGTCGAGCTCGGCGTCGCGGCGGTCGTGCCGCTGTCGACCGCGCGCGGCGTCGTGAAACTGTCCGGCGAGCGCGCGGACAAGCGCGTCGCGCACTGGCGCGGCGTCGTGCGCGCGTCGTGCGAGCAATGCGGGCGCAATCGCGTGCCGGATGTCGCGCCGGTACGCGGCTTCGGCGCATGGCTCGATACGCTGCCGGCCGCGCCGGCCGACGGCGAGCTGCGGCTGCTGCTGTCGCCGCGCGCGAGCATCCCGTTCGCATCGCTGCCCGACGCGCCGCCCGCGGCGGTCGTCACGCTGCTGATCGGGCCCGAAGGCGGGCTGTCGCCGGACGAGGAAAACGCGGCCCGCGCACACGGGTTCACCGCGTTGTCGCTCGGCCCGCGCGTGCTGCGCACCGAGACGGCCGGCGCGGCCGTACTGGCGGCGCTCGCGGCACGCTGGGGCGGTTGGTGACGAACCCGGCGTGACGCACCACGCGGCGACCCGGCGGCAGCCAGCAGGGACAGCACGGCTACGCGCGCGGCACGGGAAATCTTCATGGGTAGGCAGCCCTCTCTCGGTGGTTTGATTTACGCACCCGGCGCGACGGCTGCCGCAGCCGGGGCGACCGGGATTGTCTCGAAAAAGGGGCCTGATTAAAGGCCGATGTCGGCGAACGAGCGCCGCGCCGTCCTGCATGTGTCGCGCACACGCAAAAAAGCCCGCGCGAGGCGGGCCTGTCACCGAATCGGCCGCGCGCGGGCGGCCTGGCGGTCTCGCGCTTTACGCGAACGAATAGAACACGCGGAACGCGACCTTGCGCTCGGCCCAGAACTCGGCGGCTTCGCGGAACACGTCGAGCAGCGTCTCGCGCCCTTCCTTGTCGAATTTCTGCGCGATCGGCAGCCCTTCGAGAACGATCACGAAACCGGGTTGCGCGCCGGCCTTCGCGACGAGGTCGGTCAGGCAGTCGTACAGCGCGTCGTAGTTCTTCCCGAAATGCTTCGGAAACAGGAACGACGTCGCGATCGTTTCCATCACTTCCTGCTTCGACTGCGCGGCGCCGCAATACGCATACAGGAAATGCTGGCCGAGCCGGCCGGCTTCGTCGGCGAGATCCTGCACGCGGAACGCGCGGATCGACTGCACGAGATTGGGTCGCACGGTCGTGAAAAGGCTCATAGGCTCCTCGTTCGATGAAAGCCCGTCGGCTTCCTGTTGCTCCGGCGCGCCGCCGGCCTGTGCCGCCGCGTGAAGCTGGATCACGCGCTGAAACAGATTGCCGTCGCCGGCCGCGAACAGTTCCGCCGCCGCCGTATCGTGCGCGTAGATGGAGTCGCTCATGCCGTTCATCCCGAAGTCATTCAACAATACGTTTAAAACTGTTGTAGTGGTCGTCCGTGTAATAACAGTTGTCGATCCGGCGCAATGGCCCGCCACAGACGATCCGGCGCGCGCCGCGATTGCGGGCGCGCGGCGTCGGCACCGTGTACTCGTGGTAGTAGCCGCGCTTCGCCTTCGGCAGGATCCGCTCGCGGTTGCCGAAGACGACGCCGTCTTTCTCGTACGGATAGGGGCCACCGGCGCCGATCAGGCCAAGCGTGGTCACGGCCTCGCGCGGCAGACGGGCGGTCGGGATCGTATCGACCCCGCCGACGGCCATGTCGGCCGAAACGGCCTGCCGTGCGTAAGCGGCGGAAACCAGACTGCCCGTCGGTGTACCGACGATACCCATCGCGAACATCGCGAAGACGGACGCGAGCGCGCCGTTGCGGAGCCACTTGCGTGCCATGAACCAGGGTTCCCGCTGTTAAATCAAGTAGTTGACGACCAACCAAAGGCGTTAGCGTAGCGCTATTGTCCGCGCGAATCAATGTTCGTTTGGGAATCGAAAGGCTGGCGCCGCACGGAATCGCGCATTTTTTACCGAAACAAGACTATATTTATCTTACATAGGATAAAATGCGGGCGGCATCTCTCGCATGGCAAGACACTGCCTCCTTGCCACGCTCGTTACCCGGAGTGGAGAGATGCTGCTGTTGCTTATGGGAAGCGCGTTTGCGCCCTGCCCGCGGCGTGCCCATTGCGGGCACGCCCTTTTTTGCGTTTGTTTACAATTTCGCCTGACGCGCGGCACCGGTTCGACCGGCACCGCGCGTTCGTTCCGGCTCAGCGAGCGGCGTTCACGTCGGCGACCAGCAGC
>NZ_CAJPGQ010000058.1:0-38946 GCF_905339595.1 Burkholderia sp. BCC1977
AGCTGCTGATTTGAATGCGAAATCGATGATCGGATTCGAGGCGTGCCGAGCGGTGACGCCCGGCGTCGCCGGTGTCATGCATATCCTGCGAGCGCCTCCGCATCGAACGCATCGGCACCCGGCAGATGGGCCCATTCGTTTGGCCCCGCTTCGATTTCGGCAACGGTCAGCAGACACGCATCGAGCGCCTGTCGTAGCCTGTCGTGGTCGATCGCCTGTCCAATGAACACGATTTCCTGTCGGCAATCGCCGACCGGCTCCCGCCATTTGTCGAGCACGCCCTGTCGACGATAGTCGTCGCGCGGCCAGTCCGGCTGCGGAACGAAGCGCCACCAGCGGCCGACGTAGCCCCACTGAAAACGCCCGCCGGTCTGCACCAGCATGCCGATATCGACATGGCGATGCGCAGTCCAGACATAACCCTTGCAGCGGAGCAGGCGCCCGTTGCTCCACGGTTGATGTAACCACGCCAGGAGACGCGCTGGATGAAACGGCGCTCGCTCGCGATAGACCCATGACGCGATCCCATACATCTCCGACTCCGACGGATGCTCGTCGGCCCGCATCCGCTGCATCCAACCCGGCGATTCGGCGAGCGCCGGCAGATCGAACCGGCGGGTATTCAGCACGTCAGACGGATCGACTTTGCCGTTCGCCATCGGCAGTATCCGCGCGGACGGATTCAGCAAGGCGAGCGCCGCGCGCAGCCGGTCGAAACCCGCTTCGCCGATCCGGTCGAGCCGGCTGACCAGGATCACGTTCGCGTATTCGACCTGCTCGATCAGCAGATCCGATAGCTTGCGCGGCACGGTGTCGTCATTGTTGACGGCCGCAACCGGGTCCGTCGACTCCAGCATCGCCTCGAACGTTTCGCCGTTCACGACGGTGACGAGCGTATCGAGCCGTGCGAGCTCGCTGAGGCTGAAGCCGTTCCGGTCGAGAAACGCGAACGTCTCCGCGACCGGCATTGGCTCCGAGATGCCGGTCGATTCGATCATCAGGTAATCGAAGCGTCGCTGCCGCGCGAGCAGGCTGATCTGCTCGAGCAGATCGGCGCGCAGCGTGCAGCAGATGCAGCCGTTGCTCATCTCGACGAGCTCGTCCTTGCCGCGATGCAATTCGACGTGCCGTCGCACGTCGTCCGCGTCGATGTTCACTTCGCTCATGTCATTGACGATCACCGCGACCTTCAGCTCCGCCCGATTGCTCAGGATGTGGTTCAGCAGCGTCGTTTTCCCCGCGCCGAGGAACCCGGACAGCACGGTCACCGGGATCCGTGCGGCCGGATCGTCCGGCTCGGGCGATGACGCGAATGACGGCTCGAGCGTATTCACGCTGGCACACCGTCGGCGTGTTTTCCGCCTCGCGCGGCTGCGGCATCGGCGCGTGTCGGCGCGCGGTCCAGATAGCCCTCGAACAGATCGGCAACCACGTAGCCGTCGTCCGCGGCATCGCCCCACAGATCCTTCACGCGAAATTCGACGTGATAGGTCGGCTGATGCACGGCGCTGGTATCGCCGTGACCGATCGTGTCCGGAAACGGCCACGATTCGGTCGTCCGGTGCAGCACGATGCCTTCCTTTCCGCGCACGTAGCCCGGTGCGCGGATGTGCCCGCTCACGTATTCGTCGCGGACGATCACACGGTCGCCGACTTCGAACCGCGTCGAGCCGGCGTGGGTCGAGCGGCCCGGCGAATGCGGCGGATTCGCGAGTCTGAACCGCGAGCCGAGCTCGCGGTCGAGTTCTTCCTGCGTAAGCACGCCGGTTTCGACGAGCAGTGTCGCGGTCGCGATTACATAGCGCTCGTAGTAACGCGTGCCGATGTGCTGGCGCACGTCGATCCGCTCGACCGCGTGCCGCACCTCATCGACGCTGAATTTTTTCAACTGGTCGACGCCGACGAACATCAGGCTGTACGCGAGATGTTCCCAGTCTTCCTTGAACACCGGTTTGTAGCCGAGGCTGTTGATCGAATGCGGAACCCGGCCGAAGCCCTGGAAGCCGCCGAGGTCGTGAAAACCGTCCATGTGTGTACTCCGAAATGAATGTCGATGGGAGAGGGCGGCACGAATCAGCTGACGCTCGGCAACGCAACACCGATCAGAACGTCCTTCGTGACAAGCGTCCGCAATTTTTCCTCGCTCATGTGCTCGCTGCGTTCCGGACGCATCGGCAGTACGAGATAACGGCTTTCGGCCGTCGTGTCCCAGACCTTCACGACGACGTCGTCGGGCAGATCGGTGCCGAGTTCGCGCAGCACCGTGCGGCCTTCCCGAACGAGTCGCGCGCGGTATTCGAATCCCTTGTACCACTCGGGCGGCAGACCGAGCACCGGCCAGTTCGTGCACGAGCAGAGGCTGCAGACGATCACGTTCTTCAGCGTCGGCGTATCTTCGAGTGCAACGATGTATTCGCCTTGCGGGCCGGTGTAGCCGAACTGTGCGCACGCCGCGGTGCCGTCTTTCAGTAGCAACTCGCGGAATGCCGGATCGACCCACGCGCGCGCGACGATGCGCGCGCCGTTCGCCGGATCCCAGGTCGTCGACATCAGTTCCGTCAGGCCTTCGATATAGCCGTCGGGGATCAGGTTCTTTTCCTTCATGACCCGGAACAGCGCCCAGGCGCGTTCGCCCGGTGTCGAGGTTGTTTCCGCGGATGGGTTCGCGCTCATTGGTGGGGACTCCTTGTAGTGGATCGGAATGACCGTCGCAGTGTCGATGCTGCTGCCGTGTCCGTGGCGGGACGCGGTCTTCACCGGTCACGCTCGACGAACAGGGTAAGAAGAGAAAATGCGCGGTTCTTTGTCCGCACGGATCGGAAACTGTGTTGGGACGGATCCGGACGCGTGTTCGGGGGCAGGTCGCGAAGGAGGCGGCTCGACCGGCTGTATACAGCGCGGCCGGCGGGTACATGTGGCGACGGGCGGAGCGTTGCGTCGGCGCGAAACGAGAGCGATCGACACGCGTTGTATGGCCGCCGCGTGACGCCGAGCGCGGAAACCCGTCACAGCCAATTTCTTGTTCCGTCAGGAAACAGAACCGCAAATTTTGCCTTCCTATTCTCTCTCTCAAGCGATGCCCCGCCGGGTTGTCGCGAATCGGCGGCGCAGCCGACGCGCCGCTGAAAAAACCACGCAGCACACCACGATACCGGCGCCCGGCAACGGCGCACGTTCCTCGCACGTCGGGCGCGGTGGTGTTTGCTCATCCAGGTGAGGGGAGTGATGGACAACGGCAACAGAACGAAACTGAAGCGGATCGCGAGCTTGATCGGCGCATCGCTGATGCTGGTCGCATCGCACTACGCGGGCGCGGTCGAGGTCGATCCGGGCGACTACGAGCAGTACCCGGCCGGCGCGACCATCGGCGTGCTGTACTACAACTACTCGACGACGAACGCGTTCTATTCGAACGGCAACAAGACGTCGAATTTCGACCTGCAGTCGAACGTCGGCATAGCCCGTCTCTTGCACGTGTTCCAACTGACCGACCGGCTGACAATCGATCCGCAGATCCTGCTGCCGTTCGGTCATATCAGCGGCTTCGGCAACGCGAGCGCACTCGGCAGCACGACCGGTGTCGGTGACGTGATCCTGACCGCGCCGCTGAAGTTTCGCCTGAACGACGCGAAGGACGTGGTCGCCGCGACCGTGTACCTGTACGCGCCGACCGGCAGCTATGACCAGAACCGCGGTCTGAATTTCGGCGCGAACCGTGTGTCGCTCGACTTTCAGGCCGCGTATGTGA
The DNA here is from genome assembly GCF_905339595.1 of Burkholderia sp. BCC1977. NCBI lineage: Bacteria > Pseudomonadati > Pseudomonadota > Betaproteobacteria > Burkholderiales > Burkholderiaceae > Burkholderia > Burkholderia sp. BCC1977. Next base: position 3,749 of record NZ_CAJPGQ010000058.1, read on the forward strand.
AGCACTTCTCACCGCACTGGGCGGTTGATCTGGTCGGCGACGCGATCTGGTACGGCAACAACACGTCTTATGGCGCGAACGGCGCGACGCTGCACCAGCGGATGAGCTACAGCGCGCAGGCGATGGTCCGCTACATGCCGGATCCGGGCACGTCGTTCGGGCTCGGCGTCACGCAATTCTGGGGCGGCGAGACAAGTGTCGACGGGATCGATAACCACGACGCGCTGCGCACAACGCGGATGCGGGTAACCGCGTCGAAGTTCGTGACGAAAGCCGACCAGGTGCAGATCCAGCTCGGAACCGACCTGAGCGTGCGCAACGGGCCGAAGAACAGCCTGCTCGTCGGCTTGCGCTACGCACACATCTTCTGAGTCCAAGGCCGGGCCACACCGGCTCGTCATCCTTGACTTTGATTTTTCAACATGCCATTCAATTTCGAGCGAGGTCATTCATGGAATCCGCCATCGACAAACACCTGGTCTGCCCGCGCACACTGTCGCGCCGTGTCGGCGACGACTACCAGCCGCCGTTCCCGATGTACGTTGCGCGCGCGGCCGAGGACCTGAACCAGGTCGTGATGGGCTATTTCGGCGTGCAGTATCGCGGCGCCGACCGGCGTGCCACTGCGCTCGCCGCGCTGCGTCTGATCGTCGCCGGTTTCGGTGAGGCGGACGGCCCCGCGAATCACGATCTGACGCAGCACACCGACAGCCAGGGCTACGACAACCTGATCGCGGTCGGCTACTGGCGCGACCCGGCTGCATACGAGCGCTGGCTCGCGTCGCCGGCGATCGCCGGATGGTGGGCAGCCGACGAGCGCCTCGCCGACGGGATCGGCTATTTCCGCGAGATCGTCGCGCCGCGTGCGGAGCAGTTCGAGACGCTGTACGCGTTCACCGACGATTTTCCGGGCGTCGGCGCGATCATGGACGGCGTTAGCGGCGAGGTCGAGGAACACGGTTACTGGGGATCAATGCGCGACCGCTTTCCGATCTCGCAGGTCGACTGGATGCGGCCGGACGGCGAACTGCGGATTGCGCATGGCGATCCGTCAAAGGGCGGTCGCGTCGTCGTCCATGCGCACGACAACATTGCGCTGATCCGGTCCGGGCAGGACTGGCGCACGACCGAAAACGACGAGCGTCGGCTGTATCTCGACGAAATCGAGCCGACGCTGCGCGCGGGCATGGACTTCCTGCGCGATAACGGCGCCGGCATCGGCTGTTACAGCAACCGCTACGTGCAGTCGATCGATCCCGACGGCAACCTGCTCGACGAGAGCTACAACATCGGGCACTGGCGTTCGCTCGACCGGCTCGAACGCTGGGCCGAATCTCACCCGACCCATCTGCGGATCTTCGTCACGTTCTTCCGCGTTGTCGCCGGGTTGTCGAAGCTGAGGCTCTATCACGAGGTGTCCGTGTTCGACGCGAAACATCAGGTCTATGAATACGTGAATTGCCATCCGCAAACCGGGATGATGCGCGACGCCGTCGCCGCCGCCCGCTGAATGGCCCCGGGCGCTGCATGCGCGGCGCCGTCTTGTCGATCTGGAGAACGTTGATGGCAATCAAGCGGCCTACCCGTGAACAACTTTCCGACATCGCAGCCGGTTTCGGCTTCCATGTCGATCAACGGCAGCTCGCCGATTACGACGAAGCGCTGCAGGCGAATTTCGACGCGTACGACGCGATCGACGCGCTGCCCGACTATCTGCCGGCCGTCGCGTATCCGCGGACGCCTGGCTATCGCCCGGAAGGGGACGAGAACCGCTACGGCGCGTGGGCGAGGAAGAGCACGATCCACGGTGCGCCCGACGGCAGGCTGAACGGCAGGACCGTCGCGGTGAAGGACAACATCTGCGTGGCCGGCGTGCCGATGCGTAACGGCGCGAGCACGTTCGAGGGCTACGTGCCGGACGTCGACGCGACCGTCGTCACGCGGATGCTCGATGCCGGCGCGACGATCGCCGGCAAATCCACTTGTGAATATTATTGCTTTTCCGGCGGCTCGCACACGAGCGCGTCCGGGCCGGTGCACAACCCGCGCAAGGCCGGACATTCGTCGGGCGGCTCGTCGTCCGGCAGCGGCGCGCTGGTCGCGAGCGGCGAGGTCGACATGGCGCTCGGCAGCGACCAGGGCGGCTCGGTGCGGATTCCGTCCGCGTATTGCGGCGTCTACGGGATGAAGCCAACGCACGGGCTCGTCCCGTACACCGGCGTGATGCCGATCGAGGCGACCGTCGACCATCTCGGACCGATGACCAACAGCGTACTCGACAATGCGCTGCTGCTCGACGTGATTGGCGGCTACGACGGACTCGATCCGCGCCAGCAGGCGCTGCCGCCGCGCGCCGATTACCTCGGCGCGATCCGCGACGGCGTTGCCGGGCTGCGGATCGGGATCCTGCGTGAAGGGTTCGGTCTCGCGAATGCGGAATCCGTCGTCGACGAGGCGGTGCTGCTCGCCGCGCATCAGCTTCGCAAGCTCGGGGCGAGTGTCGACGAGGTATCCGTGCCACTGCATGCGACGGGCACCGCGATCTGGTTGCCGATCGCGGCCGAGGGCGCGACTCAGCAAATGATGAAGGGCAACAGCCACGGCTTCAACTGGGGCGGCCTGTACGTGACAGGGATGATCGATCACCACGCGGGCTGGCGCGAGCGCGCCGACGAATTGCCGGACACCGTGAAGGTGACAATGCTGCTCGGCGAGTACTTCACGAGCCGGTATCGCGGGCGTTATTACGCGAAGTGCCAGAACCTAGCGCGGCGGCTGCGCGCGGATTACGACGCGGTGCTGCAAGCGTACGATCTTTTGCTGATGCCGACAGTGCCGATGCGCGCGTCGAAGCTGCCGGAACCAGGCTGCACGATGTCGGAATCGCTGACGCGTGCGTTCGAGATGCTCGCGAACACCGCGCCGTTCGACGTGTCCGGCCATCCGGCAATGTCGCTGCCGTGCGGGGTTGCCGAGGATCTGCCGATCGGGTTGCAACTGGTCGGCCGACGTTTCGACGAGGCGACGATCTATCGGTGCGCGTATGCGTATGAACAGTCGTCCGACTGGCGGCAGACGGCGCTCGCCTGAAGCCTGCGAGGCGTGTCGACGTGGCCGGCGGCACGGCTTTCGCGAACGCGCGGGGCCACTGCGCCGGGCGTCGCGCCGGCGTGCGGCGCGACGTAAGCTGCCGGACCGATTGGACAACGACTTTTTGAACGGGCACACTACCGGATCCCCCGTTCGCTTATCCATGTTGGGGCACGATCATGACGATGCGACCGATCATTCCCACCGAGCGCGACACCGTACCGAAAGTCGTGTCCGGTGGTGCCCCGTTCGAGTGGACGAGTTCGTCGATCGAGGTGGCAACCGACGGCTCGATCAGTCAGCGCATCGAATTCTGGCGCGAGATGATCCTGCGCCTGTTCGCCGACGTGCAGATCGCGGCCGTGCAGAAGACCGATTTCTTCGGACAGGTGCGGCAGCGCAAATGCGACAAGCTACGGATCTCGGATATTCACGCGAGCGAGCAGGCGGTGATCCGGCGCTATCGGCAGGCGCGCAGCGAATACGAGGACAAATACTTCGCGGTGCTGATGCTCGAGGGCAGCCAGTCGGTCGAGCAGGATGGCAAGATCGTCACGCTGCATCCGGGCGATTTCGCGATCTACGACGCGACGCGCCCGCATCACCTTCAGTTCGGGCAGTCGTGGCGCGAGATCGTCGTCAGCATTCCGCGCACGACGTTGAACCAGCTCGTCGTCGGGATGGAGCACCGTACCGCGTGCCCGATTCCGACCGCGCAGGGGGTCGGCAGCGTGATGCGTGGTTTCCTCGAGCAGATGTCGTCGCAGATCCGCCATGTGTCCGAGGACGAGATGCTGCAGTTGTCGGATACCGCGATCTCGTTGATCGCGATGACGCTTGGGAACCCGCAGCGCAACGATGTCGCGCAATCAAGGATGAAGGCGCTAACGCTGACACGCGTGAAGCGGCATCTGCTCGAGCACCTGCACGACCCTGAGCTGAACCCGCAGATGATCGAGCAGGCGGTCGGCATTTCGTCCCGTTACATCAACAAACTATTCGAGGCCGAGAACACGTCGTTGATGCGTTACGTATGGAATCTTCGGCTCGAACGCTGCGCGGAGGAGCTCGTGAATCCGCAGTGCGCGTTGCTGCGCGTGTCCGATATCGCGTTGCGGTGGGGGTTTAACGACATGTCGCATTTTAGTCGCGCGTTCCGTGAGCGCTTCGAGACATCGCCGCGTGAATGGCGCAATCAGGCGGCGACACGTCCACACGACCGATGATGCGTGTGTACGGGCCGCGCGCCGCGACGTGAGATTGTGTGGGCACGGCCTGCGCAACCGGTTCTGCATATCGAGTCCAACACCCAGGACTATCTGCTGGATCCCCAGTGCCCCGTTTTACCGTGTGGCGGATTTTTAACGAATCCCGGCCAGTCCTCGTATAGGGGCATGAACAAGGTAAGCGCTTATGCTTTGCAGCGCATAAGCGCTTACCTTGTTGATACCCCTCTGGGCTTGTGGATCGAAGGCACCGAAGGCGCCAAGTTCTGGATGAAGGTGTTCAACGATCTCAAGACACGTGGCGTCCACGACATCCTGATCGCCGTAACCGACGACCTCAAGGGCATGCCCGAGGCGCTGGCTGCCGTGTTTCCGGCGACCACGCTGCAGACCTGCATCGTTCACCTGATCCGCAACAGCCTCGATTACGCCGGCTGGAAAGACCGTCGAGGATTGGCCGCCGTGATTCGCCCAATCTACTGCGCACCGAGCGCGGAGGCGGCTCAGGCAGAACTCGATGCCTTTGCCGAAGGGCCATGGGGCCAGAAATTCCCGACAGTCAGTGCGGCGTGGCGCAACGCCTGGGATCGAGTGATTCCGTTCTTCGCGTTTCCGCCGGCGGTTCGCAAGGCACCGGCTATATCATGCCGGTTACGAACGCCATCGAGAACATCAACTCGCAGCTGCGCAAGATCATCAAGACTTGAGGACACTTCCCGACCGACGAGGCCGCCACCAAGCTCATCTGGCTAGCACTGCGCAACATCACTGCCGATTGGGGGCGTGCTGCTCATGACTGGAAGGCGGCTATGAACCAGTTCGCCATCCTTTACGAGAATCGATTCGTTCGACCATCCGTGTGATCTCAACCCGCCTTGAACTCGGAAATCCTGACACCCCCGTGTTGGGTTCAGTAACGGAGCAGCTTGGATCGCAAACTCGTACTACCTTGTCCGGAACAAGATGATACGCGAGCCCGCAGGATTCAAGGTTATGCCATCGGTATGAAATAAATACTGGAATAAAGATGCGCAGCGGTTAGCGCTCCGGTGAACGCCTACAGCCGGCGTCGATTGGAGCACGGGAAATGTTGCTTCAGTACGCGGACCCGGGCAAATTCCAGCCCCGCGTACTGCTTCGTCCACCGGTAAGGCGTCTGCCCGGATATTCGAAAGCAGGTCGCTTACTTCAACGCACCTTCAGCCACCAGCACTTCATGCGCGGCCTTGAACGCACTCAGCCCGTGCGGGATGCCCGAATAAGCGGTCGCGTGCAGCAGCGTCGCCTTGATTTCGTCGACGCTCACGCCATTGTTGAGCGCGCCCTTCACGTGCAGCTTGAGCTCGTTGGTATGGCCGGCCGCGGTCAGCATCGCGAGATTGAGCAGGCTGCGGGTCTTGCGGTCGAGCGTCTCGTCGCCCCATGCCCAGCCCCACGCCCATGCCGTGGTGGCGCGCTGGAACGCCATCATGAAGGCGTCGGCCTGTTCCATCGACGCATCGACGTACTCGGGGCCGAGCACTTCCCGGCGGATCGGCAATCCCTTCTGAAACAGCGCATCGTCTTCGTTCATGATTCAATTCCTCGGTTATTCCAAAGCCCCGGCGCCCGCTGGGCACCGGCCGCGCGAACGCGAACCGTCCTTCGACGCGAACAGATAGCAGACCAGCGCGGTGACGACGAGGCCCACCATCCACGACACGTCCGCGCCGCCGAGAATCGATGCCCACGGGCCGTGGAAGAAGCGCTCCTCCATGAACGGCACCTGGACCGCAATCCCGAACACGTAGATCGCGATGGCCTTGACGTTGAACGCCCCATACACGCCGCCGTTGCTGCTGATGATTTCCGCGACCCGGTAGTGGCGGTGGTTGACCAGGTAGAAGTCGATCAGGTTGATCGCGATCCACGGCGCCAGCACGATGCGTAGCGCGAAGATCGCGTTGAGGAAGATCGAGATGAAGTTGCTCGACGCCCATAGCGCAGTCGCGGTCGACGCCACCAGCAGCACCGCCGACACGACGACGCGCACGTTGCGGCCGGGCACCCAGTGCGGCCGGAACGTCTGCGCGGCGGTGATGAACGACAGCACCGCGCCATACAGGTTCATCCCGTTGTGGCCGATGATGTTGACGAGGAACAGGAAGATCAGCACGTAGCCGAATGCGCCGGTCTGCTCGCGGATCGCCTGCATCGCGTCGGTCGAATGCCCGGTGCTGACGGCGAGCACGCCGAACAGGAACGCGAAGATCGTGCCCAGCGACGTGCCGAAATACGTGGATGCAAAGGTCTTCCCGAATCCGGTGGAAGCCGGCAGATAGCGAGAATAGTCGGACGTGTAAGGGGCGAAGCTGATCTGCCAGATCGCGCACAGCCCGAACATCGCGAACCAGTTCGCCAGATCGAAATGGCCCTGCTCGAAGATCCGCGCGTCGAGGCCCGGCGCCATCAGCGCGATGCCGATCAGCAGCGCGCCGCCCATGAACCATGCGCCGATCTTGTTGAAGCGATGAATGAAGTGGCAGCCGATCACGCCGACCAGCGTCGCGAGCACCGCGCCGATGACGGTCGCGACCGGCACGGGCACCGCGGGCGCCGCCGTGTGGAGCGTCTTGCCCGCGAGAATGATGTTCGACACGAAGAAGCCGAGGTAGATCAGCGTGGTGAATCCCACCACCAGCAGCGACCCGTATCGGCCGAACTGCGCGCGGCTCTGGATCATCTGCGGCACGCCGACCAGCGGCCCCTGCGCGGAGGTGAGCGCATGGAAAATCGCGCCGAAGCATTGCCCGGCCGCGATCGCGAAAATCGCGCTCACCAGGTCGAGGTGGAACACCAGCACCGACGTGGCGCCCGAGATCACGGCCAGCGGCGCGACGTTCGTGCAGAACCACAGGGTGAAGAGGTCGGACGGCTTGCCGTGCCGCGCCTCCGGAGGAACATACTCGATCGAATTGCTTTCGATCGCCAGAACACCGTTATTGTTTTCCGCTTGCTTCATGTCGTCTCGCTGTCTCCATCGTTATTGCCGGACCATGCCGCGCCATGTGCGCGGTTCGACGCGGCATGGCCCGTGCGGCCTCGAGTCGGTACTTCAGGCGAATGCCGGCCCGCTCAACGCATCACGAACGGGTCGCTGATCGGATCGTCCGACGTGCGCAGCCACACGGATTTCGTCGTCGTATATTCGAGCGCGGCGCTCAGGCCGCCTTCACGGCCGTGCCCGGACAGGCCGAAGCCGCCGAACGGCACGAGCGGCGACACGGCCCGATAGGTGTTGATCCACACGATGCCGGCGCGCACCCGCTTCGACACGCGATGCGCGCGCGTGAGGTTGGTCGTGAAAATGCCGGCGGCGAGGCCGTAGACGGTACTGTTCGCCTTCTCGATCGCTTCCTGCTCAGTTTCGAACGTGTCGACCGACAGCACCGGGCCGAACAGTTCCGTCGTGATGCTGTCGGCATGGGCGACACCGGTGCAGTCGAGGATCGTCGGCGCATAGTAGTACCCGTCGCGCGCCAGCTTCTTTCCGCCGGCGAGCACCTTTGCACCCTGGCGCACCGAACTCGCGACAACCGCCTCGATGTGGCGAAGCTGGCGCTCGGTACACAGCGGGCCGTACTCCGTGTCCCGCTCGTTGGGCGAACCCACGCGAATGCGCGATACACGCTCGACCAGCAACGCAAGGAACCGCGCCTTGACGGAAGCCTCGATCAGCAGGCGCGAACCCGCGACGCAGCTCTGGCCGCTCGCCGCGAAGATCGCGGCGACCTGCGCATTCACCGCGCTCTGGATATCGGTATCGGCGAACACGATGAATGGCGACTTGCCGCCGAGTTCCAGCGATACCTTCGCGAGATTGCTGGCCGTGTTGCGCACGATGTGACGCGCGGTCTCGGGGCCGCCGGTGAACGCGACCTTGTCCACGCCCGGATGGCTGCTCAGCACCGCGCCGCATTCCGGGCCGAAGCCGGTGATGACGTTGACGACGCCCGGCGGAAACCCGGCCTCGTGCACGAGGCGCGCGAACTCCAGCAACGGCCCCGGCGCTTCCTCGGACGCCTTGAGCACCACCGTGCAGCCGGCCGCGAGCGCCGGGCCGACCTTGACCGCGGACAGGAACAGCTGGCTGTTCCAGGGCACGATCGCGGCGACCACGCCGACCGGCTGCCGCTCGAGCCACACCTGCATGTCGGGTTTGTCGACGGGGATGCTGCTGCCTTCGAGCTTGTCGGCGATGCCCGCGTAGTAGCGGTAATACTCGGCGACATACGCGATCTGGCTCGACGTTTCCCGGATGATCTTGCCGGTGTCGTTCGTTTCGATTTCAGCGAGCCGCGGCGCAGCCCGTTCGACGAGATCGGCGAGCCGGTACAGCAGCTTGCCGCGCGCCGACGCCGAAAGCCCCGCCCAGGCCGGCTCGGTCAACGCGCGGCCGGCCGCCGCCACGGCACGATTGACCTCGTCGGTCCGCGCTTCCGGCATCTGCGCCCACACCGCGCCGGTCGCGGGATTGATGCTGCCGAAGGTCGCGGCGCCGGGCTCGAACTGCCCGTCGATATACAGCTGAAAGTGCGCATTCATGGCATCAGGACCTCATTGGAACGCCGGCATCACGTCCCGGATCATCCGTTCGAGCGAAGCCTTCTTGCGCTCGAAGCTCATGCCGGTATCGATCCAGAACGAGTACTCGTCGAAGCCGAGCGCTTCGTAAGCCTTCAGCCGCTCGATGACTTCGGCGGGCGTGCCGATCACGTTGTTCGTGCGCATGGCCTCCGGCGTATAGAACGGGTGGGCGGCGATTTCCTCGCGGCTCAGCGGCTTGATCATCCCGCGGCTGATCGGCCGCTCGTTCTTGAACCACGCGCCGAAGTAGTTGTAGAACACGTTGACTTCGTCGGCGGCCACTTGCGCGTCGTCCTCGCTGCTCGCCACGTAGGTGTGACGCAGCAGCATGATCTGCGGGCGCGGCACGTCGGGGAACTTCTCGCACGCGGCGTTGAAGTGGCCGACCAGCTTCTCGACTTCCTCGTCGCCGAAGTGCAGCGGCGTGACCTGCACGTTGCAGCCGTTGGCCACCGCGAACTCGTGGCTGTTCGGGTCGCGCGCGGCCACCCAGATCGGCGGATGCGGCTGCTGCAGCGGCAGCGGCGACGACGTCGTCGCCGGGAATTGCCAGAACTCGCCGTCGTGCGCGTAATCGCCTTGCCACAGCTTCTTCACGGCCGGAATGAGTTCGCGCATGCGCTGCCCGGCACCCCACGCGTCGAGGCCCGGCATCAGGCGCTCGTATTCGAACGAGTATGCGCCTCGCGCGATCCCGAGTTCCAGGCGGCCGCCCGAGATGATGTCGGTCATCGCGGCTTCGCCGGCGAGCTTGATCGGGTGCCAGAACGGCGCGACGACCGTGCCCGTGCCCAGCCGCACGCGCTTCGTCTTGTTGGCGAGATCGGCGAGGTTGATGAACGGATTCGGCGCGATCGTGAAATCCATGCCGTGGTGCTCGCCGGTCCAGACGGCGTGCATGCCGCCGCGATCGGCGATCTGGCACAGCTCGACCATCTCGTCGTACAGCTGCTTTTGGCTGGTCTGGTCGGAGACGCGCTCCATGTGAACGAAAAGCGAAAAACGCATGATGTGACCTTTCAGGAAAGAAGCGGGCGGACGGTGCCGGAGCTGTGATCGCCGAAGTACAGGCCGTAACTCTTCAACTGGCTCTCCTTGCGATAGCGCTCGAGCATGCTGGCGAGGGCGCTGTCCTGGAACGCGTCGGCCGCGATGTTCTCGAGGCTCACGAACTCGCCGGCGGCCGCCACTTCGTCCGGTGCGCTGCAGAGGAACGAGATGTACTGGTAGTGCGTTTCGGTATTGTTGTAGACCGAATAAATAAAGCTTGCCGAAGCGTCCGGCTGGTATTGCCTGAAGAGTTCGGCGAGCGCCTTGTCGGCGCCTTCGTTGCCGATTTCCTTCGTCGGCAGCGCCCACTTGCGGTCGGCCGTCCGGACCATGAGGACCTTGTCGTCGCGCGTGATGATCGCGCTCACGATCACCTTCGGGCCGGCGATGACTTCGGCCGACAGCTTCGCCGGCGTGAAGTAGCCGCCGCGGTAGTAGCCGAGGCCCGCGTAGCCGGCGGAATGGAACGCCTCGACCTTGCCGACGATGAGCGCGTGATCGCCCGCGTCGATCACCGCGTGCGTCGTGCAGTCGAACCACGCGCTGACGTCGTCGATCAGCGGGTTGCGATGGGCGCTCAGGTGCCAGCCGACCTGCGCGAAGCGATCCTCGCTGGGCCGCGCGAAGGTGTTGGACAGGTCCTTTTGCCCTTCCGCGAGGATGTTGATCGCGAAGTGGCCCGTGGTCGAAAACGTCTGGAAATTGCTCGACGTCTTCGCGATGCTGACGAGCAGCAGCGCCGGGTCCAGCGACACGGACGAGAACGAGTTCGCGGTGAAGCCGAGCGGCTGGCCGTCGTCGCGGGCGGTGGTGACGATCGTCACGCCGGTCATGAACGCGCCGAACGCATCGCGCAACTCGCGGGTGTTGATCGCCGGGGCTTCCTGGCTGGTTGCTTGGCTCATGTCACACTTCCGATTTCAGGGTTTCCGCCTGTGGCACGGTCTGCAACCAGGCACGCAGGGCGCGATTGACTTCGTCGGGCGCCGTCAGGTTCACCATGTGGCGCTCGTTCTCGATCACGACGGCCGTGCCGTCATGCGCGGCCTGCGCCATCTGCCTGGCCATCTCGGGCGTCGAATTCGGATCGTCCGATCCGGTCAGGACGAGGGCAGGGCAGGCGATCCGGTGCCAGCCGTCGGCGTACACCTCGTCGCCCTTCGCGAACGCGGTGTACGCGGTGGCATAGCCCGCGAGGTCGACGGACTGCAGCCACGCTTCCACCTTCCGCGCGGCGGCCTGCTGCGCTTCCTCCGCGTTGAACCAGCGCCGCAGCGGCGTATCGACGTCGACGGTGCCCGAGCGCAGTTCGGCGGCGCGCCGCAGGACGGCTGCGCGCGCCTGCTCGGTGCGCCGGTACACGCCGTTCAGGACGGCCACGCGCTTGACGAGATCGGGCCGCGTGACGGCGACGCCGGCGGCGATCAGCGAGCCCATCGAGTGGCCGGCCAGGTTGACGGGGCCGACGTGCAGCGCCTCGATGAACGCGATCGCCCACTGCACGAACTGCGGCAGGTCGGCGTCGGTATCGAGCGGATCGCTTGCGCCGTGCCCCGGCATGTCGACCGAGATCACGCGGAATTCGCGCGACAGGTCGTCGATCTGCGGATACCACGCGCTCGCCTGCATGCCCACGCCGTGAATCAGCACCAGCGGTTCGCCGGTGCCCTGGTCGAAATAGTGGGCGACGCGCTTATTTGACAGCGGCAGGGTTCTTGACGTCATTTCCGAGCTCTGCGAGATCTGTATAGCGGTCGCCGATGCGGTGATGCGGGCGGCCGGCGGTGGCGGCGCCGATCGCGATGACCAGCTCGTCGGCGGCCGGCGCGTCCGGAATCGCGAACTGGAGCGTCAGGTAGTGCGAACGGCGGCCTTCGTCGTTCTTGTCCATCATCGGAATCAACAGCGGGGCATTGGCCGGGCCGCGCGTGTTGTTGAACGCGAGGTACGACTTCGCGCCCACGGCCGTGCGATAGGTGTTGCCGAAGTGCAGCGTGTGGATCAGCGCGGACGCATGCTCGATTTCACCGTCGAGGCCGACGATCGCGCTCTTGCCGAACGCTTCGACGGCTTCGCCCGAACCGGCTTCGTCGAGGATCATCTTGGTCAGGTGTTCGCTGAGCTGCGGCGCCAGCGCGCGGATCTCCGGCGACAGGTCCTCGACGAACCCGCGGCCTGCCCACGGGTTCTTGATCACGGCGACCGCCCCGATCATCTTCAGCGGTTTGGCAGCGACCTTGTCGCCATCCACGTAGAGCGTCTCGACATGGAGGACGGATTTCCGAATCAGGCTCATGGCACCTTCCTTTCGTGCGTTGATTGTGGAATTCATTGTGGTATACCATGTTACGGCATGCCATGAGTGTTAACCCTTGTCTGGAAAATTCTCGAAACGGAGGTGGTCAATGACTGCGTACTGGATAGCCCACGTAACGGTGCTGGATGCCGCGAAATACAAGGACTACACGGACATCGCGCCGCAGGCGTTCAGGCAGTTCGGTGCCGTGTTCCTGGCGCGCGGCGGCGCGTCGCAGGTGCTGGAGGGCGAGGCGTTCGAGCGCCACGTGGTGATCCGGTTTGCCGACATGGAGACGGCGCTCGCGTGTTATCACTCGCCCGAATACCAGGCGGCGAAGGCGAAGCGGGATGGACATTGCCGGGCGCAGGTCTCGATCGTCGAGGGCCTGGCGGGCTGATCGCGCGCGGACGCGCGGCACGGCGCGCTATGGAAAGCCGGCTGACAGTTGGGTCATAATATGGCATTCCATGCCTGCACCCGGCGCATCGCCGGCGGCAGGCCGCCCATCCGTTTCCAGAGTGCCACTCATGCAAGACCTCAAAATCGACCGCAATGCCAAGACCCTGCGCGAACTGACGCTCGACAAGCTGCGTGGCGCAATCGTGCAGGGGTATTTCCGGCCCGGCGCGCGGCTCGTCGAGCGCACGCTGTGCGACGAGCTCGGCGTGAGCCGCACGGTGGTGCGCGAGGTGCTGCGGCATCTGGAGACCGAAGGGCTGGTCGAGACCGTGTCGCGGCAGGGGCCGGTGGTGGCGCGGCTCGATCCGGCGCAAGTCGGTGAGATCTACGAGTTGCGCGGCCTGCTCGAAGCGAATGCCGCGCGTGCGTGCGCCGAGGGCGCGACGCCCGAAGTCGTGCAGCAACTGCGCGAGATCCGCGCGACGATCGAGGATGCGTTCGAGAAGCAGGAACTGCCGCGTGTGCTCGAGTACACCGAGCGTTTCTACGAAACGCTGTTCGAGGCCGCGGGGAAGCAGGTGTCGCTGACGGTGGTCAAGACGCTCAATGCGCGCATCAACCGGCTGCGCGCGCTGACCATCGCGATGCCGGGGCGCGGCAGCGATTCCAACACCGAGATGAACCGCCTGCTCGACGCGATCGAGCGGCGCGACGGCAACGCGGCGGCGGCCGCGTCGGCCGCGCACATCAAGCGGGTGGCCGAGCTGGCGCTGTCGGCACTCGCGCAGCAGGGCGAGGCCGTCGCCGACAGTTGATCGAATCCCGGGCGCGGGCTTCAACGCACACGGTTCGACCTGAAAGTAACAGGCCGCCGGCACGACATGCCGGCGGCCTTTTGTTTGGTCTGTCGATTGACCGGCCGGAATCGGCTGCACGGCCCGCTGTCGTCGCCTCATGGTTTTCCATGATTATTGACGCATTGTTGTGGACCATAAGATGGCATACCATAATCTCATCGGGTAACGCAGTGATCACGGGAGCACGCCATGGCTGAGTCGATGACCGGACAAACCGCGCAACAGGCATTCGTGTCCGCGGTCGGGGCGCGCGCCCGGGTGGGCGCGATTCTCGAACATCGCGACGGGCTGCTGCTCGTCGATACGCCGCAGGGCCTGCGCTTGCCGACCGGCATCCGGCTCGAACCGGCGAGCGATGCGGCGAGCCTGCGCGGCGTGCTCGCGAAGCTCGGCCTCGACGCGCATCTCGACTGCCTGTTTGCGGTGTTCGAGTCTGCCGGCGAGCGCGAGCCGGGTGTCCATATCTATTACCGCGGCCGCGTGATGCAGTCCGGGTCGCCGTGGTTCGACAGCAGCATCCGCATCGTGCCGCTCTGGCAGGTTCCCTGGGACGAGATCGCCGACACCGCCGTGCGCGCGATGCTCGAACGCTACGTGCGCGAACGTCGCCAGGACGCGTACGGCATCTATGTCGGCGATACGGAAGCCGGAACGGTGCAGCCGCTCGCGCTCGCGCACTGACGGCGCCGGTCGGAACCGGCGTGCCGCGCGCGGATGGCCCTCGACGCCACCGCGGCTGCGACACGACGATGAACAACAAGATCAAGAAGCCGGCGCGGCAGGCGCCGCCGGCGTGAACACGTGTATTCGAATGGCTGCCGTCCCGGTGGCCGCGAGCCGTAACCGTTTCCCCTGGAGAGAGACCATGAGCAGCAGAAGCATCCCGCGTTTCGCAGCATCACGCCTCGCCCGTATCGTTCCGGTGGTCCCGCTGGTCGCGCTGTGCGCCGCGCCCGCGTTGGCCGCCGACCCGATCGTGTTCACCAGCTGGGGCGGCACGACCCAGTCGTCGCAACAGAAGGACTGGGCCCAGCCGTTCACGCAGGCGAGCGGCATCAACGTGCTGATGGACGGGCCGACCGACTACGGCAAGCTCAAGGCGATGGTCGACAGCGGCAACGTGAGCTGGGACGTCGTCGATGTCGAAGGCGACTTCGCGTACGCCGCGGAAAAGGCCGGGCTGATCGAGCCGATCGACTATTCGGTGGTGAAGAAGGCTGAGCTCGACCCGCGCTTCGCGACGTCTTCCGCCGTGGGCAGCTTCTATTACTCGTTCGTGCTCGGCTACAACAAGGCGAAGTACACGGGCGCGCAGCCGCAGAACTGGGCGGACCTGTTCGATACCAAGCGCTTCCCGGGCAAGCGCACGTTCTACAAGTGGTCGGCGCCGGGCGTGCTCGAAATCGCGCTGCTCGCCGACGGCGTCGCGCCCAACAAGCTGTATCCGCTCGACCTCGACCGCGCGTTCCGGAAGCTCGATTCGATCAAGGGCGACATCGTCTGGTGGAGCGGCGGCGCACAGTCGCAGCAGCTGCTCGCGTCGGGCGAAGCGCCGGTCGGCATGTTCTGGAACGGCCGCCTGCATGCGCTCGCGCAGACCGGCGTGCCGGTCGGCATGTCGTGGAACCAGAACCTGACCGCCGCCGACATGCTCGTGATCCCGAAGGGCGCAAAGCATCGCGATGCGGCGATGAAGTTCCTGGCTGCCGCGACGAGCGCGCAGGCCCAGGCGAAATTCGCGGCCGACACGGGCTATGCGCCGATCAACGTGAAGTCGGCCGCGCTGATGCCGCCGGCGATCGCCAAGACGCTGCCCGACCAGTACCAGACGTCGCAGATCAATCTCGACATGAAGTACTGGGCCGAGAACCGCGACGCGATCGCGAAGCGCTGGTACGCGTGGCAATCGAAGTAAGCCGGTGCGGTACGACCTGCGGACTGGAATACCGTTCAGGATGCCGAACCGGATGGAACCGGCTCGGCTGAGCAACGAACCTGCATGGGGCCAGCGGTAACAGGCGCCGAGGCGCCGACCCTGGCCGACAAAGGAGGCACCATGCCCAACGTCTTGAGTACCATCGCGCATCCGCCCGCGGCGAACGCGCGCAAGCGGCGCGACTGGCGCAGCATCCGGCTGCTGATGCCCGCGCTGCTGCTGCTCGTGATCTTCTTCCTGCTGCCGGTGCTGTCGCTGCTGTTGCGCAGCGTGCTCGAGCCGACGCCGGGGTTGCACAACTACGAACAACTGCTCGGCTCGACGACGTATGTGCGCGTGTTCGGCAATACGTTTCTCGTGGCGACGGTCGTGACGCTCGTCACGTTGCTGGTGGGCTTTCCGATGGCGTGGCTGCTCGCCATCGCACCGCGCAGGCTCAGTGCCGTGCTGTTCGCGATCCTGCTGCTGTCGATGTGGACCAACCTGCTCGCACGGACGTTCGCGTGGATGGTGCTGCTGCAGGGGACCGGGCCGATCAACCGCGCGTTGATGGCGATCGGCGTGATCCACGAGCCGCTGTCGCTCGTGAACAACCTGACCGGCGTGACGATCGGCATGACCTACATCATGCTGCCGTTCCTCGTGATGCCGCTGCACGCCACGCTGCGCGGCATCGACCCGTCGACGCTGCGCGCCGCCGCGGTGTGCGGCGCGAGCCGCTGGCAGGCGTTCTGGCGCATCCTCGTGCCGCTCGCGATGCCGGGCGTGGCCTCCGGCGCGCTGATGGTGTTCGTGATGGCGCTCGGTTACTTCGTCACCCCCACGCTGCTGGGCGGCCCGTCTTACATGATGCTCGCGGAACTCATCGCGCAGCTCGTGCAGGAACTGCTGAACTGGGGGCTCGCCGGTGCCGCGGCATTCGTGCTGCTTGCCGTGACGCTCGCGCTCTATGCGTTGCAGCTGCGCTTCACCGGCAGCGCGCGCGCCACGACGGGAGGTCGCTGACATGTTGCTCGATTTCGATCGCCTGGGCGCGCTGCGCTGGGTTCTCGTGGCCGTGGGCGCGGCCGTCGCACTGTTCCTGCTGTTGCCGATCTTCTTCATCGTCGCGCTGTCGTTCGGCGATTCGCAGTGGCTCATCTTCCCGCCGCCGGGCTGGACGCTCGAATGGTACCGGCAACTGTTCACCGATGCGGGCTGGATCGACTCGCTGCTGACCAGCGCGAAGCTGGCGGTGATCGTCACGGCGCTGTCCGTCGCGATCGGGTTCCTCGCGTCGCTGGCGCTCGTGCGCGGCAGGTTTCGCGGCCGCGAGGCCGTGCGGGGCTTCTTCCTCACGCCGATGGTGCTGCCCGTCGTCGTGCTCGCCGTCGCGCTCTATGCGTTCTTCCTGCGTATCGGCCTGAACGGCACGATGACCGGCTTCGTGATCGGCCACCTGATCATCGCGCTGCCGTTCTCGATCATCTCGATCAGCAACTCGCTCGTGAGCTTCGACACGGCGCTGGAAGACGCCGCGCTGATCTGCGGGGCGTCGCCGCTCACGGTGAAGCTGCGCGTCACGCTTCCCGCGATCCGGCTCGGCCTCTTTGCCGCCGCGATCTTCGCGTTCCTCGCATCGTGGGACGAAGTCGTGGTGTCGATCTTCATGTCGAGCCCGACGCTGCAGACGCTGCCCGTGCGTATCTGGGCGACGCTGCGGCAAGACCTGACGCCGGTCGTCGCGGCCGCGTCGTCGCTGCTCGTCGGACTGACGACCGTATTGATGCTGGCGGGCGCCGTCGTGCGCCGCGCACGCGCTAACTGAGGTAACACGCCATGACTGCATTCCTGCAAATCCAGCGCCTGCGCAAGACTTACGACGACGTCGTCGCGATCGACCAGGTATCGCTCGACGTGCGCAAGGGCGAATTCCTGACCTTCCTCGGACCGTCGGGTTCGGGCAAGAGCACCACGCTCTATATCGTCGCGGGCTTTCAGGAGCCGACCGACGGCCGCGTGCTGCTCGAGGGCAAGTCGCTGCTGTCCGTCGCACCGAACCAGCGCAACATCGGGATGGTGTTTCAGCGCTATACGCTGTTCCCGCATCTCACCGTCGGCGAGAACGTCGCCTTCCCGCTGCGGGTGCGCCGCCGTCCCGACGCTGAAATCCGCGCGAAAGTGGAGCAGATGCTGAAACTCGTGCATCTGTCCGAGTGCCGCGACCGCATGCCCGCGCAGCTCTCGGGCGGCCAGCAGCAGCGCGTCGCCATCGCGCGGGCGCTCGCGTACGATCCGCCGGTGCTGCTGATGGACGAGCCGCTCTCCGCGCTCGACAAGAAATTGCGTGAGGAAATCCAGCTGGAATTGCGCCGCATTCACCAGGAAACGGGCGTGACGATTCTCTATGTCACGCACGACCAGGAGGAGGCGCTGCGCCTGTCCGACCGGATCGCCGTATTCAACCAGGGGCGCATCGAGCAGGTCGGCACCGGCGAGGAGCTCTATGCGAACCCGGCGTCGCGCTTCGTCGCGAGCTTCATCGGCAATTCGAATTTCCTGCCGGTCAGGGTCACGAAGCACAGCGACGGCCGCATCGGCGGCGTGTTTCCCAACGGCCTCGAAACGGCATCGGACATGTTCCATCCGACGCTCGCCGCCGGCGACGAAGGCGCGCTGATGATCCGCCCGGAGCAGATGCGTATCAGCTCGCTGCAGCGGGCCGGCGGTTCGAATGATGCGAGCGGCACGGCGGGCCTGCCGGTGACCGTGCGCGACGTCACCTATCTCGGCGATGCGATGCACTACGCGGTGGCGACACCGTGGCAGCAGGAAATCTCGATCCGCATGCCGGCCGCACACCGGCACGACAACGGCATCGTGATCGGTGCGCAGGCGCTCGTCGACTGGGACGCGCGCGACGTGCGCCTGTTCGCGCAAGCCTGACGGCGGCCGCCATGCGTCCCGCACTGCCGTCCCTGAAAGTCCAGCGGCCCGCCGCCACGCTGCGCGAGCTGGCGCTCGAGAAAATGCGCACGGCGATCCTGGATGCGCACTTCCAGCCGGGCGAGCGGCTGGTCGAGCGCTCGCTATGCGAGATCCTCGGCGTGAGCCGAACCGTCGTGCGCGAGGTCCTGCGGCATCTGGAAACGGAAGGGCTGGTCGCCTCGATACCGAACCAGGGGCCGATCGTCGCGGTCCTCGACTTCGACACGGCGGCCGAGATCTACGAGATACGCGCGTTGCTGGAAGGCGAGGCGGCAATGGCCTGCGCGCAGCATGCCGATGCCGCTCTGGTCGCCGACCTGTCGGCGTGTATCGACCGGATCCGGCAAGCGTTCGATGCGCAGGATCATCAGGCGGTGAAGGCGCTCACGTCGGCATTCTATGAGCGCATGTTCATCGCCGGGCAAAAGCATGTCGCGTGGGAGATCGTGCAGACGCTGATCGCGCGCATCAACCGGTTGCGTGCGCTGACGATCGCTTCCGACGATCGCGGACACCAGGCCGTCGAGGAGATGCGCGCGATCCTCGCGGGCATCGAGGCGGGCAACGGGGTGGCGGCGCGCGAAGCTGCCGTCGCGCACGTGCACCGGGTGGCCGAGATCGCGCGCAAGCTGCTGGCCCATGGTCACGAGAGTGCCTCTTGGCGTCAGGCCGGGTAGTGCGTGTTGCCGCATGGTGCAGTGTCCCCCTCCACTGATTTGCACTGCGAAATGGGTTGCTGGTTGGAGAAGAGGGAGGGAATGCTTTCCTGCCGCCATGGCGTCGCTGCCGGCCTTTGTTTGAAATTCTCTGAATTCGCGGCCCGAGTCGAATCCGGGTCGCCCGATGCATTCTTATTCCGGAAGGAACGATCGTGGATTTGAACACGCTGTTGAAGGATCCGGCGCTCTTGCGTCATCAGGCTTATATCGACGGGCAATGGTGCGAGGCCGACTCGGGCGAGCGCTTCGACGTGCTCGACCCGGCGACGGGCGCGACGCTTGGCGGCGTGCCGTCGATGGGCGCGGCGGAGACGTCGCGCGCGATCGACGCCGCGAATGCCGCATGGCCGGCGTGGCGCGCCAAGACGGCGAAGGAGCGCGCCCGCATTCTGCACCGCTGGTACGCGCTCATGATCGAGCACGCCGACGATCTCGCGCTGATCCTCACGGCCGAGCAGGGCAAGCCGCTGGCGGAAGCCAAGGGCGAAATCGTCTACGGGGCGTCGTTTATCGAATGGTTCGCGGAAGAGGGCAAGCGCGTGGCCGGTGACACGCTCGCGACGCCCGCGTCGGACAAGCGGCTCGTGGTGGTCAAGGAGCCGGTGGGCGTGTGCGCGGCGATCACGCCGTGGAATTTCCCGAACGCGATGATCACCCGCAAGGTGGGGCCGGCGCTCGCGGCCGGCTGCCCGATCGTCGTGAAACCGGCCGAAGCGACGCCGTTCTCGGCGCTCGCGCTGGCGGTTCTTGCCGAGCGCGCGGGCGTGCCGAACGGCGTGCTCAACATCGTCACCGGCGACCCGAAGGCGATCGGCGGCGCGATGACGAGCAGCCCGGTGGTGCGCAAGCTGTCGTTTACCGGATCGACCGGCGTCGGGCGGCTGCTGATGGCGCAAAGCGCACCCACCGTGAAAAAGGTGACGCTCGAACTCGGCGGGAACGCGCCGTTCATCGTGTTCGACGATGCCGATCTCGATGCCGCCGTCGAGGGTGCAATCGCTTCAAAATACCGCAACAACGGACAGACGTGCGTGTGCACCAATCGCTTCTACGTGCACGATCGGGTTTATGACGCGTTCGCCGCGAAGCTGGTGGCTGCGGTGCAGGGCCTGACGGTGGGGCACGGCGCCGAAGGCGGCGTGACACTGGGGCCGCTGATCAACGACGCGGCGGTCGGCAAGGTGGAAGCGCATATCGCGGACGCCCTCGGCAAGGGCGCGACGCTCGCCGCCGGCGGCAAGCGGCATGCGCTCGGGCATGGCTTCTTCGAGCCCACGGTGCTCCTGAATGTCACCGCTCGGATGGACGTCGCGAGAGAGGAAACGTTCGGGCCGCTCGCGCCGCTGTTCCGCTTCTCGAGCGACGACGAAGTGGTGAAGCTCGCCAACGATACCGAGTTCGGGCTGGCCGCGTACTTCTACAGCCGCGACATCGGGCGTGTCTGGCGAGTGGCCGAGCAGCTCGAATACGGAATGGTCGGCATCAACACGGGCCTCATTTCGAACGAGGTCGCACCGTTCGGCGGCGTGAAGCAGTCGGGGCTCGGCCGCGAAGGCTCGCACTACGGCATCGACGATTACCTGGTCGTCAAGTACCTGTGCATGGCGGTTTGATCGTCGGTTCGTCCGACTTCCAGCGCGTCACCCGGCACTCGGACGCGGGAAAGGCAACCGGCGAGCGGTTGCCGGCTCGAGGCTCGATGGCCGGGCCTCGGTGCGTCACGGAAGATCGGTGAACCGATCGCCGCCTTCCGGTTGCGCGCGGGGCGCCGAGTAACCCGGTACCGCGGCTGAAAATTGCTTCTGCAATCCGCTGTCGGCCGCCCCGAGCCCCTTCAATTGCAGTTGAACCATGAGCCGCGTGCCGGACGTGGCCGTGGTCGAACTCGTTGCGTACAGGTACTTTTCGCCGGCCACGCCGAGGCTCCAGCATGACGCGTCGTACTGGATGCCGACCAGCCCGGTTCGCAGGCGCCGCGCGTGCAGATCGTAGTCGAGCCGGGCGACCGCCGAGAGATGCGACGTCAGCGGCCACTGCGCGGCCAGCACCGCCTGGCTGACCGGCTCGACGTCTTCGCTCGCATACGAATAATCGACCGCGCGGTTGTAGCGATACGACATGTTCAGGACCCGCTGCTCGCCGGGTGACCAGCCGAAGCCGATCGACGCACGCCGCAGATAATCGTTGATCTCGTCGTACTGCGCGGCCTGCTCGGCGTTGAAGCCGGCGCCGAGCTTGTACGATGCGCCGCCCACGAGCCCCGTGCGCGAGAACGTCGACGTCGAATCGCTCGACGTCAGCGTGACCCCGGGCGCCTTGAAGTCGTACTGTTGCGCGAGGACGAAACGGGCACGCTCGTCGCCCGTGGACGGCTCGATCAGGCGCGACGTGAGCGCCGCGGTGATCCGGTTCGCGTCCGCAATGCGATCGTGTCCGACGAACGTGTTGTCGGAGAACAGTTCCCCGATCCCGAAGTCCGTCACGGCCGTATCGAACAGCGGCGCATGGTACTGGTTGCGATACGGCGTATAGACGTAAAAGAGGCGCGGTTCGAGCGTCTGCAGATACGCATGCCCGAACAGGCTCACGCCGCGCTCGAAGCGCAACCCGGTATCGACCGTCACGGTCGGCACGTTCACGTCGAACTGCTTCGGCTGGCCGCTTGGCGCGTCGCTGCCGATCGACGAGAGGTTGTAGCTCGCGAAATGCCATTTCAGCTTCGGCGTGAAGAACCAGCCGGGGCGCTCGACCGCATACGCGACATACGGATCGAACACGAAGCGATTGCCTTGTGTCGCGCCGGAGACGGTCGACCGGAAGCGGGTCGCATCGGCCTCCATGCCGAAGTCGAAACCGCCGACGTTGTACCGCGCATAGCGTACGTTCAATTGCGGCTCGCTGGCGTAGATCGTCGTGCTGTCGAACGATTGCCAGTGCTGGACCCGGAACAGGACGGACCACGGCACGTGCGAATAGGTCAGCCCGGCTTCCTGGCGGTACAGCGTCGACGAGGCGGCCGTGCCGGACGATGCCAGGGTCGACGCCGCCGATGCATCCGACACGCGGTCGCCATACAGATAGAACCCGAAGCCGTTGCCGATGGTCCAGTCGTGCTTGATGTGCAGCGAATAGCGGTTCGTGCGGGTCAGCCGGTCGTCGGGCAAATACGCGATCGCCAGTTCGCCGCTGTAGGTGGGCGACAGATATCGATAGTCGGCGCCGAGCATCGTGCCGCGCCGCTGCATGGTGCGCGGCGTCAGCGTCAGGTCGTAGTTCGGCGCGAGATTCACGTAGACCGGCTGGGTGACCTCGACGCCGTCGGTCGAGTCGTACGAGACGGTCGGCGGCAGGAGCCCGGTGCGCCGCGCGCTCGACAGCGGAAACGACAGCCACGGGCTCGCGAAGATCGGCACGCCCTGAAAGAACAGCACGCCATTGCGCGCGACGCCGGTATCGCCGCCGCTGTCGATGTCGAAGCGCGATGCCTTCAGGTACCAGCCCGGCCGGTCTCCGCACGCACAGGTCGTATAGGTGCCGTGCTCGACGGACGTATGCTCGGCGTCGACGACGTCGATGCGCGCGGCGCTGCCGCGGCCGCCGTTCACCGTGAAGCGGTAGGTGGGCGCGACGATGTAGCCCTGGTTCGCCTCGATCCGGAAATGGGCTTCCGGTCCGAAGAACAGGCGCCCGCTGTCCGCGAGCACGACGTCGCCATAGGCATCGGCGATATCGGTATCGAACGCGTAGTGAATCGCGTTGCCCTTGACGACCGAACGATCGCGGCGCAACTGGGCATGGCCCTTGAGGGCGACGTCGGTGTCGGCGGTCGTGCTCGCCGCGTCGCCGATCGCGATCGTCGCGGGGCGTTGTCCGGTCGAAGCGGGGTGCTCGGCGAGCGCGGCCGCGGCGCGCAGGGTCCAGTCGGACCACGCATCCGTTTGCGCGTGCGCGATACCCCACGGCAGGTGGAGCAGCAGGCAGACGAGCGGTTTCAAGCGCAGGCGGCCCGGCAGAGAACGTGAAATCAAGAGAAACGGTCCGGCGAGAAGGCGGATGCGACGACGCGGCGACTGACGCCCGCGCCGGTCGGCATCACTGGAAGGTCGCGCCGGGTGGCGGCGCCAGAATGGAGGCGATGCCGGCGGCCTTGCAGAGCGCGTCGAGCATGGCCGGCACTTGTCCGCCCGGAACGGAAAAGCCGAGGGCGGGGCCGCCTTGCAGATGAAAGCGGACGAATACGTGCGGCGTGTCGTCGATCCGGCCGATTTCCCAGCCCGTCGACGGCATCACGAAGTGCGCGCCGTCATGCTTGTTGGCGCGCCGCGCCGAGTGCT
Source organism: Burkholderia sp. BCC1977 (assembly GCF_905339595.1). NCBI lineage: Bacteria > Pseudomonadati > Pseudomonadota > Betaproteobacteria > Burkholderiales > Burkholderiaceae > Burkholderia > Burkholderia sp. BCC1977. The sequence goes on from NZ_CAJPGQ010000058.1 coordinate 27,252, forward strand.
CGATTGCATTCGGCAGCGCGACCAGCAACGCATTGAACGTCGAGCGATGCAGCGAGAGGGTCGAATGGGCGCCGTGCACCAGCACGAATTCGCCGTCCTCCGACATTTCCATGGCGCTGACCGAGCACATCCTGAGCGTCGCGAACTCAGTCATGGGACGCCTCTCCCGGCCACGCGACGCATGCAGCCGGCTTCGGCAAGGGTCGCGCGGGCGGTGCCATCCGCGCGATGCTGCCGGTGTTCAGCAGCAGCACGAATGCGGCCGGCGACGAACTGCTTTCGAGCACCGCGGCAAGGATGCGCGCGGAAAGATACAGACTCATGATCGACCTCGTCTCGCATGTCTGAAAGTTGGGAAGCAGCCTTCGCGTGTCGCGAAGGCGCGATCGCGCCGGTGCCCGATCCGGCCTGAAGCGGGCACCGGGGGCGTTCGACCGCCGCGCTCGAGCGCGGCGTATGTGCCAGCCGATCAGAAGCTGTGCCGCAGGCCGACCGTGACGATGGCCTGATGATTCGAACTCGATGCGCTCAGCCCGTCGATCGACGCGGTAATGCCGCTGTCGCCCGCGCCATGCACGTGCTGATACACGCCCCTCAGATAAACATCGGTGCGCTTCGACAGCGCATAGTCGGCCGTCAGGCCGGCCTGGTTCCACTTCGGCCGCACGCCGTCGATCTGGCCGTCGGTATACGTATAGGCTCCCGTCAGGCTGAACGCGGGCGTGAAGTTGTAGCGCGCCTGCACTTCGTAGTTGTTGAAGCGCGCGCCGCCGCTGCTGAACGACAGGCCGTCCGAGGTGCCGGATGCGGAGGCGCCGATGCCGGTCAGCCCGCTCAGGCGCGTCTGCGTGAAGAGCGCGCCGACGGTCGCCGCGCCGAACGAGTAGTTCGCGCCCAGCCCCCAGGTCCGTTGCCCGCTGGCCGTAAACGTCGTGTCGTCGGACACCGCGCCGCTCGTATTGGTGGTCGAGCCGGCGTGGCCGAGATTCAGGTATCCCGCACCGACGTCGAGGCCGCCGTAGTGATAGGTCGCACCGAAGCTGTATGCGCGATTGTTCGCGTAGCCGGTCGAATTCGAGAAGCCGTACAGGCCGCTGAACGTCAGGCCGCCATAGTTCACGCTCTGATACTTGACCGAGTTGTTGATACGGAACGAATCCTGGACGTTGTCGTTGTCGTACGGATGCGAGATGCCCGACATTTCCAGTGCGCCGAGCGTATCGACGACGGAATCGTATTGACGGCCGAGCGTCAGCGTGCCGAACCGGTCGCTCGACAGGCCGACGAACGCCTGGCGGCCGAACAGGCGGCCGTTCTGGCCGAGCTTGCCGTTCATCACGTCGAAGCCGTTCTCGAGCGTGAAGATCGCCTTCAGGCCGCCGCCGAGCTCCTCGCTGCCCTTCAGGCCGAACCGGCTGCCGCTCAGCACGCCGCTCGTGGCCGCCACGCTGCTTTTTCCTCCCGCGTTGCTGGTGTAGGTCACGCCCGCATCGATGATCCCGTACAGCGTCACCGAACTTTGTGCGTAGGTGTTGGCGGCGAACAGGCCGAAAACGCCGGCGGCCAGCAGTGTTCTAGTCATTCAATTCTCCGAAGCAATGGGAAGCGAGCGAACAGGTGCCGTCCTCGCGGTGCCTGTTTCGCCGTGAGACCGGCATCGACGATCCCGGTCGAAGCGCATTAGAGCGCAACGCGCAGGGCAGTGGATTTACGTAGGCGTGCATAGATGTTTCCGCACGTTACGTCGGCGACCGGTCGTCGGCGCAAGCGCGGCGCACGGCCGAACCGGCCTCGCCCGTCACCGGCATGCGTCGCGCCGCGCCGCGCGCAGCGGGGCCGCTTCGGCGTTGCAGCGCGCAGGTCTTCACGCGGGAAACATGGGGAAATCGAATGAAACGCGCGTCCAATCGCGGTGTAACCGAAGCGGCGCGTCCGGCTCCTACACTTGGCCCTCGACTTTCATCGATGATCCGCATGTTCAATCAAGCACTGAAGAGATTTGCCGCACTGGGGGTACTGCTGTCCGGCGGAATCGCGTCCGGCTATGCGCTTGGCGCGCAGCCGGCGACGATTCGCGATATCCGTATCAACGGGCTGAAGCGCATCGAAGCGCGCACGATCGGCGCGTACCTGCCGGTCAGGATCGGCGACACCTTGACGGAAGAGCGGGGGACGGCACTGATTCGCGCGTTGTATGCGACCGGCTTCTTCAGCGACGTCAAGGTGTCGATCGGGGACGGTGTGCTCGTGATCGACGTGATCGAGCGGCCGACGATCGCCGAGGTCGATTTCGACGGTACCCGCGAATTCGACAAGGACAATCTGAACAAGGCGATGAAGGCCGTCGGGCTGTCGCCGGGCATGCCCTACGACCGCGCGCTGCTGCAGCGGGCCGAGCAGGAACTGAAGCGCCAGTACCTGACGCGCGGTTACTACGCGGCCGAGGTGAAGACCACGGTCACGCCGCTCGATGCGTACCGCGTCGCGCTGCTGTTCTCGGTCGCGGAGGGCCCGAGCGCGAAGATCCGCCAGGTGAATTTCATCGGCAACCAGGCGTTCTCCACGGGCACGCTGCTCGGAGAAATGCAGCTGTCGACGCCGACGTGGTCGAGCTGGTACACGAAAAGCGACCTGTACTCGAAGGAAAAGCTGACGGGCGACCTCGAGAACGTCCGTGCGTACTACCTGAACCGCGGCTATCTCGAGTTCACCATCGATTCGACGCAAGTGTCGATTTCGCCGGACCGGAAGGACATGTACCTGACGCTTTCCGTTCACGAAGGCGAGCCGTACACCGTATCGGAGATTCGGCTGTCAGGCGATCTCCTCGGCCGCGACGCCGAACTGCGCAGGCTGGTGGCCGTGAAGGCGGGCGACCGCTTTTCGGCGGAACGGTTGCAGCAGACGACGAAGGCGATCGTCGACAAGCTCGGCGAGTACGGCTATGCGTTCGCGAAGGTGAACGCACAGCCCGATATCGACCAGGCCGCGCATCGCGTCGGCCTGACGCTCGCGGTGGAGCCGGGCAAGCGCGTCTACGTGCGCCACGTGAACATCGTCGGCAACTCGCGCACGCGCGACGAAGTGATCCGCCGCGAGATGCGCCAGTTCGAGGACGCGTGGTTCGACTCGAACCGGATCGCGCTGTCGAAGGACCGGGTCAACCGGCTCGGCTATTTCACCGACGTCGACGTGTCGACCACGCCGATCGACGGGGCGGCGGACCAGGTCGATCTGCAGGTGAAGGTCGCCGAGAAACCGACCGGATCGATCACGCTCGGCGGTGGCCTGTCGTCGTCGGACAAGGTCGTGCTGACGGCCGGCGTGACGCAGGACAACGTATTCGGCTCGGGCACGAGCCTCGGGGTGACCGTGAATACCGCGAAGAGCTACCGGACGCTGACGGTCACGCAGACCGATCCGTATTTCACCGTCGACGGCATCCAGTGGATCACGAGCGTCTATTACCGGACGACGTTTCCGCTCTATTACTCGTCGTCGAGCGACACCAGCTTCCGGATCGTCACGGCCGGCGCGAACATGAAGTTCGGGATTCCGTTCTCCGAGACGGACATGGTCTATTTCGGCACGGGGCTCGAGCAGCACCGGCTGAGGACCGACTCGAGCACGCCGCAGAGCTATCTCGACTACGTCAATTCGTTCGGCAACGTGTCGACCACCGTGCCGGTATCGGTCAGCTGGTCGCGCGATGCGCGCGACAGTGCGCTGACGCCGAGCCGCGGCTATTACATGCAGGCGTCGTCCGAATACGGGACGCCGGTCACGAAGACCCAATACTACAAGGCCGACGTCAACGCCCAGTACTACTATTCGTTCGCGCGTGGCTACGTGCTCGGCTTCAATGTGCAGGGCGGCTACGGCGCCGGACTGGGCGGCAAGCCGTACCCGATATTCGAGAACTACTACGCCGGCGGGATCGGCTCCGTGCGCGGCTACGAGGCGAGTTCGCTCGGCCCGCGCGATACGAAGACCGGCGATTCGATCGGCGGCTCGAAGCTCGTCGTGGGCAACATCGAGTTGTCGATTCCGCTGCCGGGATCGGGTTACGACCGCACGTTGCGCGTGTTCACGTTCGTCGACGGCGGCAACGTCTGGGGCAACGAAGGCAGCAGCACGGGGGCGAACGGACTGCGATATTCGTACGGCGCGGGGCTGTCGTGGATCTCGCCGATCGGACCGTTGAAGTTGAGCCTCGGTTTCCCGATCGTGCGCCACAGCGACGACAAATACCAGAAGTTCCAGTTTCAGATCGGCACGTCGTTCTAAGGCAGGCCGGGAAGGGGCCCGCCGGATCCGGCGGGCACCGGCAGCGTGCCGGACGCGGGTGGCGGAGAACGACTATCGGGTATCGGGCGTGGCGACGGGTTCGACGGAGATCATCTCGTGAACCGCAACGACGCCGGGTGCGGCACGAAAATGTAGCCCTTGCCGCGCATCGTCTGGATGTAGCGATGGCTGTCCGAGGCCTGCTCGATCAGCGCGCGCAGCCGGAACACCAGCACGTCGAGCCCGCGTTCCGATTGCTCGAGTGCGGTCTTGCCGAGCAGCGACAGCATGTTCGTTCTGGACAGCGCACGCATCGGATGCAGGACGAACACCTTGAGCAGCGCGAATTCGCTCTCGCGCAGGCCGAGATCGCGGCCTGCCCGGTAAACGCGCCGTGCGAGGAAATCCACTTCGATATCGCCGAACCGGTAGCACTCCCGTATTTCGGGTGTCGCCTGCGGGCTCGCGTTGAAGCGTCGCAGCACGCTGCGAATCCGCGCGGCCAGCTCGGTCGGGTTGATCGGGTCGACCAGGTAATCGTCCGCCCCGAACTCGAGCGCGAGAACCTTGTCCGCGATGTCCGGCGAGCGGCTGAGCACGATCACCGGCATGTCGTGGCCGGCCTGGCGCAGGCGGCCGATCGTCCCGTGCGCGTCGCTGACCGGCTGGTCCGCCCGCAGTACGATCGCGGACGGGATCTCCTTCTCCATGCGGGTCAGCAGCAACGAGGCGTCGTACAGGACGGACATCTCGATCTGGTATTTGTGAAAACAGACGCGCAGCATGTCGCGCACGATATGGTCGGGTTCGACGACGAGAATATGGGTAGTCATGGCGAATCGACGGTTGGGGTGGTCGAAAGGAGGGCGCATCGCGACCGGTGGCCGGGCGTGCTGAAATGCCGGATGCGGGCAGCTTAGAAACCAATTGCGGAATGAGAATGGGTAAATTGAGGATAAAGTGTGGAAATCGTGTGCGGAGCGCCCCGCGCCGACACAATTTGAGGACAATCCCGGCACGACGCGCGACAGGCGCGCTGAACCGCATATGAAACTCGGCATCGCATCGAAACTGTTCCTCGCCATCCTCGTACCGTGCGCCGTCGCAGCTGTTGCGATGGGCGTGGCGGAGCGGATCAGCTTCGAGAACAACTTCCGCGACTACGTATCGAGCCGCAACGCGACACGGAGCGACCAGCTCGCGCAGCGTCTGGAACGGACGTACGCGACACACGGCAACTGGACCTTCGTGACCGACGACCCGCGTGCATGGATCGGGTTCGTCGAAGCGATCGACGGCGGTCCGTTCGCCATGCCCCCGGGTCCGCCGGGGCCGCCGCAGACAGGGGATGTGCCGGCCGACGGGCCCGGGGGATTCTTCCCGCCGCCGCCCGACCGTCGTGGGTTGCCGGACGGCGCGGCGCGCCACCTGCACTGGGCGCCGCCGGCGATCCTGTACGACGCGGACCAGCGGCGCATCGCGGGCTTCGGGCCGCCGCCGCCCGGCGCGCAGCTGCGTCCGCTGAAGGTCGGTGGCAAGACGGTCGGCTGGTTGTTTGCCGATGACCGCAGGGGCCCGTTCCATGCGGCCGATCTGCAATTCCGGTCGGAGCAGTTGCGGATGACCTGGATCATCGTCGGCGCGGCCGCCTTGCTGGCGGCGCTGCTCGCGGTCGCGCTCACGCGCGCGTTCCTTGCCCCCGTGAGGCGCATGGCCGAAGCGGGCCACCTGCTCGCGAGCGGCGACTACACGGTGCGGATTCCCGAACTGGGCGGCGACGAGTTCGGCCAGCTTGCCGGCGATTTCAACCAGATGGCGGCATCGCTCGAATCGTCCGCGCGGGCGCGCCGCGATTTCATCGCCGATATTTCCCATGAGCTGCGCACGCCGCTCGCGATCCTGCGCGGTGAGCTCGAGGCGCTCGAAGACGGTGTCCGTCCGCCCAGCGCCGCGACCTTCGCGTCGCTGCAGGCGGAAATTTCGATGCTGAACCAGTTGATCAGCGATCTCCACGAGTTGTCGCTCGCCGACATCGGCGCGTTGACGTTCGAGCGCCTGCCCGTCGATTTCGCGCACCTGGTCGAAGGGACGGCCGAAGCGTTCCGCGAGCGGCTCTCGGCGAAGCGGCTCGATCTCGAGCTGGAGATTCCGGTGGCGCCGAGCCGGATTTCAGGCGATCCGTACCGTCTGACGCAATTGATGCAGAACCTGCTCGAAAACGCGCTGCGTTACACCGATCCGGGGGGCAGGGTGCGCGTCGCGGTCGAACCCGGCGACGGCTGGCTGAAGGTCGACGTGCAGGACTCGTTCCCGGCCGTCCCCGAGCCGCTGCTCCCCCATCTGTTCGACCGATTGTTCCGCGTCGACGCGTCGCGCAGCCGGCAGAGCGGCGGCTCGGGGCTCGGCCTTGCGCTGTGCAAGCACATCGTCGACGCGCATGGCGGTACGATCGACGCCATGCGCTCGCCGTACGGCGGGCTGTGGATTCGCCTGCGCCTTCCTCTTGCCGGTTCGCCCCATGAACACTGACGCGACGCCCGCCCACATCCTCATCGTCGAGGACGAGCCGAAACTGTCGGCGCTGCTCGCCGACTACCTGAAGGCGGAGGGTTACGAGACCCGCATCCTTGCCGACGGACGCGAGGTCGTGCCTCACGTGCAACGGCACGAGCCGTTGCTCGTGCTGCTCGACCTGATGCTGCCGGGCCGCGGCGGGCTCGAGGTCTGCCGCGAACTGCGCACGTTTTCGGCGGTGCCGATCGTCATGCTGACCGCGCGGGTCGACGAGATCGACCGCCTGCTCGGTCTCGAGCTGGGTGCCGACGACTACGTGTGCAAGCCGTTCAGCCCGCGCGAAGTCGTCGCGCGGGTCAAGGCGATCCTGCGGCGCGTCGACGGCACGATCCGCCCGGCACGGACGGGCGAATCTTCTCCGTTCGTCGTCGATCCGGAGCATCACGTCGCCCGGCTCGACGGCAAGGATCTGAACCTGACGCCGGTCGAGCTGCGGCTGCTGTCGCTGTTGAGATCGACGCCGGGGCGAATCTATCCGCGCGACCAGTTGCTGTGCCGGCTGTATGACGACCACCGGGTCGTGACCGACCGGACCGTCGACAGCCACGTGAAGAACCTGCGGCGCAAGCTGCAGGCCGTGCGTCCCGATCACGACTTCATTCGCTCGATCTACGGCGTCGGGTACCGGTTCGAGCCGGACGGTGACGAAAACTGATTTGCCATCGGACATCTGCATCCGCTCGGCAACGGTGAGGCTCGCGTCTTCCGTGCCGGACCGCAGGGCGCCCAATGCCTTGCCGAGGACGTCGGGGCCGACCGGCTTGATCAGGCAGTCATCCATGTCTTGCACGTCGCCGCGTCGGCGTGCGCCTTCGTGCGGGCTTGCAGTCCGCGACTGCTCGCTCGACATCGATGCGGACCGCGCAGGCGTCCGTGCGCGCGGTGGCCGAAGCGCGCGAAATGAACTATCGACTGCTGACGGAAATGATGTGACTCGCGACGAACGGTATCGTTTCCTGGCGGATGGGAACGTCCGGGGGCGGAGCGGCGAGTAACGGTGGCGGGTGCGGAGGGGCCATGCCGACGCCTGGTTCCAACGTTGTTTGACGTCGTCAGTGTTGAATGACCCGAACGGCCTCAAGTCGGTAACGTTCAGTAACGAGATTAATTTGGACCGCAAATGAAATGCGCGTTGATCCAGATAGAATGCAGCGCAACGCGTGTGTAGCTCGTTGGCAGGGCAGAAGCCTTCCAGGCGTGCGACGAGGGTTCGATTCCCTACACCCGCTCCAATCCGGAAACGTGGCCAGGCGGATCACGGCACCGGTATTGAAAACCGGCGACGGGTAAAACTGTCCGCGAGTTCGAATTTCACCGTTTCCGCGACGCAATCCCTCGTTAGGCCCATCGCCCCGTTGGTCGGACTCGAAGTCGGCCGACCGCCGGCTCGCTTCCGGCCGGCCCGTTACGCAAACAATCGGATATGAACCGGAATTCACGCATCAAGCGCAAGCCGCGTACGAAGGCTGAGTTGCTCCCGTTGAGCAACAGCAACGTCCGCGCGTTGTCGTTGGAAGCACACGTTGCGCTTGCCGCCGTTCGCAGCGGACAAGGTGGGGCGATACAGGTCGGGCATCTCGCCAAGACGGTCTACGTGGCGTTCTTTCTCCGCGACCCGCCGCCGGACGAGGCAGATGTCGAATTATTTCAACATGCGGAGAGCGTCATTGATCGATGCATCGAGCGGGCCTCGGACACGGGGGCATGGACCTTCCCCGAGCAGGACATCGTGGTGCTCGAACGGCTGCTCAAGCTGTATGACGCTCAGTTGGAGGCGGTGTCGGTATCTCGACTCGCCGACGCGTGGTGCCAGTTTCAGCGAGCGATGGTGAGCAGTCTTCAACGCCCCGTCGACCCGACGGAATTGGACAAATTCGAGTTCACGATCAATGAGCTCAATGCGCAAATGAAATAGGTCGTGTGGTGGCCCTGGCTTTGCTCGAGACGTACTCGACGGTTACATGCTATCGAGATGTGAGTGCGGCGATCACGCGCTCGAGACAGTGAACGGCCCTCAGTAAGCAGTGCCATGATGTGAGCGAGTTCTCGGCGGACTTTTCGATGGAAAGGAGCCTACGATGAAACGTAAGCGCATCGTGCCGCTTCTCGTCGCGCCCGACATCGAAAAACGCAGCGGCGTGTTGTTCGACCGGAAAGGTCACGCGATCCAGCCATCGGCGGGGCTGACCACCGGGCATATCCGCCAGTTCATGGCCGCGTCCGACGCGCTGATCGCGCGGACCGGCATCGAGAGTGAGGCGTCGTAGCACGCGTCGCGCTTCCACCTCCGCCTACGCCGGGCCGTGGCGCTCGAACGCGCGAGCGTGAAGGCGAAGACCGATTGATGCGCGCGGCCAGACGCGCACCGCACGGCTGAAATATCCGCCAATCGGCCGCCGGCGATCGCAGGCGGCACGATCGACACGTGCGTGTCTTGCGCCGCGTGCCGCGCGGCCTCGATCGGCGTGATGTCATCCGAAACGAAGTAGCACCGCGCGGCCTTCCGGCGAACGACACGCACCCAACCGCGCGATCAGTTCACGCCGACCGCGCTCCATGCCCGCGCAACCGCCACGCTTTCGGCCGAGTTCGCGCCGTATAGGTCGTTCGCCGCCTGGATCGACGCACGCCGGGCGTTCGGATAGCTCGAGTTGGCGTTCAGGTACACGGTCAGCGTCCGGTACCAGATCTTGCCGGCCTTGTCGCGGCCCAGGCCGCTGAAGGTCGTGTCGCCGTTGCAGACCAGCTGGGCTCGCGACAGGCCGGTGTCGGTCGACGGCACCGCCGGCCCTTCCGACAGCAGGTAGAAGAAGCGGTTGCCGACGCCCGACGTGAAGTGCGGATCGTGACGCGGATTCGACCACGAGAAGCCGCCGGACGGATAGCAACTGAACGACCGGCCGTCGAGATCCTGCTTGTACATCTTGCGCAGGCCGCCGCTTACCACGCGCGCACCGATCACATAGTTGCCGGGATCGTTCGGGTTGTTCGCGTAGAACTTCACGAGCGTGCCGAAGATGTCGGACGTCGACTCGTTCAGGCCGCCCGCGTCACCCGAATAGTTCAGGTTCGCGGTGGCCTCGGTCACGCCGTGGCTCATTTCGTGCCCGGCCACGTCGACCGACACGACCGGTTTCGGCAGGCTCGTGCCCGGCTGGCCGTCGCCGTAGACCATGATGTGCGACGGCATCCATGCCGCGTTCGCACCGGTCGTGCCGCTGCCGGTGTCGAACACCACGTGCGCGAAACTCTTCACGCCGCGCCCGTCGTTGAAGATGCCGTTGCGGTTGTGCGTGGTCTTGTAGTAGTCCCAAGTCAATGCCAGACCATAATCGATGTCGGCGGCGACGGTCTGCCGGTCGGTGGTCGAGTTGTTGCCCCACACGTTCGTGCTGCTCGTGAAGATCGTCAGGTCGGTCGCCTGCTCGACGTCCTCAGCGATCAGCCCGCGGCCGTCGTAGACCGAACCGCTGCCGCGATTCGGATCGAGCATCCGGTATGCGTTCGTGCCGGTCTGGTCCGTCGTCAGCGTCAGGTTGCCGTAGTACAGCGAGCGGCCGGTGCCCGTCGCAGCGGCGGTCTTGATCAGGTCCTGCGCGTCGAGCACCGCGCCCGTGCTCGCGTTGACGTAGTACAGCACCGCTTCACCGTGCGCGTCGGTCGGTTTGCCATACACACGCACCGCGTAGGCCAGCGTTGGCGCGGCGTCGCGCGCGAACACGACGAGTTCCGCTTCATCGACACGGCGCACGTCCGAGTTGAAACGCGCGGCCGCGATGCGCTTGACCCGCGCCGCACCCACGTCGGGTGCGTTGCGCACCACGAAGCGGTCGCCGACCTTGCCGATCTTGCCGGCGAGATCGATCGGCGCGGGCTGGGTCACGCTCGCTTGCTTCAGTTGCCCGCGGTTCGAATGGACGACGACGTCGCCGCCGATCACGGGCAGACCCGCGTAGAAGCGGTCGAAGCGCACATGCTCGGTGCCGTCGGGATCGACGATTACATCGCGTACCTTGAACTGGTCGCCGTCCACCGGCGCGCCCGCTTGCGGCGCCGCGAACTTCAACGTGCGGGCGGCGCCGCCGGTCGTGAGGCTGAAGGCGGACGGGTTCTGCTGGATCAGTTGCAGCGCCCTGTCGACCGCGGCCGGCTGGTCGCCGGCTTGGGCAAAGGCGCTGATACTGGCGACGGTAATCGCGGTGACGGACAGCAGACGAAACAGTTTCTTCATCTAATCCCCCAGATTATGAATAGAGGTGTGATATTCGAGGAAAAAATCGAGTGCGGCCTTTGATACAAGACGTGTCGCGAACTGCAGGGGCATGCTAGAAGGCTGCTTTTATAATTACAAGATATTTTCTCTAAAATTTATTTTTCATTTCGCCGATTTAAATCAAGTCATGATTTGGTGATGGATGTGAAATGATTCTGTCGGCGGCATCGACAACATCGCGCCGGTTGAGGCGTGCGGGCTGCGCCGGCGGCCTTTGGTGCGGGCAGGGCGCCGCTCCGGCGGAACGGGGGCATGAGGTGGAATGGCAGCAGCGCTCTGAACTTTCTTTATTAAATATTCGCACCGATTGTTTATGTGTTCGCGTGGAAATGCACATCATCATGCGATGTCCCGCTTAACTTTTCCGATGACGGCAGTTTCGATTTATCGACCAACATCCGGCGAATGACCGGCGGCCCTGTATAAACAATGGAACGGCGATCCCGCATGCTCGTGGTGATCGGTCCAGGATGACCCACGATGCGCTCCGGCAGTCCAAACCGCTGCCAGCATGCGCCCAAACCCTCACACTACGTGCCCGAATGCGGCATGAAAATCTAG
>NZ_CAJPGQ010000059.1:0-38366 GCF_905339595.1 Burkholderia sp. BCC1977
CCGCTGAAGCGGGGCTCGTCGCATGTGGACGGCGCAATGCCGTCCGGCAGCGGTGCTTACAGGCAGGCGTTGATGTCGCCGGCGGCAGCGGCGTCGCCGCGCACGCCGACCCACGTCTTCGCGCCCGGCTGCCACGACGGACGAACCATCGCGGCCGCGCCGTTCGGCGGTTGCTGGCCCGGTGCGTAGACGTCGCTCGCGAGGCCGTTGGCGAGCACGTTCTGCGTGATCACCTGTTGCTGCGACTTGTCGGCCCAGGTCTTGGCGATGCACGCCGAGACGTCCTGGGCGGACTTCTGGCTTTGTCCCACATTCTGCGCGGCCGGATCGGCTGCGTGAGCAGAAATTGCCATGGTCAATGCGATGAGCGGTAAGTATTTCACGTTCACGTTTTATCTCCCTCGAGTCGTGATTGATTGAGTGGGATGCGCAGCAGAACTGCGTGTCTGTGAGAGTGCATCGGGCAAGTGCGGTTCCGGTGATTCCGAAACAAGTTGTTAACGCGCTTGCCAAACGGCAACCCGGATGCTGTGCGTTCTGTCGCGCGGTGGCATGGGTCGCGCACGGCCCGTATGGAGACGGGGACGCGACGACGACGTCATGCGTCGTGAGGTCGGCTCGCTGCCCGGTGGTGTGGCGGATTGACGGCCGCGGCGTGCTGCATGTGTCTGCATGTCGCGCCGCGACGCTTCTTTATTGGATGACGAAGTGGAATGGCTGAATGGTGGCCCCGTCGCATGCGTTCCATGATGACAAACTTTCGCTCGCCGAATTGTCAACGAAGTTTAAGCGCCGGACGCGAGCGCTTTCCAATGGAACATGAGCCTGGGCGAGGGTCTGCGCTGCCTCTTGTCGGAATGCGAACCGGCGCGCAGGGTGCGCGCCGATTCGGAAAGGCGGGGGAAGGTGAAGCGCGCGGTACGTGTCAGCCGGCCTTGCGCGCACCGGCGCCGCGCAGGTTGACGGGTACGACCGGACGGAAGCGTTCGCGCTTGTGTTCGTCGTCGAAGTGCTGGAGCGCGGGCTTGATGAGGTCGCTGCGCGACACGATGCCGACGATGCGCAGCGATTGCGGATCGTCGACGACCGGCAGGCGTTCGAGGCCGAGCATCGCGAGCCGCGACGCGACCGCGCGGCACGTTTCGTGTGCCTGCGCCACGGCCGGCGCACGATCGGCGAACGCGCTCGCGAGCACCGCGCCGGGACCGGCTTGCGCGCGCTGCGCGTCGAGCGTCGCGCGATCGACGAGGCCGAGCAGGCGGCCGTCCTGCACGACGGGGTAGGCACGGTGCGTCTGCTGCGCGCCGAAGTACTGCGACTCGGCGGCGTCGAGCGTCGCGGCGCCGTCGATCGCGACGAGCGCGTCGGCCGACGTCATCACCTCGGCGACGTCATGGCGTTCGAGCGGATCGACGCCGTATTCGCGGTAGATGTGATAACCGCGGCGCGCGATCTTTTCCGTCATGATCGAACGCTTCATCGCGACGGTCGCGAAGCCGTGCGCGACGAGCGTCGCCGCGAGCAGCGGCAGCAGCGCGTTGGCGTCATGCGTGAGGCCGAACGCGAACACGATCGCGGTCAGCGGCGCGCCGAGCGTGGCACCGAGCGTGGCGGCCATGCAGACCAGCGGCCACAGCGCCGGATCGCCGCCGGGCAGCACCGGCGACAGCACGGTGCCGAGGCCCGCGCCGAGCATCAGCAGCGGGGCGAGCACACCGCCGGACGTGCCGGAGCCGAGCGCGATCACCCACATCACGGCCTTCACGATCAGCAGTGCAAGCGCGATCTTCAGCGCGATGTGCTGGTGCAGCAGGTCGCCGATCACGTCGTAGCCGACGCCGAGCGCGCGCGGTTCGAGCCAGCCGCCGATGCCGATCACGATCGCGCCGAGCGCCGGCCACCACATCCAGTGCACCGGCAACTTCGCGAAGGTGTCCTCGACGCGGTACAGCGCGGCCGACAGGCCGCATGCGAGCATGCCCGACAGCAGGCCCGCGACGATGCACGACAGCAGCGCGACGGGTGTCGGCGAAGCCGTGGTCAGCGGAAACAGCGGGTCGACACCGAAGAACACGGCGCGGGCGAAACCGGCCACCGCGCAAGCGAGCGCGACGGGCAGGAAACTGCGCGGACGCCATTCGAACAGCAGCAGTTCGACCGCGAGCAGGACGGCGGCGACCGGCGTGCCGAACACGGCGGTCATGCCGGCGGCCGCGCCCGCGACGAGCAGCGTCTTGCGCTCGGCGGCCGTCACGTGCACGCATTGCGCGATCAGCGAGCCGAGCGCACCGCCCGTCATGATGATCGGGCCTTCGGCGCCGAACGGGCCGCCGCTGCCGATCACGACGCCGGACGACAGCGGCTTGAGGATCGCGACCTTCGGCGACATGCGGCTCTTGCCGAACAGGATCGCCTCGATCGCTTCCGGAATGCCGTGGCCGCGGATCTTCTCCGAACCGAAGCGCGCCATCAGCCCGACGATCAGCCCGCCGATCACCGGCACGACGATCACCCATGCGCCGAGCGTGTTGTGGGCGGGCGAACGATCGGCGAACGAAAACTGCTGGAAGAAGAACAGGTTCGTGAACAGGCGGATCAGGCTCAACAGCACGAACGCCGCCAGCGTGCTGAGCAAGCCGATCCCGGCAGCGAGCAACGCGATCCTGGGCAGGCGTTCGTTGGTCGAGAAATCGCGTTTGTGTGGTGCGTTCATCGGAGTGAGGGGAGGTCGGTAAAGCCTGGGTCAGTAATCGATCTGCGGAACCTGGAATGCGTCCTTCAGCGATTTCAGCTCGGCGCGGTGCATGGCCGCGAGGCGGGCGAGCAGCGTTTCGCCGGCTGCCTCGAGGTGCACCTCGACCTGCCGGCGGTCCGCTTCGCTCGTCTTGCGCTTCACGAGCCCGAGCGCCTCGCAGCGCGTCACCAGCGCGACGACGCCGTGATGCTGCGCCTGCAGGCGTTCCGCGAGTTCGCCGATGGTGGCCCATTCGCGATGCGGGTAGCCCTTGATGTGCAGCAGCAGCAGGTATTGCAGCGGCGTCACGCCTTCGCTTTGCGCGGCGCGTTCGGAGAAGCGCTCGAAGCGGCGCATCTGGTAGCGGAACTCGGACAGTTGCTGAAAATCGCTTTTGGTCAGCGCGCGTCGGGTATCGGTCATTGCGGTCGGTCGGGCAGCAGTTTCGGTAACGTGGAATATATCACAATATGATATAAATGACCGATTTTCAGCGAAATGACCAGCATTCCGCCGTTCGTCGGGGTTACGCGGCCTCGAGCATCCGCGTCTGCTGGTACAGGCCCGTGACGAGGTCCGTCTGCGTAATGATGCCGACGAGCCGGCGCGACGCGTCGACGACCGGAATATGGTGGTGGCCCGAATGCGTAAACAGCGGCACCAGCGCGGTGATCGGCATGCTCTGCGGCACGGACGCGACGTCGCGGGTCATCACGGTGGCGACGCTCGGCGGCTGGCCGCCGAACGACTGCGGCAGGCGCGCGGCCAGCCGCTGCCACAGCGGGGCCGGGCGGCGCAACTGGCGCGTGAGGTCGGCGCGCGTGACGATGCCGATCAGGCGATCGTCGCCGTCCACGACGGGCAGCGCCTTCACGCGATGGCGGTCGAGCAGCGTCAGCGCGGCCGTCACCGACGTCGACGGTGCGACTTCGATCGCGTTCTTCGTCATCAGGTCGGCGCACGTGAGCTGGCCGAACGTGCGCGCATACGCCTGCATCTCGGTTTCGCGCAGCAGCATTTCGAGGTCGTCCGGATCGACGTCGAGCCATTCGCCGCGGCGTTTCAGCACCGCGTCGAGATCGGCGCGCGTGAAGCCGCCGCGTGCCGGCGCCGCGTTGCCGCCTTGCGGCTTCGCGTCGGGACGCACGCCGCCGTGCGGATAGCGGTGGCCCGTCAGCGCGTGGTACACGAGCGCGGCCGACAGCAGGATCGCCGATTGCAGCGCGATCGGCTCGACCACGAAGCCAAAGCCGAGTGCGTGGATCGCCGGACCGCCGAGCACGGCCGTCAGCGCGACCGCGCCCGACGGCGGGTGCACGCAGCGCAGGACGAACATGCCGCCGATCGCGAGGGCGACCGCGACCGCGGCGGCCGTGATCGGATCGGCGATCCACTGCGCGCAGGCGACGCCGACGGTCGCCGCCACCAGATTGCCGCCGATGATCGACCAGGGCTGCGCGAGCGGACTCGCGGGCACCGCGAACAGCAGCACGGCCGACGCGCCCATCGGCGCGACGAGCAGCGGCACGAGGCCCGGCACGCCGGGCAGCAGCCGCATCGTGACGCCGACCGTCGCGATACCGACCAGCGCGCCGGTGCACGAGCGCATGCGCTCGCGCCAGCCGAGCGTCATCGGATGGGGAATGAAGCTGTGCAGCCATTGGCGGAACGTGCGGCGCGACGGGGAGGAGCCTGACGACATGGACGGTAAGCGGTAAAAAGGCCGGCGCGCATGACGCAGCGCAAGAAGGCGGCAATTATATCGTGTTGTGATACAAATTGCCGCATCGCATCACCGCGTTGCATGCGCGCGACGCGTCTGTCTTGCAACAACCTTTCATCGGATGAAAGCCTGGCGGCCATGCGATCGCGCAAATTTGTCTGCAGCGGCGTACAATTCGGGCCACCGAATTCCCCGATATGCCACAACCACGCACGCGATGCCCGCTCTCACGCCCGTTCCCCGGCATGGCGATCGCTTGCGCATGGTTCGCGCGCACGCCCCGATTCCCGTCTGACGCGAGCGCCGCCGACGTTTCCCCACCGACACTCCCCAAGCCAATTCAATGGACATGCTCGAAAACATGCGCCTGTTCGTGCGCGTTGTCGAAGCCGGCAGTTTCACCGCGGTCGCCAAAGAAATCGATGCGACCACCGCGCAGGTGTCGCGCGCGGTGTCGAATCTCGAAGCCCACGTACAGACGCGCCTGCTGCATCGCACGACGCGCCATCTCGGCCTTACCGAAAGCGGCGAGCGCTACTTCGAGCGTGCGAAATCGATCCTGGCCGAATTCGACTACGCGAACGCCGAGGCGCGCAACGCGCTGCTGCGGCCGAGCGGCAAGATGCGCATCCATGCGATGACGGGGCTCGGGCAGAGTCATGTCGTGTCGTCGATCGTGCGCTATCAAGAGGACAACCCGGACGTGTCGGTCGAGCTGACGCTCGCGCAGCGGATGCCGAACCTCGTCGAGGAAGGCTACGACGTGTCGATCGTGACCGCGTCGCAGTTGCCCGATTCCGGCTATGTTGCGCAGACCTGCGGCACGAGTTGCAGCGTGCTGGTCGCCTCGCGCGAATACCTCGCGCGGCACGGCACGCCGACGACGCCGGACGACCTGCCGAACCACGTGTGCCTGCGCCTCGATACGCCCGCCTCGCCGGCCAGCGAGTGGCGGCTCGAGCGCGGCGACGACGAGGAGACGGTCTACGAACTGCAGCCGGCGCCGTTCCAGGTCAACGTGCCGGATGCGCTGTGCGTCGCGGTGCGGGCGGGGCGCGGCATCGCGTGCATCGCGCTGTACACGGTGCTCGACGATATCCGCGCAGGGCGGCTGATCCGCGTGCTGCCCGACTACCGGCTGCAGACGGTGAGCGTGTATGCCGTCTATGCGACGCGCCGCTATCTCGACGCGAAGATCCGCACTTTCCTCGATCATCTGCGCACGACGCTCACCCCCGCGCTGGAGAACGACCTGCGCGAACTCGACCGGCTCGCGGTCGAACCGACGCCGGGCAGCCGCCAGCGCGCGTGACGCCGACGCCGTTCGCTCGCCCGGCAGCGCCGGGCGTCATGCGTCTGGCGTGACGCGAATCCGGTCGAAGCGGCCGGCGAGCCACGCGTAGGCGGCGATGCCGATCAGCCCGTGCGCGGCGACGAACCACGGTGCGCCCGCGAACGAGCCCGTGTGCGCGACGAAGTAGCCGATCACGAGCGGCGTGACGATCCCCGCGAGGTTGCCGGGGCCGTTGAACACGCCGCCGCTCAGGCCGAGCATCCCTGCCGGCGCGGTATCGGCGAGCACGGCCCGACCGACCGCCGCGAGCCCCTTGCCGAAGAACGCGATCGTCATCAGCACGATCACGACCGCGTTGGACAACGCGCCGTTCGCGAGCACGAGCAGCGTCGCGATCGCCATCCCCACGATGAACGACGTCTTGCGGGCGCGCGACGGATCAGCCAGTCCGACAGCACGCCGCCCGTGAAGCCGCAGAGCGCCGGCAGCGCGGCGACCCAGCCGGCTTCCATGATCGTTATCCCGCGCCCCTTGATCAGGTAGATCGGGACTCACGTGATGAAGCAGTCGGTGAGCGCCGTGATGCAGAACTGGCCGAGGTAGATCGCCCACAGGTTCCGGTGGCGGAACAGCTGCGATGCGACGCGATCGGGCAGCGCGTCGGGCGGGTCGGCCGCATACAGCCGATGCACCGCATAGCGGGCGGACAGTTCGGCGTCGATGGCGTCGGGAAGCGGCCGGGTGAGCAGGATGTCGATGGTCATGAAGGTCTCGGTCGTCTCGCGCGGCGCGGGCCGCGCATCGGGTGCAACCGCGTATAGGAATCGGATCGATATCCGTCTAACATCAAGAGTCGATCGATTGATGCAAGATTTGAATGATTGAACTGAACCAGCTTCGCTGCTTCGTCGCCGTGGCCGAGGAGCTGCATTTCGGGCGTGCGGCCAAGCGGCTCTTCATGACGCAGCCGCCGCTCAGCCGGCAGATCCAGTTGCTCGAGCACGCGCTCGGCATCGCGTTGCTCGAGCGCAGCAGCCGGCAGGTCAGGCTGACCGCCGCCGGCGAGCGCTTCTTGCGCGATGCGCGGCACATCCTCGAGTTTTCCGCGCGTGCCGAACAGGCCGCGCAGCGCGTCGCGCACGGCGGGGCCGGGCGCATCACGCTCGGCTTCACGGCCGTCAGCGCGTACCGGATGATTCCGGTGCTGCTCGCGCATGCGGCGCACGCGCTGCCGGACGTCGATGTCGAATTGCGTGAAATGGTGTCGACCGTGCAGATCGACGCGCTGGCGTCGCGCATGCTCGATGCGGGCTTCGTGCGTCAGCGCGCCGCGCGCCACCCGCTCGAATACCGGCTCGTGCAACGCGAGCCGATGCTCGTCGCGGTCGCGCAAGGTGCGCCGCTGGCCTCGTACGAACGGATCGGCCCGGACGAACTCGACCGGCAGCCGTTCATCGCGTATTCGCCGAACGAGGGGAAGTACTTCCACGACATGATCTCGGGGATGTTCGCCGGTGCGGGACGCTTGCCGAACTACCTGCATTACGTCGGGCAGACGCACACGATCCTCGGCCTGGTGCGCGCCGGGCTGGGTGCCGCGCTCGTGCCGGCGTCGGCGCGCGAACTGCACGTCGACGGCGTGGTGTTCCGGCCGCTCGCGGGCGTCGACGTGGCGGCCGAGCTGTATCTCGCGTGGCGCGCGGACAACGACAACCCGGCGCTGCCGGTGTTCAACGCGATGGTCGAGCGGTTTCTGACGGAAGGGGCGGACGGCAGCGTCGCTCAGTGAAAGTCAGTTGTCTGACGATATCGGCAACCGCGTTCGACGCGCACCGCTGGCCCGAAAGGCCAGAACAGGCCAAAACAGGCCAAAACAGGCCGGCTCGACACCCCATTCCGGCCCGAAATCACCGCCCGGATTCCCCGCTTTTCATTCGCATCACGGGAAAACCCTCATTTTTCTCTCGTCGGTCGTCGTATTACTGTATCGATACACTAAATCGATACAGTTGCGCCGGAAGGTGCAATCGCAAAGGAGACGGCCATGACTACCTTCACCCGGCGGCGCTTTCTGCAAACGGCGTCCGCCGCCACGCTCGCGGTCGCGGGCGGTTTGCCGGAGCTCGGCCGCGCAGCGCAGACCGTGACGCTGCGCTGCTCGTCGTCGATGCCGGCCGACCAGAACGCCGCGCACTACGTGTGGTACGAGCGCCTCGCGGCGAACCTGAAGGCGAGCGTCGGCGACGCGATCCGGGTCGACTACTTTCCGAACAGCCAACTCGGCAAGGAGAGCGACGTCGCGCAGCAGGTGAAGATCGGCGCGATCGACATGATGATCGCGGGGTCGTCGATCTGGGCCACGGTCGCGCCGGAGCTAGGCATGCTCGATCTCGGCTACCTGTTCGACAGCTATGCGCACGTCGCGAAGGTGCTCGACGGTCAGGTCGGCACCAGCCTGAACGCGCTGCTGCAAAAGCGCGCGGGCTGCTCGGTGCTGACGTGGGGCTCGCACTTCGGCGGACGCTGCGTGTTCACGAAGCAGCCGGTGACGGCGCTGCAGGGGGTGAAGGGCACGAAGCTGCGCGTGCTGCCGACGCCGGCGTTCATGGACACCTTCAAGGTGATGGGCGCGGTGCCGACGCCGATTCCGTTCGGCGAGCTGTACATGGCCGTGCAGACGGGCGTCGTCGACGGGCTCGAGCACGATCCGGCCACCGTGCTCGCGAGTCGCTTCGACGAGATCGTGAAGTCGTGCTGGCAATCGCACCACGTGTTCGCGGCGATGACCGTCGTGATGGGGCGGCGTGCGCTCGAGCGGATTCCGGCGAACCTGCGCCCGGCGTTCGACCGCGCGGTGGCCGATGCGACCGCGCAGCAGCGCGCGATCGCGACGCAGAAGGCCGCGCAGGCGGAGGCGACGCTGAAGCAGCACGGGATGACGTTCCATCCGATGGCGGAGGCCGAGCGCACGGCGCTGCGCCAGACGATGCACGACCGCCTCTACGTCGAATTCGCGAAGCAGTATCCGGCCACCGCGCCGCTGTTTCCGGCGATCGCCGCCGCGCGGGGTTGAGCGATGGATACCGGTTCCGTTTCGAGCACCATGCCGGCAGCCGGCGCCGGCCGCCCCGTGCGCGCCGCCGCCCGCGCGCTGGAGGCGGCGATGCGCTGGATCGAATACGTGTCGGCCGCGGTGCTGGCCGTCGACGTGCTCGTCGTGTTCGTGTCGGTCGTCTTCCGTTATTTCCTGCACGATCCGGTCGACTGGGCCGAGGAGGTCGCGAGCGCGCTGATGATCGTGCTGGTGTTCTTCGGCGCGGCGACGGTGCTCGGGCGCAGCCAGCACGTCGGCATCGACCTGTTCCGTGGCTGGCTGCCGGCGCGCTGGCAGGGCGCGCTCGTGCAGATCGGGCACTGGATCGTCGCGGCGGTGTCGCTGAACCTGCTGCTGTCGTCGTGGCAGTTGCTCGGCGATTCGTACGACCAGTTGACGACCGGCGGCCTGCCGGGCTGGATCAACGTATATCCGATGATGTTCGGCGCGCTGTTCATGAGCGTGTTCGCGCTCGCGAACGCACTGAACGCGCCGCGCCGCCGCGTGCTCGGCACGCTCGCATGCTGCGCGGTGCTCGCGGGCGCCGTGTACGGCTGGAACGTGCTGCGGCCCGAGCACGCGATCGCACCGGGGACGCTGCTGATCGCCGGCTTCGTCGGCGGGCTCGTGCTGGGCCTGCCGATCGGCTTCGTGCTCGCGTTCTCGGCGCTGCTGTACTTCCTCGCCGACCCGACGCTGCCGTTGCTCGTCTACTCGCAGCAGGTGATGGCCGGCGCGGATCACTTCGTGCTGCTCGCGGTGCCGTTCTTCGTGCTGGCCGGCTTGCTGATGGAGTCGAACGGGATGTCCGCGCGGCTCGTCGAATTGCTGCTGCGGATCTTCGGGCGCGTGCGCGGCGGGCTCGGGCTGATCGTGATCTTCGCGACGGCGTGCTTTTCCGGCGTATCGGGTTCGAAGCTGGCCGACATCGCGGCGGTGGGCGGGGTCGTGATGCCGGCCGTGCGCCGCGCGCGCCAGGACCCCGACGAAACCGCGGCGCTGCTCGCGTGCAGCGCGGTGATGGCCGAGACGATCCCGCCGTGCGTGAACATGATCATCATGGGCTTCGTCGCGAACATCTCGATCGCGGGGCTGTTTCTCGCGGGGATCGTGCCGGCGGCCGTGCTCGCCGCGTCGCTGGCGGTCGTGACCGTGATCTGCGGACGCCGGATCGACATCGACGCGGTGTTCGTCGAGCGCCGCGCGTGGCTGCCGCTCGCGGGCGGCGCGCTGGTCGCGCTGATCATGGTCGCGATGATCGGCAAGGGCGTGACGTCGGGCATCGCGACGTCGACGGAAGTGTCGGCCTTCGCGGTGGTCTATGCGCTCGCGGTCGGCTGGGCGGCGTTCCGCGAACTGACCTGGCGCTCGGTCGGCCGCGTGTTCGTGCGTGCGGCGTCGATGGCGAGCGGCATCCTGTTCATCGTCGCGGCGGCGTCGAGCGTGTCGTTCGCGCTGTCGATCGAGCAGATTCCGGCACTCGTCTCGGGCACAATGACCGCGTTTGCCCATCAGTACGGCTCGACCGCATTCCTGTTGCTGGCGGCGCTCCTGATGATCGTGTTCGGCGCCGTGCTCGAAGGCGCGCCCGCGCTGATCATCTTCGGGCCGCTGCTCGCGCCGATCGCGCTGCAGCTCGGCATCAACCCGCTGCATTTCGGCACGGTCGTGGTGGTCGCGATGGGGCTCGGGTTGTTCGCGCCGCCCGTCGGGCTCGGGCTGTTCACGACCTGCGCGATCACGGGGACCGAGGTCGCGCGCGTCGCCCGGCCGATGGTGAAATACCTGCTGGTGCTGTTCGTCGCCCTCGTGGCGCTGATCTTCGCACCGGCGTTTTCGTTGTGGCTGCCGGCCCATTTCGGCCTGTAGCCCGTTCAATGCAAGACGACATGAGTACGATTCAGGACGTGGCCCGTCATGCGGCCGTTTCGGTCAGCACGGTTTCGAACGTGCTCAACGGCCGCACCGATCAGATGAAGCCGGAGACGCTCGAGCGCGTGAAGGCGTCGATGGATGCGCTGCAGTACCGGCCGAGCACGCTCGCGCGCCAGCTCAAGACGGGGCAGACGCCGCTCGTCGGGTTGCTGGTGCCGTCGATGGCGAATCCGATGTACGGCTACATCGCGCGCGAGATCGAGGCCTGCGCGCAGGAGCAGTACGGTCATCGCGTGCTGATCGGCAACACGTATCGCGATGCGGGCAAGGAGGCGGCGTTCTTCGACGACCTGTTCGCGCACGGCGTGCGGCGCGTGATCGTGATCTCGTCGCTCGCCGACGAAAGCCACCTCGAACGCGCGGCCGAACGCGGGATGACAGTCGTCAGCTACGACCGCCGCGCGACGCCCGGCGAGCAATCGAAGGTCGATCACGTGACGGCCGACAACGAGGCGGCCGCGCGGCTCGCGACCGGCTGCCTCGTCGCCGCGGGCCATACGCGGCTCGCGTTCGCGACGGTGGCCGGCATCACCGTGAGCCGCAGCGACAAGATTCGCGGCTTTCTCGCGGTGGCGCGCGACGCGGGCGCCGACGGGCAAGTGCTCGATGGCGGTCCGGCGAACGAATACGGCGACGCGGTGATCGTCGAGGTCGGGCGCGCGCTCGGCGCCGCGCTCGCGGCCGATCCGGCGCGGCCGACCGGCATCGTCGCGGTCAACGACCTGTTCGCGCTCGGCCTGATGGCCGGGCTGCGCGACGGCGGCTTGCGCGTGCCGGACGATGTGTCGGTCGTCGGGATGGACGGTCATTTCCTGTCGGCGATTTCCTGGCCGGCGCTGACCACCGTGCAGCTGCCCGTCACCGACATGGCCGCGGAGATGGTGCGGCGCGTGATGCGGCACGACGGCGACACGTCGTCGGAGCCTGGGCAGTGCGTGTTCCCGGGCGTCACGCTCGTCGAGCGCGCGTCGGTCGCGCCGCCGCCGCATGCGGTCGAATCGAACGGAGACAACGCATGACGCGCGTCTACGTGACCCATCCGTCCGGGATGCTCGATTACTACTTCGGCGCGAAGGCGCTGCGCGCGTTGCAGGCGATCGCGGACGTCGCGTGCAATCCGTACGACCGCGAGCTCGGCACCGACGAGCTGATCGCCGCCGCGCAGGGGTGCGACGCGATCATCGCGTACCGGCAGACGCCGGCGCCGCGCGCGCTGTTCGCGGGATTGCCCGCGCTCGCCGCATTCCTGCGCTGCGCGGTCGACATCCGCACCGTCGACGTCGACGCGGCGAGCGAGTTCGGCGTGCTGGTCACGCAGGCGAGCCCCGGGTTCGCGCCGGCCGTCGCGGAATGGGTGATCGGCGCGATGATCGACCTCGCGCGCGGTATCGGCGGCTACGCGGATGCATACCACCGTGGCATGCCGCCGCTGCCGCGGATGGGCCGCGAGTTGCGCGGCAGCACGCTGGGCGTGGTCGGCTATGGACAGATCGCGCGCCATCTCGCGCCGATCGCGACGGCGTTCGGGATGCGCGTGTTGATATGCGATCCCTACGTGCGGGTCGACACACCGCCGCTCGAGCAGGTCGACCGCGCGACCTTGCTGCGCGACGCGGATTACGTCGTGTGCCTCGCGCCGGCGACGCCGGCCACCGCGAACCTGTTCGATGCGCGCGCGTTCGCCGCGATGAAGCCGGGTGCGTGCTTCATCAACGCGTCGCGCGGCGAGCTCGTCGACGAGCAGGCGCTGGCCGACGCGCTCGACGGCGGCCGGCTGGCCGGTTGCGCGCTCGATGTCGGCCGCGCGGCGGACCAGATGCCGACCCCCGAACTGGCCGCGCATCCGTGCGTGATCGCCACGCCGCATATCGGCGGGCTGACGCGGCCGGCGGTCGAGCATCAGGCGCTGGAGACGGTCGACCAGCTTGCCGCGCTGCTCGACGCACGCGTGCCGAACGGCGCGGTCAACGCCGCGCATGCGACACGGCTCGAACGCTGGCGGTCGGCCGACGCGTCCGCCGTGCCGGGCGCACGATGACGCGCGACGAGCGCGGCACGCGGCAGGCGCCCGCGTGCGATTGCCATATCCACATCTACGACGATGCGTATCCGCTCGCGCCGACGGCGACGTTCCGCCCGCCGCATGCACCGGTGGACGCATATCGGCGCGTGCAACAGGCGCTCGGCCTCGCGCGCGTGGTCGTCGTGCAGCCGACCGGTTATGGCTTCGACAACCGCTGCACGCTCGCTGCGCTGGCGGCACTCGGCCCGCAGGCGCGCGGCGTCGCGACGGTGCCGGTCGACGTGCCGGAGGCCGAACTCGAGCGGCTGCACGCGGCAGGCATCCGCGGCGTGCGGTTCATGACGCTGTCGGGCGGCGTCGCTCGCTGGGACGAACTGGAACGGATGGCCGCGCGGATCGCGCCGCTCGGCTGGCACATCGACCTGCAGCTCGACGGCCGGACGCTGCCCGACGTCGAGCCGATGCTGACCTCGTTGCCGGCGCGTGTCGTCATCGATCACACGGGCAAGTTCCTGACGCCGGTTGCACCGGATGCGCCGCCGTTCGTCGCGTTGCGGCGCCTGCTGGATCGCGGCCACGTGTGGGTGAAGCTGTCCGCGCCTTACGAGACTTCGCAATCCGGTGCGCCCGGTTACGACGACGTCGCACGCCTTGCCGCCGTGCTCGCACGCGAGCATGCGGCGCGCTGCGTGTGGGGCAGCAACTGGCCGCACCCGAACGCGTCGCCGGTGCCCGACGATGCGCGGCTGCTCGGCTGGTTGCACGCCTGCGCGGCGGACGAGGCGGTCGGCCGCGCGATTCTCGTCGACAACCCGGCCGCGCTGTACGGGTTCGATGCGGACGCCCCGATCGGCGTCGCGACGTAACGTTCTGTCGGCCGGCAGTCAGCCGTGCCGCGATGGCAAGCAATCCTGACCGCGCGCGGCGAAGCGCGGCATCGGCAACATCCTTACTGTTCTGAAAGTTGACGCGCCGCGCACGCTTTCGATCGGGACAGCACGGCACCGCGCCGACCGCTTGACGCTGCATGCCGGTCGGCGCAGGATACGTGCGTGCATTTGGAGCGGGGCGCGCTGGCCGCGCGTTCCCGCATCCGCGACGCGCAACAGAACAACGATGAGCCTTCACGCACTCGTACCGGAATCCAGGCGCCGCAGCCACCGGCCCGCCGGCATCACGATCCTCCCGACGCCCGTCGCGTCACGTATCCGTCATCCCGTTTCGTACCGTGCATCGGTACACTTTCCGATCGGCGCGCCGGCCGCGCCCGAATACCGTATCGCGCATGACGCCTACACCGGCGTCTCGTGACGCCGCCACGCGCCCGCGCAGCGTGCCGCGGACCGTCCCGCACGCGCGGCGGCACTGGAATCCGAAGCATTTCGATTGAGCATGATGCAGCACACGCACGCAGTTCAGTTCGAGGTTCAAGGAGAAAAACTCATGTCGCAGCTTTCGAATGAAGCAAACGGCAGTTCGGGGAGTGGCAAGGCCAGGCTGATCAAGTGGGCGATCATCATCGCCGGCATCGCGATCGCGGCGCCGGCCGCGCTGTTCATCCTGAAGGGGATGATCGCGCTGATCACGGCCGCCGTGATCGGCCTCGGGGCGATCTATTTCGCGCCGGTCGTCGCGATGAAGTTCGCGAACCAGAAGGTGAAGCTGATCGTCGAGGAAGCCCAGTCGAATCCGATCGAGACGCTGATCAACCAGCTCGCGGAAAAGCGCCAGGCGGCGCAGAAATTCGCGGACAGCATCACCGCGTTCCGCACCGAAGTGAAGAACTTCGAGAACAAGACCGAGCTGTTCGAGAAGCAGTATCCGGACGACGCGCCACGCTTTCGCGCGCAGCTCGACACGATGAAGCAGCTGCTCGCGTTTCGCGAAGGCCGCTACAAGCAGGTGCAGGCCGAACTGAAGAATTTCGCGTTGGCGATCGACCGCGCGAAGGCGATGTGGGACATGTCGCAGGCGGCGCAGCACATGAACAAGCTCGCAGGGCGGCAGACGGCCGATACGTTCGAGCAGATCAAGACCGACGCGGCCGTCGATTCGGTGATGCGTTCGGTGAACAAGGCGTTCTCCGAAATGGAGACGTCGCTGCTGGACAACCCCGAGGTCAAGCAGGCGCAACAGCAGGCGGTGATGAACGGCACGCCCGTGCCCGGCTCCGATGCGGCGCAGGCCGCCGCATTGCCGTCGAAACAACGATAACTTCCTGCAGGCACGCAACCATGAAAAAACTTCTCGGCGCAGTCGTGTTTCTGGTGGTGCTCGTCGGCGTATGGATCGTCCACCAGGGCGGCCTGTCGACACTGATTCCCGCGCACGACGCGGCTCCGGGCGCGACGTCCGCGCAGTCAGGCGACGCGGGCCAGCCCGCGCAGCCGTCGGCATCGGGCAACGTGTTGCCGGCGGGCTTCACGCCGCAGGCGAGCACGCTTAAATCGATCGCCGAGAACGGCATCGTGCGGATCTCGGTGCAGAACCCGAGCGAGCCGTTCTTCGGCGAGGACAAGGGCGCGCCGCACGGCTTCAACGTCGAATTCGCGCGGCTGCTGTTCGCGGATCCGTCGTTCTCGCACGGCGGCAAGCCGGTGGCCGTCGATACGCGTCACGAAGTCGATACGTACCCGGGCGTGCCGAAACAACTGCTCGACACCGATGCGAAGGGCAACCATGTCGTCGATGTCGCGATGGACGGGCTGACGTTCCCGGACAACACGCCGGCCGGCGTCGTCTACTCGGTGCCGTACGTCGACGATTTCGGCTATTCGCTGATCGTGCGGCAAGGCTCTGCGATTCGCTCGGCCGACGATCTGGTCGGCAAGACGGTCGGCATCCTGAAGGGCGACCCGGACGTGCGCGGGTTCGTCACGCGCCAGTATCCGAACGTCCACTTCGTCGAGGTCGACGATTCCGATCCGGCATTCATCGCGAAGAGCCTCGACGGCCATGCGGTCGACGCGTTCATCTACGACTATCCGTTCGCGGTCAGCTCGATCAAGGGCACCGACCTGAAGTTCGCGGTGACCAAGCTCGACGGCTCGAACATCGCGTACAAGATCGGCGTGCGCGCGGACGACCAGGATCTGCTGATCTACCTGAATGCGGCGATCGCGAAGCTCAAGCAGTCGCCGCAGTATCTCGACCTGCTGCGCAAGTACTTCGTCAGCGACCAGACGATGACGACCGCGGCCGCATCCGGCGAGCATACGTACGTGGTGAAGGCGGGCGACACGCTGAACATGATCGCGGCGAGCAAGCTGGGCAGTGGTCAGCGCTATCGCGAGATCCAGCGCCGCAACAACCTCGCGAACCCGAACCTGATCCTGGCCGGCCAGCATCTGGTGATTCCGGTCCGGTAGGCGCGGTGTGAAGCGGAGAAGGGGAAGCGGAGAAGGTGAAGCGAGGAAGGTGAAGCGAGGAAGGTGAAGCGAGGAAGGTGAAGCGAGGAAGGTGAAGCGAGGAAGGTGAAGCAGAGGAAGGTGAAGCAGAGGAAGGTGAAGCGACGCGCGGGGCCCGGCGGAGAGCATCCGCCGGGCCCCGCGCCGTTCCGCGTCAGTGCGTGACCGACAGGAACAGGTAGGCCGCGAACAGCGACAGGTGCACGACGCCGTGCAGCACCGTCGTGCGTCCCTGGCTGAGCGTCAGCGTGCTGACCAGCAGCGTCAGCGACAGCAGCACGGTTTCCATCGCGCCGATGCCGAGCGTGAGCGGCTGGCCGACCCAGATGAACACGGCCGCGACGGTCGGGATCGTGAGCCCGATGCTAGCGAGCGCCGAACCGAGCGCGAGGTTCATGCTGGTCTGCAGACGATTCGCGCGCGCGGCGGTGACGGCCGCGAGCCCTTCGGGCAGCAGCACGAGCGCGGCGATCACGATGCCGACCGCCGCTTCCGGCGCGCCGAGCTTCAGCACCGCGTGCTCGACGGCCGGCGACAGCAGCTTCGCGAGCAGCACAACCGCGACGAGGCTCGCGAACAGCAGCACCAGGCTGATAATCGCGGTGCGCGTGGTGGGCGGCGCGGCGTGGACGGATTCGTTCGCGCTGTCATGCGCGGCGAGGAAGTAGTCGCGATGGCGCACGGTCTGCACGAACACGAACACGCCGTACAGCACGAGCGACGACACGCCCGCGAACGCAAGCTGAGAATTCGAGAACTGCGGGCCGGGTGCCGCGCTCAGGTAGTTCGGCATCACGAGCGACAGCACCGACAGCGACGCGAGCACCGCGAGCGCCTTGCTCGCGCCGCGCCCCTGGAAATCCTGCTCGCCGTGCTTCCACGCACCGACCAGCAGGCAGAGGCCGACGATACCGTTGCAGATGATCATCACGGCGGCGAACACGGTGTCGCGCGCGAGGCCCGATTTCTCGGGACCGGCGCCGAGCATCACCGACACGATCAGCGCCACTTCGATGACGGTCACGGCGACCGCGAGCACGAGCGTGCCGAACGGCTCGCCGACGCGGTGCGCGACGACTTCGGCATGGTGGACGGCGGCGAACACGGCGCCGGCGAGGGCGGCGGCGAACACCGCGATGACGAGGCCTTCGGCCGGTACGACGCGCGACAGCGCGAGTACCAGCCACGCGGCAAGCGGGGCCCAGAGGGTCCAGCGCGGGAGCTGGTTGGACGAGATCGGCATGGACGGTTTCCTATGCGAGTGGCGGCGCGCGACGCGCCGTCACGGGTTGACGAAGCCCGGCCGGATAATCCGCCGAACGAGGATGGTGAAACTGATGGGCGGCAGCACGGCGATGTGCTGCCTCGGGTTCGCCGCCGTGAGGCGGCGAGGGGCGCGGGCGGGCCGAAGCCCGTCGCTGGATGAAACGGTTCGATGCGACCGGGTGCCGATGGCGGGGCGCTTGCACGTGACGACAGGCGGGCCGGCGGTTCTGAACCGACCCCGAAAGGGCACGGACGATGGACGGCAGCGGCGTGACACGCGGTTTCCCCCTGAAATCCGGCGGTTTGTCGAATTTTATCAGGCGTTCGGGGGGTACTATCTCATATTCGAACGCTTTCATTGACCTTTCGGTTTACAAAAAGTGCCCGGATCGTGCGAATTTTTTGTTTTTACGGTTTTCGTAACGGTCTCTTGCACGACACATTCGGGCTCGCCCTGACATAAATCTACCGACCGGTCGGTTTATAATCGCTCGCACTTCCACTTCATGACGGATCGCAAGCGATGGCTGTTTCTTCTGCACATTCGGTGAATTCGGGCGCGCTGGCGCCGTCGGCGGTCGTCGGCGTGATCGGCGCGGGCGCGATGGGCGCGGGCATCGCGCAGGTTGCCGCGGCGGCCGGCCACGCGGTGCTGCTGTACGACCTGAACGAAGCCGCGTGCGACAAGGCGCTGGCCGGCATCCGCGCGCAGTTCGCACGGCTGGCGGAGAAGGGCCGGATGGCGCCGGCCCAGGCCGACGCGGCCGGCAGCCGGATTCGCGCGGTGCGCGCGCTGGCCTACTTCACGGGCGCCGCGCTGATCGTCGAGGCGGCGGCCGAGCGGCTCGACGTGAAGCGCGAGATCTTCGCGACGCTCGAGCGCCATGTCGACGACAGCTGCGTGCTGGCGACCAACACGTCGTCGATCTCGATCACGTCGATCGCGGCCGGGCTGCGCGCGCCGCAGCGGGTGGCCGGCCTGCATTTCTTCAATCCGGCGCCGCTGATGGCGCTCGTCGAGGTGGTCAGCGGGCTCGCGACCGCGCCGGACGTCGCGCAGGCGCTCTACGACACGGCCGCCGCGTGGGGCAAGCGGCCGGTGCTGGCGAAGTCGACGCCGGGTTTCATCGTGAACCGCGTCGCGCGGCCGTATTACGCGGAGGCGCTGCGCGTGCTGAACGAGCAGGGCGGCACGCCGGCCTCGATCGACGCGGTGATGCGCGACGCCGGCGGCTTCCGGATGGGGCCGTTCGAGCTGATGGACCTGATCGGCCACGACGTGAACTTCGCGGTGACCGAGTCGGTGTTTCGTGCGTACTTCAACGATCCGCGCTTTACGCCGTCGCTGATCCAGCAGGAACTCGTGAACGCGGGCTTCCTCGGGCGCAAGTCGGGGCGCGGCTTCTATTCGTATGCGGACGGCGCGCCGCCGCCGGCACCCGAGTTCGAACCGCCGCGCGACGCGCCGGCCGACGTCGCGCTGTTCGCGCAGGACGGCCCGGCCGCCGCGCTGCATGCACGCTTCGTCGAACGCATCGCGGGCGCACGGCAGAACGGCGCGCATGCCGACGAACTGCTCGCCGTGGCCGGCCGCGCGTCGATCGCGCTGACCGACGGCCGTACCGCGACGGTGCGCGCCGCGCAAGCCGGCGTGGCCGACCTCGTGCTCGTCGATCTCGCGCGCGATTACGCGCAGGCCGGGCTCGTCGCGCTGACGCGCGCGCTCCAGTGCAGCGACGCGGCCTATGCGGATGCGGTCGGGCTGTTCCAGCAAGCCGGTTTCCGCGTCGTCGGCGTCGCCGACGTGCCGGGCATGGTCGCGATGCGCACCGTCGCAATGCTCGCGAACGAGGCGGCCGACACGGTCAACCAGGGCGTGTGCTCGCCCGCCGATCTCGATCTCGCGATGGAGAAGGGCGTGAACTACCCGTGCGGCCCGCTCGCGTGGGCCGATGCGATCGGCGTCAGCCGCGTGCATCGCGTGCTGTCGAACCTGGCGGCGAGCTACGGCGAGGACCGCTATCGCGTGTCGCCGCGCATCGCCGCGCTGCACGCCGCCGGCCGCACGTTCCGCTAGCCGCCGGCCGCATCACCCGGATCACCCGGATCACGATAACGACATCACTCCATTGGAGGAGCACCCCGATGACTCACCCGACGCATCCCGCCGCCGCCCTCGATCCGATCGAGACCGCCAGCCGCGACGAACTGCAGGCGCTGCAGCTCGAGCGCCTCAAGTGGTCGCTGCGCCACGCGTACGACAACGTCCCGCACTATCGCCGCACGTTCGACGCGGCGGGCGTGCATCCGGACGACCTGAAGACGCTCGCCGATCTCGCGAAATTCCCGTTCTCGACCAAGACCGACCTGCGCGACAACTATCCGTTCGGGCTGTTCGCGGTGCCGCGCGAGCAGGTCGTGCGCGTGCACGCGTCGAGCGGCACGACCGGCAAGCCGACGGTGGTCGGCTACACCGCGCGCGACATCGACACGTGGGCGAACGTGACCGCGCGTTCGATTCGCGCGGCCGGCGGCCGCCCGGGCGACACGCTGCACAACGCGTTCGGCTACGGGCTCTTCACGGGCGGACTCGGGATTCACTACGGCGCCGAGCGGCTCGGCTGCATGGTCGTGCCGATGTCGGGCGGGCAGACCGAGAAGCAGGTTCAGCTGATCCGCGATTTCGAGCCGAAGATCATCCTCGTCACGCCGTCGTACATGCTGAACCTGATCGACGAGATGGTGCGGCAGGGGATGGACCCGGCCGAGTCGTCGCTGAAGATCGGCATCTTCGGCGCGGAGCCGTGGACGCAGGCGCTGCGCGAGGAAGTGGAGACGCGCGTGGGCATCGATGCGCTCGACATCTACGGGCTGTCGGAAGTGATGGGCCCGGGTGTCGCGTGCGAATGCGTCGAGACGAAGGACGGCCCGGTGATCTGGGAAGACCATTTCTATCCGGAGATCATCGATCCCGTGACCGGCGAAGTGCTGCCGGACGGCAGCGAGGGCGAGCTCGTGTTCACGTCGCTGACGAAGGAAGCGATGCCGGTGATCCGCTACCGCACGCGCGACCTCACCGCGCTGCTGCCGCCGACCGCGCGCGCGATGCGCCGGCTCGCGAAGATCACGGGCCGCTCCGACGACATGCTGATCGTGCGCGGCGTGAACGTGTTCCCGAGCCAGATCGAGGAGATCGTCGTCGCGCAGACGAAGCTGTCGGGGCAGTTCCAGATCACGCTGTCGCGCGACGGCCACATGGACCGGCTCGATCTCGCGGTCGAGCTGCGCTCCGAGGCCGCCGCGTGCGTGACCGACGGCGAGCGCGCGGCGATCGCGCGCGAGCTGCAGCACCGGATCAAGACGATGATCGGCGTGTCGGCCGGCGTGACGGTGCTCGCCGCGGGCGGCATTCCCGCGAGCGCGACCGGCAAGGCCCGGCGCGTGATCGATCGCCGGCAGGCCGCCTGAGTTTCGCCGTTCCCTGTTCTACCCCGAGGAAACCTGTTCGATGGATGAATTGAAGACCCTGGCCGTCGCCGTCGATGCGCGCGGCATCGCGACCGTCGCGCTGCAACGCGGCGACGTGCTCAACGCGTTCGACGAGACGATGATCGCCGAGCTGACCGACGCGTTCACGACGCTCGGCGGGCGCGACGACGTGCGCGCGATCGTGCTGCGCTCGGACGGCCGCGCGTTCTGCGCGGGCGCCGACCTGCAGTGGATGCAGCGCGCGAGCGCGAACGACGCGGCCGCGAATCTGCGCGACGCCGAGCGGTTCGCCGCGATGATGCGCGCGATCCGGCAGTGCCCGAAGCCGACGGTCGCGCGCGTGCAGGGCCACGCGTTCGGCGGCGGCGTCGGCCTGTGTGCGGCCTGCGACATCGTGATCGCGAGCGAGCACGCGCGCTTTTCGGTCAGCGAGGCCCGCTTCGGGATCCTGCCGTCGGTGATCGGCCCGTATCTGGTCGAGGCGGTCGGCCAGCGCCAGGCGCGCCGGCTCGCGCTGACCGCGACGCAGCTCGCGGCCGGCGAAGCCGTCGCGATCGGGTTGATCCACCAGGCCGTGCCGCTCGATGCGCTCGACGAAGCGCTCGACAAGACGCTCGCCGAGCTGAGCCGCAACGGCCCGAACGCGCTGATGGAGATCAAGCGCTTGTTCGACGCGATCGGCGAGTATCCGCCGTCGGACGAGCGCGCGGCGTTCACCGCGCGGACGATCTCCCGGGTGCGGGCGACGCCGGAAGCGAAGGAGGGCTTCGCCGCGTTCTTCGCGAAGCGGCCGCCGGCGTGGGAGCCGGGCGCGAATTGAGGCTGCGACGCGGCCCGCCGGCCCGGGCCGCGATTTGCGTCTCGGGCGCGGGCGCTTGCTCTACAATGCGTGACCCCCGGCCCGGCCTTGACCGTTGCCGGCCCAGCCCTGACCGCTTCCTCGCCCCGATGATCGTCAACCGCCTTATCTCCGAGATCCTGTTCGGCTTCACCGGCCTGATCGGCATCATCAATCCGATCGGCATCGCGTTCCTGTTTCTCGAACGCACCGAGGCGCTGACCGAGCACGAGCGGAACCTGCTCGCGAAGAAGGTGGCGTTCAACGCGTTCATCGTGTTGCTGGTCGCGTTCTTCGCCGGTACGCCGGTGCTGCATTTCTTCGGCATCTCGATGGAAGCGCTGCGGATCGGCGGCGGCTTCGCGGTCGCCGTCGCGGGCTGGCAGATGCTGAACGAGCCTGACGGGCCCGCAGGCGGCGGCGATACGCCGATCAAGCCGATCAATGCGAACGCGATCATGACCCGCGCGTTCTTTCCGCTGACCGTGCCGCTGACGGTCGGCCCCGGGTCGATCGCCACCGCGATCGCGCTGAACGCGAACCGCACGCACAAGCTGTCGGAATTCATGCTGTCGAGCATCGTGTCGATTTCGGTGTCCGCGCTCGTCGCGGTCGTGATCTGGCTGACCTACAGCCGTGCCGCGCTGCTGTCGCGCTATCTCGGCACCGAAGGCACCAAGGTCGCGAAGCGCGTGTCGGCGTTCCTGCTGCTGTGCATCGGCGTGCAGATCATGCTGACCGGCTTCTCCGAATTCCTGCAGCCGCTCGCCGACCAGATCAAGTAAGCCGTTCTCCGTTCGACGCGTGACCCGGCCCGGCGCGACGCGTCCGGGGAAGCGGCGTCGCGCGGCACGTCGGCCCGGCCGTCGGCGTCGTGCTTCGGCGCGTCGAGCTTGCGGTGCGCGTGCGTCGGCACGATCTTGCCGCCCAGTACGCCCAGTACGCCCAGTACGCCCAGCACGCCCAGCACGCCCAGCACGCACAGCACGCACAGCACGCACAGCGCCGAATACGCGTTTGCGCGCCGCGGGATACCATGCGACGTCCGGCCGCTGCTCGGCGCGGCGTTCGTGCCCGGTGCACCGAACCGCGGCGCGCCTGCGGCCGCCAACCCCACTTCAAGGACGAGGCGAGCGATGGAATACGTGAAATTCGGGTCGACCGGGATGGACGTGTCGAAGCTGGTGCTGGGCTGCATGACGTTCGGCGAGCCGTCGCGCGGCACGCATCCGTGGACGCTGCCGGAAGCCGAAAGCCGCCCGATCATCCAGCGCGCGATCGAGGCCGGCATCAATTTCTTCGATACCGCGAACATGTATTCGGACGGCACGTCGGAGGAGATCGTCGGCCGCGCGCTGCGCGACTTCGCGAAGCGCGACGACGTCGTGATCGCGACCAAGGTGTTCTACCGGATGCGGCCGGGGCCGAACGGCGCCGGGTTGTCGCGCAAGGCGATCATGACCGACATCGACCAGAGCCTGAAGCGGCTCGGCACCGACTACGTCGACCTGTACCAGATCCACCGCTGGGATTACGACACGCCGATCGAGGAGACGCTCGAGGCGCTGCACGACGTCGTGAAGGCCGGCAAGGCGCGCTACATCGGCGCGTCGTCGATGTTCGCGTGGCAGTTCGCGAAGGCGCTGTACACGTCGAAGCAGAACGGCTGGACCCGCTTCGTCAGCATGCAGAACCACCTGAACCTGCTGTATCGCGAGGAAGAACGGGAAATGCTGCCGCTGTGCGAGGCCGAGGGCATCGCGGTGATTCCGTGGAGCCCGCTCGCGCGCGGCCGGTTGACGCGCAACTGGGACGAGTCGTCCGGCCGGCAGCAAAGCGACGAGGTCGGTCAGCGGATGTACGACGCGACAGCCGATGCCGATCGCGCGGTCGTGGAGGCCGTCGCGGCGATCGCCGCCGCGCGCAACGTGCCGCGTGCGCAGGTCGCGCTCGCGTGGGTCGCGCACAAGCGCGGGATCACCGCGCCGATCGTCGGCATCTCGAAGCCGCATCATCTGGACGATGCGCTCGGCGCACTGCAACTGAAGCTGACGGACGACGAAATCGCGGCGCTCGAAGGCCCGTACGTGCCGCACGCGGTGGCCGGCTTCAACTGAGTTCGACCGACCGAAACCGGCGCGATGCCGCCACCGTGCACGGCGTTCAGCGCGCGGCGGCGAGCATCGGGTAGGTGAACAGCCCGAAGTGGATCGCGTTCAGCCCCGCATGCGCGAGCGCGGACGCGAGCAGCCCGCAGCGCCGCCATGCCAGGCCGTAGCCGATGCCGGCCACCGTGCCGAGCACGATCCACGGCCAACCGCCGGCCGCATGCGCGGCGCCGAACAGCACCGCGCCGATCGCGAGCGCGGCCCACGGCCCCCAGCCGAACCGGCCGAGCATGCGCGTGAGCCCGCCTTGCACGTAGCCGCGGAACAGGGCTTCCTCGGCGAGCGTGACGAGCAGCACGTTGTTGACGAGCCACATCCAGCCCGACGCCGGCCATTTGGGCGCCCAGCCGACCATGCCGAAGGCCAGCGCGCCGGCCAGGCAGGCCGCCGCCGTCGCGACGGCCGCCGCGGCGCCCGTGCGCAGCGCGCGCGCCGGCGGGACGTCAGGCGCGATCCACGGCAGCGCCCACAGCAGCCACAGGCCGACGAGCGGCTTGTCGAAATTCAGGTACATCGTGAACGGCACGGCATCCGGCGTGAAACGCGTCGGCTCGATCACGCGCGGATTGTGGAAGCCGGGAATCAGGTGCAGGCTCAGCGCGATCGCGAGCGTGGCAAACACGACGTGCGCGACGATCCGCACCGCGAGCGGGCGGCCGGGCGCGACGCCCCAGGCGGCGGCCACGAGCAGTGCGAGCGGGGCGAGCACGATCGGCTCGAGCTTGCCGAACGCCAGCGCACCGGCATAGCCGAGCGCGGCCAGGGCGATGCTCAGGCCGTGCAGCGGGCGCTGCCACGCGAACGCGGCGGCAGTGAACAGCGCGAGCCAGATCGTGGCACACGGGAGAAGCGAGAGAGACATGGGGCGATGCAGGGGGCGAACGAGACGCCGCGCATCATACCCCAGCGACCGTGACAGGCCGCCGGGCCGGCCGCGAGAGGGGCGAGGCGGGCTAAACGGGTGAGGCGGGCGAGACGAGCGAAGGCGGCGCTCAGCGGCCGGCGATCTCGGTGACGCCGTCGCGGGTCGGGATATCGACGCTGTTGCGTTCGCGCATTCGCCGCCGGTACCAGAAGGTCCACAGCAGCAGCGTGCCGAACACCGTGTAGCCCATGATCGGCGACACGACGAGCACGCGCTCGACGGGCCAGGTCATGACCATCCACAGACGCAGCAGCATCTCCAGCGTCATGCACGCGCCCCACACGAAGGTCATCAGCCGCAGCATCTGGCGCAGCCCCGGCTGCTCGGCCCAGACCGTCTCGAAACGCGCGGCGCCGCCGGCCATCTCGCGCGCCACCGTCGCGCGTGCCAGATAGAAGATCAGCGGACGATCGCGGAACAACGACAGCAGGAACACGACGCCGATCGTGCCGGACGCGAGCGATTCGCGCATCAGCAGCGTGCGCGCGCTGCCGCCGAGCGCCATGCCGGCGATCGACAGCGCGATGCCCAGCAGCACGACGGCGGCCACCGCATCGATGCGGCGCGAGCGGATGAATTCGACGACCGACCAGACGATGGGCGGAATCGCCGACGCGTACAGCGCGCCGGTTTCGCCGAAATACGGGTGCGCGACCCGGTACGCGACCCAGGGCAGCAGCAGGTTGACGACGAGTTCGAGGATCAGGCCGGCTCGTGGTTTCACGGAAGCGGGCGCGCGGGTGGCGCGCGGGGCGGTGATGTCGCTTCGAGTATATCGAAGTCCGACCCCGCGCGGCGCCGTTGTACGCGCACCGAAAGCGGGCGGGAACACGCACCGGCCGGGCGGCGGGGCCGCGCCAGGGTTGCCGCGGGACCGCTCGGCGCCGCGACCGGCCGCCAGACGGCCACCAGACGGCTGCCGGACGGCCACCAGACGGCCACCAGACGGCCGTCATCGCCCGGTCATCGGCTCGTCAGACCGTCGCGGGCTGGACGATGATCTTCACGTTCCGGTCCTTGTGGTTGACCAGCTCCTCGAAGCCGTGCGTGACGATGTCGCCGAGCGTGATCCGCCCGGTGATCAGCGGTTGCACGTCGATGCGGCCGTCCGCGATGAAGCGGATCACGTCCGCGAATTCGCCGTTGTACGCGAGCGAGCCGATCACTTCCTTCTCGGTCGACACGATGTCGAAGAAGTTGAACGACGTCGGCGCCTCGAAGATCCCGACCATCACCGACTTGCCGGCCTTGCGGATCACGTCGATCGCGAGCTGTGCGGTGGCCGTGTGCCCGATGCACTCGAACGACACGTCGGCACCGTAGCCGCCCGTCAGCGCCTTGACTTCCGCGATCGCGTCGGACGCCTTCGGGTCGATCACGACCGTCGCGCCGACTTCGAGCGCCTTCTGCTTGCGCGCGGCCGACATTTCCAGCGCGATCACGCGTCCGGCGCCCGCGGCCTTCGCGCACATGATCGTGCACAGGCCGATCGTGCCGGCGCCGACCACCACGACGGTCTGGCCGACGATGTTGCCGGCCTTCTTCACCGCATGCAGCCCGACCGCGAGCGGCTCGATCAGCGCGCCGGCCTCGGTCGGGAAGTTGTCGGGCAGCTTGTACAGCAGTTCGGCCGGCACGTTCACGAATTCGGCGAACGCGCCGTTGTTCATCAGCCCGGTGAACGCGAGGTTCTCGCAGATGTTGTACAGCCCGTGCCGGCAATACCAGCAGGTGCCGCAATGCTGGCACGCGTCGGCCGTCACGCGGTCGCCGACCGCGAAGCCCGTCACGCCGGCGCCGAGCGCCGCGATTTCGCCGCTGAACTCGTGGCCGAGGATGCACTGGCCCTTCAGGCCCGTCAGCGGGTGCGGCGCGTCGACCGGGATGAACACGGGCCCGGCGACGTACTCGTGCAGGTCGGAGCCGCAGATCCCGCACCAGTGCACGCGGATCTGGGCCCAGCCGGCCGGCGGATGCGCCGGAACGGGGACCGCTTCGACGCGGATGTCGTTGCGGCCGTGCCAGACGGCGGCTTTCATGCTGGGAGCGGGGTTCGGTGCCGGTGTACTCACGTTGCTGTCTCCGTCAGGTGTCGTCGGTCGCGCGGCCTGCGGCCGGTGCGTCCGTCGCGCGATTGCGCGAGCGACCGATATGCAGGAACGGGGCCAGCTCGAATGGGCGGTCGGGCGGCGACGGAGCGGGGCGGGCAGTGTGCGGCGCAACAGGCCGCCTTGCATTGAAAACAGGTGGGGCCGAGCGAATCGCGCGGGAAATTTGCGGCGATTGCGACGAGACGGGGCGGGTGAGACGCCGGGACATTCGTCTCAGCCGTTTGAGACGAAACGCGAGACGAAACGCGAGACGCGCGGCTCGGGCGGGGTCGCCGTAGCCGCCGTCGTTCCGGCCGATTGTGGCGATCGGCGAAACGCATCGTTGCGCACGTTTCCCCTTTACTTGAAGTTAACTTCAATTTGTATCATCTGCGGCAGTCCGATCGCGTGCGGTGCGCGGCGGCGTCACCGGAGGTGGAACATGACCGAATCGCCCGTCGCGGCCGCGCTCGCCGCGCCCCCGTCGCGCAGTTACCGGGCCGCCGTCGCGAACGTCGTGCTGGCGAGCATCGTGTCGGCGCTGCACGTCGGCAAGGCGTCGATCGCGTTGCCGTCGCTGCAGCACGATTT
Source organism: Burkholderia sp. BCC1977 (assembly GCF_905339595.1). Classification (NCBI taxonomy): domain Bacteria; kingdom Pseudomonadati; phylum Pseudomonadota; class Betaproteobacteria; order Burkholderiales; family Burkholderiaceae; genus Burkholderia; species Burkholderia sp. BCC1977. The sequence continues at coordinate 27,578 of NZ_CAJPGQ010000059.1, forward strand.
CGGCGGGTCGCTCGCTTCGCTGAGCGGCGTCATGTCGGTGTTTCCGTTCGTCGGCGTGTTCGGCGGAATCGCCGCCGGTTTGCTGGTGCGGCGCTGGGGCGACCGGTTGCTGCTGATCGCGGGCCTCGTGATCCTCGGCCTGTCGAGCATCGCCGGTGCGTGGGCCGGCAGCTTCGCGCTGCTGCTCGCCACGCGCCTTGCCGAAGGGCTCGGCTTCGTGATCGTCGTCGTGGCCGCACCCGCGGTGCTCAATCGCGTGACGCCGCCCGAGCGGCGCAATGTCGCGTTCGGGCTGTGGAGCACGTTCATGCCGGCCGGCATGGCGCTGTCGATGCTGGTCGGGCCGCTGCTCGGCGGTTGGCGCGACGGCTGGCTCGCGGCTGCGGCGCTGACGCTCGTCGCGGCGGTCGCGGTGCCGGTCACGACGCCCGCCGATACGCGCTCCCGGTTCGCGGACGCGCCGCGAATCGGGCCCGCGCTGCGCGACGTACTCGCGTCGCGCTCGACGACGCTGCTCGCGCTGGGCTTCGCCACCTACAACGTGCAGTTCTTCGCGGTGATGACGTTCCTGCCGGTGTTCCTGATGCAGCGCCTGGGCGTCGCGGTCGGCGCGGCGGGGCTGATCAGCGCGGCGATCGTCGCCGCATGCGTGATCGGCAACCTGACCGCCGGCTGGCTGCTGTCGCGCGGTGCGCGTCCGGGGATCGTGATGGCCGCGACGTCGGTCGCGATCGGCGCGGCCGGCGCCGGACTCTTCAGCGCGGCGACTCCCGCGCCGCTCGCGGTCGCGCTGGGCTTCGCGTTTTCGGCGATCGCCGGGATGCTGCCCGCGACGATCCTGGCGTGCGCGCCGCAATCCGCGCCTGCGCCGGCGCTGGCGCCGCTCAGCATCGGCTGGGTCGTGCAGGGCAACTATCTCGGACAGGTGATCGGGCCGCTGACGATCGGCGCGATCGTCGGGGCGTTCGGCTGGTCGGGCGGCATCGGGTTGATGCTCGCGGCGGCGCTCGTCGGCGCGGCGCTCGGCCTGGCGCTGCTGCGCGTACCGCCGGGCCGGCGCTGAGCATGGCGCCGGTCAACCTGCCCGCAACCTTTCGTCAAGCATGCCGGACATCATGGAAAGCCTGATTTGCGAAGAAGACCTGTCGTGCGTCGCGTCGACGTGCGGCGCACCTGACGCGATGCCATCGCCCGGCGACGCCGCCGCGCATCCGGTCGCGACCCTCGCGGCCCTCATGGCCTTCGGCCGCGCGCCGCGGCGTACCGCCGCGGCGTTGTCGCCGTTGCGGCCGCAGCTGTTCGTCACGGTGCTGGAAGCCGGCGACGACGGCCTGCTGGTGCGCTGGGTCGAGAGCGGCCGATGTCACTACGGCGAGCAGCGCTGGCGTTTGCGGGTGGCGCTGGTGCCCGGGCGCTGCGCGATCTCGGGACGGCTGATCGAGCCGGGCGAGCCGGTGTTTCGGCCGGTGCGTCGGCCGGTGCCGGCCAACGCCGACGAGATGATCTGCCCGGCGTCGGTGCCACAGGTGGCTGGGGCCGTGCCGGACGCCGGCCACGATGCGACGGATCCGGCCGAGGTGACGGGCTGAATGTGGGCACGGTTACGCTGATGCGTGACCTGAGATGCGTCCGGTACGGGACGGGTCCGGCCGCGGTGACGGGTTGAATGCCGGCGCGGTTGCGCTGATGCGCAACCTGAGATCCGTCCGGTACGGAACGGGTCCGCCCGACGTGACAGGCTGAACGCCGGCCGGCAGGTCGTGCTGCCGCGTTACTTGAGATCCTTCCGGTACTGGATGAACCCCGCGTTGTTCGCGAGCTTGTCGTACAGCGCGCGGGCGGTCGTATTGGTTTCGTGCGTGAGCCAGTACACGCGGCTCGCACCCGCTTCACGGGCCCGCTCGTACACGGCCTCGATCAGCGCGCCGCCGGCGCCTTGTCCGCGGGCGTCGGCCGCCGTGAACAGGTCCTGCAGATAGCAGTACGGCCCGTCGGTCCAGCACGAGCGGTGGTAGATCGCGTGCACGATGCCGATCAGCGCACCCGACGCGTCGAAGGCGCCGAGCACGAACATCGGTTCGGCCGGATCCATCAGGCGCGCCCACGTCGTCGCGAACACGGCGTCGCTCAGCGCGGTCTCGTAGAACGACTGGTAACCCTGCCACAGCGGGCGCCACGCGGCTTCGTCGGCGGCCACGAGCGGCCGGACCGTGACGCGCGTCGCGTCCTTCGAGCCGGCAGCCGCGTCGCGCGCACGCGCCTGCGCGTGGCGGATCGCGACGAGCGACGCGCGCTGCGCTCCGTGCGCATCGAAATTCTCCGGCGCAAGCCATGCTTCGAACGCGGCGCGCACGTCCGGCCATTCGCCGTCGACGATCGAGAACCACGCGGTATCGCGGTTGCGGCCCTTGTAGATGATCGCCTGCCGGAACGTGCCTTCGTAACGGAAGCCGAGCCGCGCGGCCGCCTTGCGCGACGGTTCGTTGAGGTCGTCGCACTTCCATTCGTAGCGCCGGTAGCCGAGCGTGTCGAACGCGTACTGCATCAGCAGGTACTGCGCTTCGGTCGAAATCGGCGTGCGCTTGAGCAGCGGCGAGAACGTGACGGAGCCGACCTCGATCACGCCGTTGGCCGGGTCGATGCGCATCAGCGCGAGCGTGCCGACCGCACGGTTCGTCGCGCGGTCGATCACCGTGTAGTGCAGCGGATCGACGCTCGCTGACGCGCCGCGCACGTAGTCGCGGTAACTCGACTCGTCGGCATACGGCCCGTGCGCGAGATAGGTCCAGTCGCCGCCGTCGGTCGCCTGCGCGTACGCGGCGTACAGGTCGGCGGCATGGCGGTCGGCGTCGAGCGGTTCGAGGCGGCAGTAGCGGCCCTCGAGCACGATGCGCGCCGGGCGCGGGCGCGCGGACCAGTCGGGAACGGGCTGGCCGATGGGCTGCTGGAAGTCGTTGGTGAGCGTGGACAAGGTCGATCTCGCTTCGGTTGGCGGCCGGCGACATACCGGCATGCAGACGATCGTAGTCCCGGCGAGGTACCATGAGAAGCGCCAGACGATGGCAAATTTATGGTGCCACGCCGGTGCCACGCCGGTGCCATGCCGGTGCCATGCCGGTGCCATGCCGGCGCCGCGATCGACGCGCCATGCACCGAGACTTCCACGCCGCGACACCCCGATGACGACTGCCTTTCCTTCCGCCGACGCACCGCTGTTGCCGCTTGACGCGCCGCTCGCGCGCACGGCCGGCGCGCCTTCCTTGCAGCGGCAATTGCTGCGCCGCGTGCGCGACGCGATCCTCGGCGGCGCGATGCCGGCCGGCACGCGGCTGCCCGGCACACGCGCGCTGGCCGAGACGCTCGGCGTGTCGCGCAACACGACGGCGGCCGTCTACGAGCAGCTCGTCGCCGAAGGCTTCCTGCAATCCGATCGTCGCGGCACGCGCGTGGTCGGCCTGTCGCGGCCGGCCGCGCCGCGCCGGCGGGCCGCGCCGCCGGCCGTCGCGCAGCGGCTCGGCCGGATCCGTCCGAGCCTGATCGGCACCGGCGAGTCGGAAGGCTTCCGGCCGGGCGTGCCCGCGCTGTCGCATTTCCCGGTCGATGCGTGGCGGCACGCGATCGACCGCGCGCTGCGCCGTGCCGGCCGCGACCTGCTCGCGTACGGCGACCCGCTCGGCGAGCGCACGCTGCGCGAGTCGATTGCGCGCCATCTGGCCGTGACACGCGGCGTGCGCTGCGATCCCGAGCAGATCGTGATCACCGAAGGCGCGCAGGGCGCGATCGCGCTGTGCGCGCAGCTGCTGACCAACCCCGGCGACACGGTCTGGGTCGAGGAGCCCGGCTATCGCGGCGCGCGCACCGCGATGCAGGCGGCCGATCTCGAGGTCCTGCCGATGCCGGTGGACGCGGAGGGGCTGCGTGCGGAAGACACGGACTGGCGCGAACGGACGCCCCGGCTCGTCTACACCACGCCGTCGAACCAGTTCCCGACCGGCGCGGTGCTGTCGATCTCGCGCCGGCTGGCGCTGATCGATGCCGCACGCCGGCATCGCGCGTGGATCATCGAGGACGACTACGACAGCGAGTTCCGGCATACCGGCGAGCCGATCGGCGCGTTGCACGGGCTCGCGGCCGAGTCGCCGGTCGTCTATCTCGGCTCGTTCAGCAAGACGATGTTTCCGGCGTTGCGGATCGGTTTTCTCGTGCTGCCAGACGCGCTGCTGGCCGCGGTGCGGCCGGCGCTGCCGGAGATGCTGCGCGGCGGGACGCGCCACGTGCAGCTCGCGCTCGCCGATTTCATCGAGACGGGGGAGTACGGGCGGCATCTCGGGCGGATGCGACGGCTGTATCGCGACCGGCGGCGCTTGCTGCTCGCCGCGCTGGACGACGCGTTCGCGGTGCCGCATCAGGTCGAGGGCGGGCCGTGCGGGTTGCATCTGGCACTGCGGTTGCCGGCCCGTTATCGCGACCGCGCGATCGTCGAGGCGGCGCGCGCGCACGGGATCGGGCCGTTTCCGCTGTCGGGGTTTTCGATCCACGCGACATCGGCCGCCAACGGGCTGGTGCTCGGTTTCGGCAATACGTCGGCCGATGCGTTCGCGCCGATGCTGCGGACGCTGTCGACGCTCGCGCATCGGGTGGCGGGCGATTGAACCGTGTTCGCGCGGCGCGGTCAGCCGGCCCGGCCGTTGAGGACGTTGTTGGTGGCGATCAGCGCAGCCACGGAAAGCGCGGGTGTATTCGAGACAGGGCGGCGCGGCAGAGCGCCAGGTCGTTCATCGCACACCTTCCGCGCGCATGATCCGACGGGCCGCCGCCAGACTGAGCACGAGCAGCACCGCGACATACGCGACGACGGCACCCCACGCGCCGTGTTGCCAGAACGTGCCGCCGACCGAGCCCAGCACGCTCGACCCGACGTAATAGGCCAGCAGGTAGAGCGATGCGGCGTGCCCCTTCGCGGAGCCGGCGAGGTGCCCGACCCAGCCGCTCGCGACTGCATGGGCGACGAAGAAGCCGATCGTGATCAGCACGATCCCGACGATGATCGCGACGAGCGAATGCGACAGCGTCAGCGCGAGGCCGGCCGCGAACACGAGGACGCCGCTGACGAGGACGGGTGCGCGCCCGAGCCGATCGGCGAGTGCGCCCGCGCTCGACGAGGACACCATCCCGAACAGGTAGGCGCCGAAGATCAGCCCGCATGCGGTCGCGCTCAGGTTGAACGGCGCGGCCGTCAGCCGGAACCCGGCGTAGTTGTACACGGTCACGAACGCGCCCATCACGAGGAAGCCGATCGCGAACACGAACGGCAGCCGCGCGTGATGCAGCTGCGCGTTCCACAGCCGCAGGTGGTGACGCAGCGTCAGGTCGGTGCGCTTCACGAAGCGCCGCGACTGCGGCAGCAGCATCACGAACGCGATCGCCGCGACGAGGTCGACGAAGCCGATCGTCAGCATCGCGGTGCGCCATGAGAAATATTCTTCGAGCGCGCTCATCCCGATCCGCCCGACCATGCCGCCGAACGCGGTGCCGCCGACATAGAGCCCCATCGACAGGCCCAGCCCGTCGGCGGCGATTTCCTCGGCGAGATAGGCCATCGCCACCGCCGGGACGCCGCCGAGCGCGAATCCTTCGAGCGCGCGCCAGATCAGCAGCAGGTTCCAGTTCGGCGCAATCGCCGCGAACACATTGAACAGCGCGGCCAGCGTCATCGACGCGAACATCAGCCCGCGTCGCCCGACGCGTTCGGACAGCGCGCCGGCGCACAGGATGGAGACCGCCAGCATCCCGGTCGACAGCGACAGGGACAGCGAACTCGACGCCGCGCCGATGTTGAACTCGCGCGCGAACGCGGGCAGCAACGGCTGCACGCAATACAGCAGCGAGAAGGTGGAAAAGCCGGCCAGGAAGAGCGCCAGCGCGATGCGCTTGTAGGCCGCCGAGCGCGGCGACACGCCGGCGGGCAGCGCATCCGGCGTGGCGTTCGGGGCGCGCGTCGCGGCCGGCGAAGTCGCAGGAGTAGACATGGTCGGTACCAGTTGGGCGAGGGAATACCCGAATTCTTGCGCACGCTCATATATATGTCCAATATATGAAAGAAACCGTAGCGATACGTTTTTCGACTGGCTGAAAGCCGTTTCCGTCTACCCCGGGATCACATCGCGCATGGAACTCAGGCATCTCCGATACTTTCTGGCCGTGGCCGCCACGTCCAACTTCACGAAGGCCGCGGAAACGCTCGGCATGGGGCAGCCGCCGCTGAGCCAGCAGATCAAGGCGCTCGAGAACGAGCTCGGTGTGGCGCTGTTCAAGCGGACCGCACGCGGCGCCGAACTGACCGTGGCGGGAGAGGTGTTCGCGGAAGAGGCACGGCGCGTGCTCGACGACGCGGAGCGCGCGGCGCGGGCGGCAAGACGGGCCGCGCGCGGGGAAATCGGGCAGCTTCGCGTCGGCTTTACCGGCACAGCGGCCTTCAATTCGAAAGTGGCGGACCTGATTCGCCGCTTTCGCGAAGCGTTTCCGGATACGGATCTGACGTTGCAGGAAGCGACTTCCGGCGTGCTGCTCGAGGCGCTGGAGGCCGGGCGGCTCGACGTCGCGATCGTGCGTCCGGAGCGTCGTATCGCGGACACGTTGCTGGCAGCGGATTGGGACGAGGAGCCGATGTTCGTCGCGATGCCGGTCGCGCATCGGCTCGCGCAGCGGCGTCGGATCGATCTGGCGGAACTGGCCGACGAGGCATTCGTGCAGGTGCCGCGCGAGGCGGGCAGCGCGCTGTTCGACGACATCGTCGCCGCGTGCGATGCGGCCGGCTTCCAGCCGCGCATGGCGCAGCCCGCGCCGCAAATCGCGTCGGCGGTGACGCTCGTCGCGGCCGGGCTCGGCGTGTCGATCGTGCCGAAGGCGATCACGCAGGTGCAGGTCGCGGGCGTCGTATATCGGCCCGTCGCGGGCAACGGGCTGCGCGCGAGACTGGCGATTGCGTCGCGGCGCGACGATCCGTCGGCGGTGGTGCGCAATTTTCTGTTGCTGGCCGGGTAGCGCGGGCTGCGGCGCAGGATGTGCCTCGGCCGCGCGCGTTGCACGCAGCGTGCGGGGAATATTCCGATTGACGAACCGCGCACTTTGTCCGGAACGAACGCTGCCGCGGTTCCGCCGCTGCGCGACCAGCGGGCATGCGGGTTTCGATTCGTATGTTCCGAATGCGGCGTGGACTATAAATGGAGGCGTGTACCGGTGCTTGTCGGGCGTCCGCGCGTCTCGCGCGGGTCGGCGCCTCGACTGCCGGGGGAGGTGCACCGTGGTTCGCCAGACGCTTGCTCGCGCCGTGCTTCGCACCGCGTTGATCGGGGGCGTGTTCGCCTCGTTCCTGTCGCCGCCGCCAACCGTTGCAGGAACCGTCGCGCCGCCCGGCACACAGCCAGCCCTGAAGAACAGGCCTGCCGCATCGCCTTATTCGATGCCGGTCGACTTCTCGGCGATCGTCGACCGCTACGGCCCTGCGGTCGTGACCATCATGACTGCCGCGCCGGACCAGCAGTCCGGCGGTCCGGCGTTCCTGTACCTCGATCCCGACGATCCGCTTTCCGCGTTCTTCCGCCGAGGCGCGCCGCTGCCGCCCGCGCAAGGCGCACCGGCGTCCGCGCCTGCGCCTGATATGTCGCCGCGCGCGATCGCGGGCCTCGGCTCGGGCTTCATCGTCAGCGCCGACGGGGTGATCCTGACGTCCGCGCATGTCGTCGCCGATGCGACCGACGTGACGGTGCGACTGGCCGATCGTCGAGAGTTGAAGGCGGCCGTGCTGGCCGTCGATCCGCAGAGCGACGTCGCCGTGCTGCGCGTCGACGCGGCGAAGCTGCCGGTCGTGCGTATCGGCGATTCGTCGCGGGTGCGTGCCGGCGAACCCGTGATGACGATCGGCGCGCCCGACGGCGCGGGCAACACGGTCACGGCCGGCATCGTCAGCGCGACGTCGCATGCGCTGCCGGACGGCAGCGCGTTTCCGTTCTTCCAGACCGACATCGCGGTGAATCCTGACAACTCGGGCGGCCCCGTGTTCAACCGCGCGGGCGACGTGATCGGCATCGCGGTGCAGGTCTATACCGACGCCGAGCGCTATGCGAGCACGACGTTCGCGATTCCGATCGCGCTCGCCGTGAAAGTGCGTGCGCAGGTGCAGGCGCAGATGCGGGCCAATGCGCAGGCGCAGCGCGCGTCGTCCGGCAATGCGCTGGGCGTCGACGTGCAGGATGTCGGCGTCGGGCTGGCCGCTGCGTTCGGCCTGCCGCGTCCGGCGGGCGCGCTCGTCAACGGCGTCGATCCCGGCTCGCCCGCCGCCGCGGCCGGCGTGCGGCCCGGCGACGTGATCGTGAAGTTCGGCGACAAGCCGATCGGCCGGTCGGCCGAACTGAACGACCTGGCCGCCGCGTTGCCGCCCGGTGGAAAGGCGCCGCTGCGGCTGATCCGCAACCGCAGGCCGACGATGCTGACGGTCACCGGCGCGGGGACGGGCGACGCGATCGACAACGCGGCCGCGACGGGCAGCGCGGGCATGGTCGGGGCGGGCGCGGTCGGCACGGCCGGTGCCACCGGCGTGGCGATGGCCGCCGCACGGCCGGCAGACACGGGCGATCGGCTCGGGCTGACGATGCACCCGCTGAGCGACGCCGAACGGCGTTCGACCGGGCTCGCGATCGGGATGATGGTGGATGCGGTGCACGGGCCGGCCGCGAGCGCGGGCATCCGGCCGGGCGACGTCGTGCTTGAACTTAACGACACGCTGCTCGAAACGCCGGACGACGTGCAGACGCTCGAAGCGAAAGGCGGCGTGATCGCCGTGCTGATCCAGCGCGACAACGCGCGCAAGTTCGTGTCGGTGCGAGCGCGGTAGTGGCGTTGACGAGGGCGGGGGGAAGACCGGCGACGTGCGGCGGTCACCTGATCTCGAGCGCTGACACCCAAGCGGCCGCTTCACGCTGAAACCAGCCGAGCGGCCGATGCGAACGCCTCGGCCTTTGCCGATGTTGGGGCGGGCTGGGTGCTATGTCGGCAATGTGGCGCGTTGCTGACGGTGGCGGTATCGAGCAGCCGGAGCGCAGCTTCCTGCATCAGTGAACTTGCACGCTCGGCCCGCAGCGCGCCGTCGATTCGTCACATGGAAGGTGACGCGCATCCGACCGCTTGACTGGAAACGGCGAACAGGTTGTGACGCGCTTGATGGGCGTCCCCTGATCGCGACGATTGCAATGCGTGGCACCGGAATCGAGCGCTCATCGGCTGATGCGCGCTGCACTCATGCCATGCTGGTGGTTGCATCGTTACGCATGCGATATTCAGTCGGCGTTGTCGACAGGTATTTCCGGAACAGCCTCGCCAGTTGTGCGCCACCGTTGATGCCACAGCGACGCGCGACCTTGTCGACCGGCAAGCTCGATTCCACCAGCATCCTGCAGCTCATGTTCAAGCGCGCGCGTTGCAGGTAGTCAGATGGCGTCATGCCGATCTCGCTCTTGAACCTTCTCAGGAAGTTGCGCTCGCTCATGGCCGCGACTTGCGCCGCAGCATCGATCGAGACGGGCCGGTCGACGTTCGCCTCCAGCCAACGCGCGGATGCCGTGATTTGCTCGCTCACACGCGGCGCCTTGCTCGCCGCGGCGAACGCATCGGACGGTGCCGGCGCCGGCATCGCCAGAGATCTCGACACATGCCGCGCGAGCTCGCCGCCCAGGTCGTCTTCGACCATGCGCAACGCAATGCGAATGGCGTCAGGTTCGCTGCCCGGCGATTTGGCGGCAACCACGTCGGGAGTGTCGTTGGCTGCACGAAATCCGCTCGGAAGACCTGCCGCATCCAGAAGAAGCTTTCCCTCAGCGATCGGATGAACGGTGTCGCATAGCGGATGCTGCCGGCGCAGCCAATTGATCAGCCGCTTGTCGCGACAGGCCGGATGAGCAGCCGCTCCGCCGGCGACGAACATGATCTGCTTGCCTTCCACGCGCCGCCGCGAATCGATGCTTTCCGTCCAGAGGAAGACCGATGAAGAGGCGGCAATTCGGCCGCCAGCAGCGGAGACCAGCGATACGTCATAGCGCGCCTCGCCGGACGGACGCGCTGTAGTCAGCGCACTTGCCTGATGAAAAATCTCGATGATCGCCGCGACATCGTGCAGTGCAAATCCGTTGGACAGCACGATGTCGACTCGCGTCGGCGTCCGTGTGGCGGGCTTCCCCGAGCGAGACAGGGTGGAATGCTCCGATGCCATGGTGATTCCCCAAGGATGTGGTTGACCGGCAGAGGCGCGCTTCGGGTTCTGCAACTCGAAGCCGTTGACGCATGCCATCCGGGCGGCCCTCGGCAACCGTCGCGTAGCCGACTCCGACAGCCGGTGGCCGCCTGAAACCGGCAAGCACCAACGGACATGCGGCCCCGAGAATTCTAGGAAGGGCGGTCGGGTCGGCTTGACACTCCGTCTCAAAAAAACGGAACTTCACGCGTTTCGGAAAATTCATGCTCGAAGACATGTCGCACGATGTATGGCTGGCTTCGGCCAAGAGGCTTTGATAATCGCCACGTTTGATCAGGCCCGCCTTCGCGCAGGTAGTGAAACCGCGATTCGCAAACGGTTGCGTGGTACCAAATAAGTCGGAGGGGCAGCCGATATCGTGTTCATGCAAAAACGAACCAATCAGAACATCGTGGACGCGGCTCGCGAAACCGCGGACGCGATCGTGGGAGCCGGGGCATAGGCGCGTGTGTGGTTTCCGGATACTAAAGCGGTCGATTCGCC
>NZ_CAJPGQ010000060.1:0-37257 GCF_905339595.1 Burkholderia sp. BCC1977
AATGTATCCCAAGCCGAGCCGGTCGCGCCAGCCACGCCAGCCACGCCAGACACGCCAGACACGCCAGATACGCCGGCGGCACCACTCGCGCCGCCCGCCATCCCCGCGCCCACGCCCGCACCCGAAGCCGCTCCCGCATTCCCGCCGAACCGCCCGCCGCTCGCCGCGTTCGCCTGCGCGAGCGCGGTCTCGGCCGTCTCGCCGCGTCCGGGAATCACGATCATCCCGTCGTCCGCGTGCGCAACCGGCACCGCGAGCCACAGCGCCGCGGCGAGCGCGAACGCACGCGGCATGCGCGTGCCGCGTCCGTCGTTTCCGCGAAGTGCGCTGCCAGTCATCGCCGTGTCCTCGAAGCCGTTGATCCGATTTGCATTCTAGGGAGCCGGGCCGTCGCGCAAACGATGAATAGAGGGGGCCTTTGCCGCGTTATTCGTCCGATTGCCGGTTGCGCCCGGCGCCTACCATCGCTGTCATGGAAAAAAGCCCCTTGGGTCGCCATCCGGCCCGAGCGGCGTGCAGCGCTTCATACGGAGAGACGCACACATGCTGGACAAACTCGATGCCGAATTCGCGTTCGGCCGACAGGCGCTCGACGTGCGCGCCTATCGGCAGGAGCTGCTGTCGTCGAACATCGCGAACGCCGACACGCCCGGCTACCAGGCCCGCGACACCGATTTCGCGTCGACCCTCGCGCGCTCGCTGAAGCAGACCGGCGGCGGTCTCGCGCCGAGCAACGCCGCGCAGCTGCCGATGGCGCAGCCGGCCGGCGTGACGAGCGGGATGACGATGGTATCGACGGCGCCGGGCCATATGGCCGGCACCGCGAAGCTGATGCCGACCGGCGGCACGGCCGACGACTACGGTCGTGCGCAGTACCGGATGCCGCTGCAGCCGTCGCTCGACGGCAACACGGTCGATCTCGACGTCGAGCGCGTGCAGTTCGCGAACAACGCGCTGCACTACGAAACCGGGATGACCGTGATGACCCAGCAGATCAAGGCGATGATCGCCGCGATCTCGACGAACTCGTAAGCGCGCGCCGCTTCCGCACCCGCACCAGGAGCCTCCATGCCTTCGTTGATGAACATCTTCGGCGTCGCCGGTTCGGCGCTGTCCGCGCAATCGCAGCGCCTGAACGTCACCGCGTCGAACCTCGCGAACGCCGACAGCGCGACCGGCCCCGACGGCAAGCCGTACAAGGCCAAGCAGGTCGTGTTCGCGGCCGACCCGATCGGCGGCGCGCGCACGGCGTCCGGCCAGGGCGTGGGCGGCGTGCGCGTGACCCGGGTGGTCGACGATCCGTCGCCGATGAAGTCGACCTACGACCCGGCGAATCCGGCCGCCGACGCGAACGGCTACGTGCAGATGCCGAACGTCGATCCGGTGCAGGAGATGGTGAACATGATCTCGGCGTCGCGCTCGTACCAGGCCAACGTCGAGACGCTGAACACCGCGAAGACGCTGATGCTCAAGACGCTGACGATCGGCACGTAAGCCGCGCGCCGAGCGTCCCTCCACACCGAGACCCAGATCCTTCGGTTTCGACAGTTCCGACACAAGGCCACCCAGGATGACTTCCTCCAGCACGACGATCGGCAGCAGCGGCACCAACGTGTCGACCGTGCCGACCGACACGATGAACACCAACAACGTGTCGACGACCGGCACGTCGGCGAGCGACCTGCAGGCGACGTTCCTGAAGCTGCTCGTCACGCAGCTGCAGAACCAGGATCCGACGAGCCCGGTCGACAGCTCGCAGATGACGTCGCAGCTCGCGCAGATCAATACGGTGAGCGGCATCGCGCAGCTGAACACGTCGCTGACGTCGCTGTCGACGCAGCTCGCGGCCGGCCAGCAGACGCAGGCCGCGCTGCTGATCGGCACGAACGTGCTCGCGCCGGGCAACAGCGTCGCGGTGAAGAGCGGCGCGGCGTCGCCGTTCGGCGTGTCGCTCACGAGCGACGTGTCGAACCTGACGATCACCGTGAAGAACAGCGCGGGCGTCGTGGTCAACACGATCAACGCGGGCCAGCAGTCGGCCGGCACGGTGCCGTTCAACTGGACGCCGACCGATACGGCCGGCAACGCGCTGCCGGACGGCAAGTACACCGTGAGCGCGCAGTACACGGGCACCGACGGCAAGACGTATGCGCCGACCGTGCTCGCGGCCGCGCAGGTGCAGAGCGTGATCAAGCAGGCCGACGGCACGGCGGGGCTCGTGCTGTCGAACGGCACGACGGTGGGGTTGACCCAGGTCGCGTCGATTTTCCCGAACACCGCGTCGTCGTCGTCCGGCGGCACGACCACCACCAACTGATCCAGCTTTCTCGAAAACGGAGACCGAAATGGGTTATCAACAGGGTCTGAGCGGCCTCGCCGGCGCCTCGAACGCGCTCGACGTGATCGGCAACAACATCGCGAACGCGAACACGGTCGGCTTCAAGTCGAGCACCGCGCAGTTCTCCGACATGTACGCGAACTCGGTCGCGACGTCGGTCAACACGCAGATCGGGATCGGCACGACGCTTGCATCCGTGCAGCAACAGTTCGGCCAGGGCACGATCAACACGACGAATTCGTCGCTCGACGTCGCGATCAACGGCAACGGCTTCTTCCAGATGTCGAACAACGGCGTGACAACGTACTCGCGCGACGGCACGTTCCAGCGCGACAAGAACGGCTTCATCGTCAACTCGGCGGGCGCGAACCTGATGGGCTACGCGGCCGGCAAGAACGGCGTGCTGAACACCGCGCAGACCGTGGCGCTGCAGGCACCGACGACCAACATCGCGCCGACCGCGACGACCAAGATCACCGGCCAGTTCAACCTGAACTCGCAGGACACGGTACCGGCCAAGACGCCGTTCGACCCGACCGACACCACGACGTACAACTACTCGACGTCGGTCCAGGCATACGACTCGCTCGGCGGCTCGCAGGCGGTCAACATGTATTTCGTGAAGTCGGCGGCCGGCACGTGGGAAGCCTACGCGGGCGTGCAGGGGGGCGCCGCGACGGACCTCGGCACGGTCACGTTCGACACGTCGGGCGCGATCAAGAGCACGACGCTGCCGGCTTCCGCCACGCCGACCACGTCGCTCGGCCAGTTCCAGTTCACCGTGCCGACCACCGACGGCTCGGCGACGCCGCAGAACCTCACGCTCGACCTGACCGGCACCACGCAGTTCGGCGGCAAGGACGGCGTGAACAACCTCACGCAGGACGGCTACGCGAGCGGCACGCTGACGACCTTCTCGATCGGCGCGGACGGCAAGCTGACCGGCAACTACTCGAACGGCCAGACGGCGGTGCTCGGGCAGATCGCGATCGCGAACTTCAACAACCCGAACGGCCTGATCAACCTCGGCGGCAACCAGTACGCCGAGACGGCCGCGTCGGGCGTGCCGCAGATCTCCACGCCGGGCAGCACGAACCACGGCACGCTGCAGGGCAGCGCGCTCGAGAACTCGAACGTCGACCTGACGTCGCAGCTCGTCAACCTGATCACCGCGCAGCGCAACTACCAGGCGAACGCGCAGACGATCAAGACGCAGCAGACCGTCGACCAGACGCTCATCAACCTGTAATGCGCGGATAACCGGCAGCCATGGACCGACTGATCTACACGGCGATGACGGGCGCGTCGCAGTCGCTCGACCAGCAGGCGATCGTCGCGAACAACCTCGCGAACGCATCGACGACGGGTTTTCGCGCGCAGCTCGCGACCTACCGCGCGGTGCCGATGAATTTCGGCGACGGCAGCAACATCGACCCGACGACGACGCGCACCTACGTGCTCGCGTCGACGCCCGGCGCGGATTACGCACCGGGTCCGATCACGCGCACCGGCAACCCGCTCGACGTCGCGGTGCAGGGCGCCGGCTGGCTGTCGGTGCAGACGGCCGACGGCAGCGAGGCGTACACGCGCGCCGGCAACCTGCACGTCGATGAAAACGGCCAGCTCGTCAACGCGAGCAACCTGCCGGTGATCGGCAACGGCGGCCCGATCTCGGTGCCGCCGAACGCGGAAGTGACGATCGGCAAGGACGGCACGGTGTCCGCGCTGATGCCGGGCGATCCGCCCACGGCGGTCGCGATCGTCGACCAGATGAAGCTCGTGAACCCCGACCCGGCCACGCTCGCGCGCGGCAACGACGGGCTGTTCCGCACCGCCGACGGCAATCCGGCCGACACCGACCCGAACGTGGTCGTCACGCCGAATTCGCTCGAAGGCAGCAACGTGAACCCGGTGACCGCGATGGTCGCGATGATCGACAACGCGCGGGCGTTCCAGCTGCAGTCGAAGCTGATCCAGACGGCCGACCAGAACGAGCAGTCGGCGAACCAGCTGCTCAACTTCAGCTGAGCGGCACGGCCCTCGCTACCAGGAGAAGATTCAACATGAACCGATCGCTCTACATCGCCGCCACCGGCATGAATGCGCAGCAGGCGCAGATGGACGTGATCTCGAACAACCTCGCGAACACCAGCACGAACGGGTTCAAGGCGTCGCGCGCGGTGTTCGAGGATCTGCTGTACCAGACCATTCGCCAGCCGGGCGCGAACTCGACGCAGCAGACCGAACTGCCGTCGGGCCTGCAGCTCGGCACCGGCGTGCAGCAGGTCGCGACCGAGCGCCTGTACACGCAGGGCGGCCTCACGCAGACCGGCAACTCGAAGGACGTCGCGATCAACGGCGCGGGCTTCTTCCAGGTGCTGATGCCGGACGGCACGAACGCGTACACGCGCGACGGCTCGTTCCAGACCAACGCGCAGGGCCAGCTCGTCACGTCGAGCGGCTACCAGATCCTGCCGGCGATCACGGTGCCGCAGAACGCGCAGTCGCTGACGATCGGCAAGGACGGCGTCGTGTCGGTCACGCAGCCGGGTTCCAGCAACGCGGTGCAGATCGGCTCGCTGCAGATCGCGACCTTCATCAACCCGGCCGGCCTCGAGGCGAAGGGCGAGAACCTGTTCGCCGAGACCACCTCGTCGGGCGCGCCGAACGTATCGCAGCCGGGCCTGAACGGCGCGGGCGTGCTCAACCAGGGCTATGTCGAGGCGTCGAACGTGAACGTCGTGCAGGAGCTCGTCAACATGATCCAGACGCAGCGTGCCTACGAGATCAACAGCAAGGCCGTGACGACGTCCGACCAGATGCTGCAGACCGTCACGCAGATGAAGAGCTAACCGGAAAGTCCCGCCGTCGCCATGAAGCAGGTTCGCCTCCTCCCGTCAGCCTCCGTCCGCGCCGCGTGCGCGGTCGCGGTGGCCGCGCTCGCCGGTTGCGCGCAGATTCCGCGCGACCCGATCATCCAGCAGCCGATGACGGCGCAGCCGCCGATGCCGATGTCGATGCAGGCGCCCGGCTCGATCTACAACCCCGGCTATGCCGGGCGGCCGTTGTTCGAGGATCAGCGGCCGCGCAACGTCGGCGACATCCTGACGATCATGATCGCGGAGAACATCAACGCGACCAAGTCGTCGGGCGCGAACACGAACCGCCAGGGCAACACCGACTTCAACGTGCCGACGGCCGGCTTCCTCGGCGGGCTGTTCGCGAAGGCGAACCTGTCGGCGGCCGGCGCGAACAAGTTCGCGGCCACCGGCGGCGCGAGCGCGGCGAACACGTTCAACGGCACGATCACGGTGACCGTCACCAACGTGCTGCCGAACGGCAACCTCGTGGTCAGCGGCGAGAAGCAGATGCTGATCAACCAGGGCAACGAATTCGTGCGCTTCTCGGGGGTCGTCAACCCGAACACGATCTCGGGCGCGAACTCCGTCTATTCGACGCAGGTCGCCGACGCGAAGATCGAATACTCGTCGAAGGGCTACATCAACGAAGCCGAGACGATGGGCTGGCTGCAGCGCTTCTTCCTCAACATCGCACCGTGGTGATGACGATGCAGCAGCCTCTTTTCCACCGCCTTTCGTTCCGTGGGTCCCGCGCATCCCGTGCGTCCCGTGCGCGTGCCGTCGCGCGGATCGCCGCCGCGTTCGTGCTGGCGGCGTGCGCGTTCGGCGCGGCACCCGCGCACGCGGAGCGCCTGAAGGACCTCGCGCAGATCCAGGGCGTGCGCGACAACCCGCTGATCGGCTATGGCCTCGTCGTCGGCCTCGACGGCACGGGCGACCAGACGATGCAGACGCCGTTCACGACGCAGACGCTCGCGAACATGCTCGCGAACCTCGGCATCTCGATCAACAACGGCTCGGCCAACGGCGGGCCGTCGTCGCTGAACAACATGCAGCTGAAGAACGTCGCGGCCGTGATGGTGACGGCGACGCTGCCGCCGTTCGCGCGGCCGGGCGAGGCGCTCGACGTGACCGTGTCGTCGCTCGGCAACGCGAAGAGCCTGCGCGGCGGCACGCTGCTGCTCACGCCGCTGAAGGGCGCGGACGGGCAGGTGTACGCGCTCGCGCAGGGCAACATGGCGGTCGGCGGCGCGGGTGCGAGCGCGAACGGCAGCCGCGTGCAGGTGAACCAGCTCGCGGCCGGCCGGATCGTCGGCGGCGCGATCGTCGAGCGCGCGGTGCCGAACGCGATCGCGCAGATGAACGGCGTGCTGCAGCTGCAGCTGAACGACATGGACTACGGCACCGCGCAGCGGATCGTGTCCGCGGTCAATGCGAGCTTCGGCCCGGGCACCGCGACGGCGCTCGACGGCCGCACCATCCAGCTCGCCGCGCCGGCGGATTCCGCGCAGCAGGTCGCGTTCATGGCGCGCCTGCAGAACCTCGACGTGAGCCCGGACAAGGCCGCGGCCAAGGTGATCCTGAACGCGCGCACCGGCTCGATCGTGATGAACCAGATGGTCACGCTGCAAAGCTGCGCGGTCGCGCACGGCAACCTGTCGGTGATCGTCAACACGCAGCCGGTGGTGTCGCAGCCGGGGCCGTTCTCGAACGGGCAGACGGTGGTCGCGCAGCAGTCGCAGATCCAGCTGAAGCAGGACAACGGGGCGCTCAAGATGGTGACGGCCGGCGCGAACCTCGCCGACGTCGTGAAGGCGCTGAACACGCTCGGCGCGACGCCGGCGGACCTGATGTCGATCCTGCAGGCGATGAAGGCGGCCGGCGCGCTGCGCGCGGACCTGGAGGTCATCTGAATGGCGGCGAACCTTCCGAACGCGAACGACCTGACGCAGCGCTTCGCGCTCGACGTGCAGGGCTTCGACGCACTGCGCGCGCAGGCGAAGCAGTCGCCGCAGGCCGGCGCGAAGGCGGTCGCCGGCCAGTTCGACGCGATGTTCACGCAGATGATGCTCAAGAGCATGCGCGACGCGTCGCCCGACGGCGGGCTGCTCGATTCGCACACGTCGAAGATGTACACGTCGATGCTCGACCAGCAGCTCGCGCAGCAGATGTCGAAGCGCGGGATCGGCGTGGCGGACGCACTGATGAAGCAACTGCTGCGCAACGCGGGGCAGGGCGCGGACGGCGGCACGGCAGCCGACGCCGGCGCGGCCGGGCTCGGCGCGGCCGGCTTCGGCGCGTCGGGCAACGAAGGCAGCCTCGCCGCGATGAACGCGATGGCGCGGGCCTACGCGAACGCGGCGAACAACGGCGGGCTTGCCGGCTCGCGCGGCTACACGGCCGGCAGCGCGCTGACGCCGCCGCTGAAGGGCGCGAGCGGCGTGCAGGATGCCGACGCGTTCGTTGACCGGCTCGCCGGCCCGGCGCAGGCGGCGAGCGCAACCACCGGCATCCCGGCGCGCTTCATCGTCGGCCAGGCCGCGCTCGAATCGGGCTGGGGCAAGCGCGAGATCCGCGCGAGCGACGGCTCGACGAGCTACAACGTGTTCGGCATCAAGGCGAACAAGGGCTGGACGGGCCGCACCGTGTCGGCGCTGACGACCGAATACGTGAACGGCACGCCGCGCCGCGTCGTCGCGAAGTTCCGCGCGTACGACTCGTACGAGCACGCGATGACCGATTACGCGAACCTGCTGAAGAACAACCCGCGCTACGCGGGCGTGCTGAGCGCGAGCCGCAGCGTCGAGGGCTTCGCGCACGGGCTGCAGAAGGCCGGCTACGCGACCGACCCGAATTACGCGAAGAAACTGATCTCGATCATGCAGCAGATCGGCTGAGGGGCCCGCCCCGCCGCCCGTTTGCAGTCTTACGGACCGCGCCCGGCACCCCGCCGCGCGCGGTTTCAACGTTTGCGCGAAAAAAACCGGCGTTTCGATCTAAACTTTCGGGGAGCACTGCCGCTAAGTGTGAGAGACCTGTAACCGGGCCATGTTCTGGCCCGGTTTTACTGCGCACCGGTCGTCCCGGGCGCCCATGAAAAGAAAACCGGCTAGCCATGAATATCGAAACGTCGACCGATCCGAGCCTGGATGCGGGCCATTCCGGGCCCGACTACGCCCGCCGCAATCCGCTGGAGATCGGCGTGCAGCTGCGCAACCTCGTGAACCGCGGCGACTTCCTGACCGTCCAGTACCCGGGCGGCCAGCTCGTCACGCGCCTGCTCGAGGTCGATGTCGGCGCGCGCACGTTCACATTCGACTGGGGCGCGCTGTCCGAGCAGAACGCCGGCATCCTCGGCGCGTCGCACTGCACCTTCGCGGCCGCGCCGGAAGGCGTGCGCGTCGAATTCACCACGGGCACGCCGCGCGAGACGCGCTACGAGGGGCTGCCCGCGTTCGTCGCCGATTTCCCCGACGTGCTGATGTGCATCCAGCGCCGCGAGTATTTCCGCGTCGATGCGCCGATCGTCGATCCGTTCCTGTGCCGCGGCGAGCTGCCGGACGGCGAGCGCTTCACGTTCGAGGTGCATAACCTGTCGCTCGGCGGCGTCGGGCTGCGGACGGCCGACGAGCGCGTCGAGGCGCTCGAGGTCGGCACGCTGTTGCCGGGCGTCGAGCTCGAGCTGACCGGCCACGGCAAGCTGTCGCTCGACCTGCAGCTGGTGTCGCAGCGTTCGACCCAGATGCCGAACGGCTCGCGCCGCTACCAGCTCGGCTTTCGCTTCATGTCGCTGCCGGGCAGCGCGGAGAACACGCTGCAGCGCCTGATCACGCAGCTCGAGATGAAGCGCCGCTCGCTCGCGCGGGCCTGACGCACCCGCTCGCGGCCCCGCTCGGGGCCGCTTCCGCACCGGCGCCGGCAGCGTCCGCCGGGGCGCGCGACAGACGGCGCGCACGCGCGCGCCGCATGCGCATTTTTTCCTCAATTTTTCCGATCCGCGGCCGTTATACCGGGAGTCACGCAACCCGGCGGCCGCAGCGCGGCCGGCTCATCAGGATCGCGCATGTCCAACACACTCATGAACCTCGGCGTCAGCGGCCTCAATGCCGCGCTCTGGGGCCTCACGACGACCGGCCAGAACATCAGCAACGCCGCGACGCCCGGCTATTCGGTCGAGCGCCCGGTCTATGCCGAAGCGAGCGGCCAGTACACGGCGAGCGGCTACATGCCGCAGGGCGTGAACACCGTCACCGTGCAGCGGCAGTACAGCCAGTACCTGAGCGACCAGCTGAACGGCGCGCAGTCGCAGGGCGGCTCGCTGTCGACGTGGTATTCCCTCGTCGCGCAACTGAACAACTACGTCGGCAGCCCGACGGCCGGGATCTCGACCGCGATCACCGGCTATTTCACCGGCTTGCAGAACGTCGCCAACAGCGCCGCCGATCCGTCGGTGCGGCAGACCGCGATCAGCAACGCGCAGATCCTCGCGAACCAGCTCAACGCGGCCGGCCAGCAGTACGACGCGCTGCGCCAGAGCGTGAATACGCAGCTCACCAGCACGGTGTCGCAGATCAACACGTACACCAAGCAGATCGCGCAGCTGAACCAGCAGATCTCGGCGGCGAGCAGCCAGGGGCAGCCGCCCAACCAGCTGATGGACCAGCGCGACCTCGCGGTGTCGAACCTGTCGAGCCTCGCCGGCGTGCAGGTGGTGCGCAACGACAGCGGCTACAGCGTGTTCCTCGCGGGCGGCCAGCCGCTCGTCCTCGCCGACAAGAGCTACCAGCTCGCGACCGTCACGTCGTCGTCCGATCCGAGCGAGCTGACCGTCGTGTCGCAGGGGATCGCCGGCGCGAACCCGCAAGGCCCGAACGAGGCGCTGCCGGACGCGTCGCTGTCGGGCGGCACGCTCGGCGGCCTGCTCGCGTTCCGCAGCCAGACGCTCGACCCCGCGCAGGCGCAGCTCGGTGCGGTCGCGGCCAGCTTCGCCGCGCAGGTCAACGCGCAGAACGCGCTCGGCGTCGACCTGTCGGGCAAGGCGGGCGGCGACCTGTTCACGGTGGCGGCCCCGGCCGTCTATTCGAACCAGGGCAATACCGGCAACGCGTCGCTGTCCGTGTCGTTCGCCAACGCGTCGCAGCCGACGACGAGCGACTACACGCTGTCGTACGACGGCACCAACTACACGCTGACCGACCGCGCGAGCGGGTCGGTGGTCGACCAGAAGGCGGGGCCGATGCCGGTCTCGCTCGGCGGGCTGAACTTCTCGTTCTCGTCCGGCGCGATGAATGCCGGCGACCAGTTCACCGTGCTGCCGACGCGCGGCGCGCTGGACGGCTTCGGCCTCGCGACGACGAGCGGCTCGGCGATCGCGGCCGCGTCGCCGGTCGTCACGTCGGCGTCGAGCACCAACATCGGCACCGGCAAGATCGCGCTGAGCGGGGTGACCGCCGGCTATCAGGTGCCGTCGACCAAGCTGACCTACGACGCGGCGACGAAGTCGCTGTCGGGCTTCCCGGTCGGCACCACGGTGACGATTCCGGGCACGCCGCCGACGTCGGTGACGATCAACAATCCGACCGACTCCGTGCCGTACGACCCGTCGGCCGGCGCGGCGATGACGATGTCGGGCACGGCCGCGGGGGCGCTGAACGGCGTGACCGTCACGCTGTCGGGCACGCCGTCGGACGGCGATTCGTTCACGATCGGGCCGTACGCGGGCGGCACGAGCGACGGCAGCAACGCGCTCGCGCTGTCGCAGCTCGTCAACGCGAAGACCCTCGGCGGCGGCACCACGACGCTCACGGGCGCCTATGCGAAGTACGTGAACAACATCGGCAACTCGGCGAGCCAGCTCAAGTCGTCGAGTACCGCACAGACGGCGCTGGTCGGCCAGATCACGTCCGCGCAGCAGTCGGTGTCGGGCGTGAACCAGAACGAGGAAGCGGCGAATCTGATGCAGTACCAGCAGCTCTATCAGGCCAACGCGAAAGTGATCCAGACGGCGGCCTCGCTGTTCCAGACCGTGCTGGGCCTGTTCAGCTGACCGGATTCGAGAGGATAGAAACGATGCGGATTTCCACGACCCAGTTCTACCAGCTGAACGTCGGCCAGATGAACGATCAGCAGGCCCAGCTCGCGCAGCTTTATCAGCAGATCTCGAGCGGCGTGAGCCTCACGACCCCGGCCGACAACCCGGTGGGCGCGGCGCAGGCCGTGCAGCTGTCGATGACGTCGGCCACGCTGTCGCAGTACGCGGCGAACCAGAGCACGGCGCTCGCGTCGCTGCAGACCGAGGACCAGACGCTGCAGAGCGTCAGCAGCGTGCTGACCGGCGTGCAGACGCTCGTCGTGCGCGCGGGCGACGGCTCGCTGGCCGACAGCGACCGCTCGGCGCTCGCGACGCAACTGCAAGGCTATCGCGACCAGCTGATGACGCTCGCGAACTCGAACGACGGCGCCGGCAACTACCTGTTCGCCGGCCTGAACAACTCGTCGGCGCCGTTTACGAGCAGCCCGAACGGCAGCGTCAGCTACGTCGGGGACTCCGGTACGCGCGACGTGCAGATCGGCGATTCGAGCCGCGTGTCGCAGGGCGACACCGGTTCGGCGGTGTTCATGTCGGTGCAGTCGCTCGGCAGTGCGCCGGTGCCCGCGGCCGGCGCAGGCAACCTGGGCACCGGTACGATCACGGCGGTGACGGTCACGAGCCCGGCGGCCGCGACGAACGGCGACCACTTTTCGATCACGTTCGGCGGCACGGCCGCCGCGCCGACCTACACGGTCACCGACAGCTCGGCCAAGCCGCCGACCACCACGCCCGCGCAGGCATACACGTCGGGTTCGGCGATCGCGCTTGGCGGCGGGATGACGGTAGCCGTGTCGGGCACGCCGGCCGCCGGCGACACGTTCAGCGTGGCGCCCGGCCCGCAGGCGAGCGGCGGCGCGGACATCTTCTCGACGCTCGATGCGATGATCTCGGCGCTGAAGACCCCCGTGACCGGCAACGCCGTCGCGGCCGCGTCGCTGACGAACGCGTTGATGACCGGCTCGATCAAGCTCGGCAACACGATGCGCAACGTGACGACGATCCAGGCGTCGGTCGGCGGCCGCGAGCAGGAAGTCAAGGCGATGCAGACCGTCAACCAGACCGCGGCGCTGCAGACGACCAGCAACCTGTCGGACCTGACCAGCACCAACATGGTGACGACCATCAGCCAGTACCTGCAGGTGCAGAACGCGCTGAGCGGCGCGCAGAAGGCCTACGCGCAGCTGCAGAACATGTCGCTGTTCCAGTACATCAATCCGTGATCCCCGCGGCGCCCGCTGCGATGTGAGCGCCCGCTTACATCGCGCGGCGTCCCGGCCCACCGCTGCCGGGCGCCGCCGATGCCGTCGCGCCGCCCGGATGCCCGTCCGGCGGGCACGACCGCCGCCCCGGCGGTTCACGCTTGCCAGCCCCATTTCCGCTCCGTAAACTCGCGCCAGATTCCAGACCGGCGCACCGTCCGCAGCCGGCGTTCGACAGGAGCCCTTTTCCCCATGTCCGATTCCTACTTCCCGCGCTGGCGGGTGCAACCGACCGGCGCGGTCTCGCGCGTGGTCGGCCCCGACGAACGCCTGGCGTGGCCGCAGATGGTCGCGATGGGCGTGCAGCACGTCGTCGCGATGTTCGGCTCGACCGTGCTCGCGCCGCTGCTGATGGGCTTCGACCCGAACCTGTGCATCTTCATGTCGGGCATCGGCACGCTGCTGTTCTTCGTGCTGGTTGGCGGCCGCGTGCCGAGCTACCTCGGCTCGAGCTTCGCGTTCATCGGCCTCGTGATCGCGGTGACGGGCTACGGCGGCAGCGGGCCGAACCCGAACATCCCGGTCGCGCTCGGCGGGATCGTCGCGTGCGGCGTCGTGTACGTCGCGCTCGGCGCGCTGGTGCAGGCGATCGGCACGCGCTGGATCGAGACGCTGATGCCGCCCGTCGTCACCGGCGCGGTGGTCGCGGTGATCGGGCTGAACCTCGCGCCGATCGCGGTCAAGGGCGTGTCGGGATCGACCTTCGAATCGGTGATGGCGCTCGTCACGGTGCTGTGCGTCGGCGGCGTCGCGGTGTTCGCGCGCGGGATGATGCAGCGCCTGCTGATCCTCGTCGGGCTGGTGATCGCCTACGTGATCTACGCGATCGCGACCAACGGGATGGGCCTCGGCAAGCCGGTCGATTTCGCGATCGTCGCGCATGCCGCGTGGTTCGGCGTGCCGAGCTTCCGTGCGCCGGTGTTCGATCCGCACGCGATGCTGATGCTCGCGCCGATCGCCGTGATCCTGGTCGCGGAGAACCTCGGCCACATCAAGGCTGTCAGCGCGATGACGGGCACCAACCTCGACCGCTACGTCGGTCGCGCGTTCATCGGCGACGGGCTCGCGACGATCGTGTCGGGCAGCGTCGGCGGCACCGGCGTGACGACCTACGCGGAGAACATCGGCGTGATGGCCGTCACGCGGATCTATTCGACGCTCGTGTTCGCGGTCGCGGCGCTGATCGCGATCGGGCTCGGCTTCTCGCCGAAGTTCGGCGCGGTGATCCAGACGATCCCGGGCCCGGTGCTCGGCGGCGTGTCGATCGTCGTGTTCGGGCTGATCGCGGTGACGGGCGCGCGGATCTGGGTCGTCAACAAGGTCGACTTCTCCGACAACCGCAACCTGATCGTCGCGGCCGTCACGCTGGTGCTCGGCGCCGGCGACTTCTCGCTGAAGATCGGCGGCTTCGGGCTCGGCGGGATCGGCACCGCGACGTTCGGCGCGATCATCCTGTACGCGATCCTGCGCAAGGAAAAGGAACCGGGCCCGGTGGTGTGAGCCGCGGCGGGAGCGGGGCCGCGGGCGCCGGCGTATCGGCCGTCACGGATTCGGCTGCACCGAAAACGTCAGCGGCCATGCAAAGGTCCCGTCCTTCGCCTTCGGCGCGAACACGAAACGATAGGTCAGCGTGAACGTCGTCTTCAGCGCCGTATAGGGCACGGCGATCGTACCGCCCGTCCCCGGCAGCACGACCTTGCCGCCGAAGCCGGTGATCTCGATCGAACTGAACTGCGACTGGTTGGCGGCAGCGACCTGCACGAGCACCGTGTACCCGGCCCGGTCGTTGGTCTGGATCGCGAGGGTCGTCCCGGACGGGTTGCTGGCGTTCGGCACGGCCAGGTAGCCGATGCTCGTGTCCTTGTTCGCGATCACGAGCTTCGCCGGATTGGTCGCGTTGAGCCGCGCATACGCCTGGACCGTCGCGCCGACCTGCACCGACCGGCTGGCCTGCTTCGCATCGGTATGGCCGGGCGCGGCGCCGAGCAGCGCGATCGACAGCGCTGCCAGCGCGGCGAGCGGCGCGCGTGCGCGGCCGCCGGCCCGTCGAGGCGCGAGCGGCCGCGTGCGGGTCCGTGCGCATCGGGCGCACCGCGATGCGGCGGCGCTCGCTGTCTCGGTTCGATTCATGTCTGCCCCCGTTGTCCGAGTCCGTGATGGCGATCGATGGCGGCATGCGCGACGCATGCGCCGCCGGCTCGCCTAGTAGTTGAACAGGATCGTGATGTTGTGGTCCGCGTAGCTGCCCGGCACGACGTTCTGGCCGCCGCGGATCAGCCCGTACACAGTGGCGTTGAAGGCGCCGGCGCCCGAGATCTTGCCCCACGAAATCACCGATGTGCCGCTCGTGCCGTCGCCCCAGATCGACGTGTGCGCGCTGTCGAGATACAGGTTGTAGCCGAGCGTCTGGGTGCCGCCGGTCCGCGTCATCAGGCGGTTCGCGAAGGTGCCGCCGCCCGCGCTCGCGGTGACCGTCGGCGTGGCGTTGCCGCTGCCGGTGCAGTTGACCGAGATCGTGACGGCGGACGTGGCGGCGTTGATCGTGTCGTAGGTGCCGAATGCCATCGACGACGGCGCATTCATCGTGCAGGTCGTTGCCGCGCGCGCGGGCGGTGCGGCCAGCACGACGGCACCGGCCGCGAGCGCCGCGGCGGCCCCGCGAAAGCGTGCGAGCCGGACCGGCCGCCCGCCATGCTTGCGATGTCTCATGGTGTGACTCCCTTGCAAAGATGGGTGCCCAGGTCCGGCAGCGGTTCGTCGCCGGCGGGAAAGCGCACGGTCACGTCGCACTGCCGGTCGCGCCACGCCGCATGCAGGTGGTTCTGCTCCGACAGGCCGGTGACGTAGACGACGCCGTCGCGGCCGACGGGAAACGCGTCCTTCTGTCCGTCGATCGTGACGGTCGCGCCGGCCGGCAGGTGGGCGCCGTTTTCGAGATCGAGCGTCAGCACCGCGCCGCGCGAGCGGGTGATCGGGAACACGAGCGCCATGCCGCTGCGGAAGTAGGGCACCGCGTCGAGCTTCAGCGTGCCGATCGTCGCGTCGAACGGCAGGTCGGCCTGCTCGATCGAGATCGGGTTGCTTTCGTACGCGCGCAGCCGCGGCAGCAGCGCGACGCCGTTGGCGTCGGTGCGCGCGACGAGCTGGTTGTCCGCGAGGATGCCGACGTTGGCGAAGCCCGGCACCTTGACCAGTGCGAAGCTGTCCGTGACCTGGCGCGACAGGCGTGCGGTGCCGTCGACGAACGCGATGCCGCCCGCCGCGTTGGCGCGCACGCCGGCGCGGCCGCGATACGCAGCCGCCTCGACGCTGTAGGTGCCGGTGCGCGTCTGCAGCGTCGCGCTCGCATCCTGCGTGTCGTTGCCGGCCTGCAGCGAATAGCCGAATCCTTCGCCGACCGGCAGGCTGCGCTGCAGTTGCGCGAGCATTTCGGCGTGGCCCTGCTGGCGCGTCAGCGTGACGGAGGCGCTCGTCCGGTTGTCGACGGGGATCGTCCAGGCGACGCCGACGATCGTCGCGCCCGAGCCGCTCAACGGCTTGCTGACGCTGACGTTGGCGAAGCCGAAGCGCCCCAGCTGCGCGCTGTAGCTGAGCGACAGCAACTGGGTCTTGTAGCCGTCGCGATTGTCGAGGAACACGTGGGCGAGCCCGAGCGAGCCGAAGCGGCCCATCCCGATGCCGATATTGACGCTCGTCAGCAGCTTCGGCGCGAGCGTGCCCGGCTCGAGCCCGATCTGCGC
Organism: Burkholderia sp. BCC1977; assembly: GCF_905339595.1. NCBI lineage: Bacteria > Pseudomonadati > Pseudomonadota > Betaproteobacteria > Burkholderiales > Burkholderiaceae > Burkholderia > Burkholderia sp. BCC1977. Next base: position 16,290 of record NZ_CAJPGQ010000060.1, read on the forward strand.
GAAATGCGGCGTTGCCCATTGCGCGTGCGCGCCGATCTCGACGAGGCCGGCCTGGCTCTCGGCGCCGATCGTCGCCAGCGCGCCCGGGCCCTCGGCGCTGCGGCTCGCCGCCGCGGACGCGTTGACGACGCCGAGCGGCCCGGCCAGCACCACGGCGCCGACGCCGAGATTCTGCCGGGACCCTTCGGCTTCCGCGTGGATCTCGCCGGTGAGCCGGTCGGTCAGGCCGACCCGGTGCGTCGCACTGGCGAACCAGCGCCCGTAGTCGTTGCTCGCCAGGCCGAAATCCCGCCGTTCCTTGCCGATCTCGTACGAATAGTCCTGCATGCCCTGCTTGAGCAGATTCGCGCTCGCGTAGAACGACTGGGTGATCACCTGCTCGCGGCCCATGACGTCGCGCACCACCACCCGCACGTCGCCCTGGCCGGTCACCACCGGCACGTTGTTGATCGCGAACGGACCGGGCGCGACCTCGCGCGTCGACGTCAGCGCGTTGTTGACGTAGACGTCGACGGTCGAAGGCAGCACGGCCTGCCCGCTCACGCCCTGCAGCGGAATCGTGACGAGTCCGGGCTGTGTCGCGAAATTGGTCGCGTACTGGATGCCGCCGAAGCGGATCGCGCGGCCCCACATGCCGGGACGGCTGATCGCGTCGCCGATGCGCAGGCTGGCGAGGTGGCCGGGCCGATCGGTCGTCCACGTCGTTTCGAGGCGGGTCAGGCGCCGGGTCGGGCCCGATTCGTCAGCGAGGAACGTGCCGACGCCGACGCCGAAGCGGTTGAAGAACCCGAGCTCGAACAGCCCGGAGCCGTGCGTCTGGCCCGCGGCCTGCTCGGCGAGCAGATCGTAGTTGAAGAAGCCGCCGATGCCCGGCTCGACCGCGCTCGCGCGATGCCTGTCGGTCTCGTCGAAGGTCGCGCCGACGAATGCCTGCGCGGGGACGCTGATCGCCATCGTCAGGCTCTGCTCGTCGACGGTGTACGTCAGCCCCGCGATCGCCTTCAGCGGATAGAACGGCGCGTCGCTGCCGGCCAGCGGCGCGGCGTCCGGCTGCTTGAGCCGCCAGCGCTTCAGGTCGTCGGCCGATACGTAGAACGCGCCGTCGGCCGCCTTGATCAGCAACGCGGTTTCGTCGAGCCCCTGGCGGTTGATGTCGACCTGATACAGCAGCTCGGCCGGGCCGGCCGCCGCGCCATGCGACGCTTGCGCGGCCGGTGCCGCGACAAGTCGCTCTTCCGCGAGTGTGGTCTGCGCGCTCATGAGAATCGCGATCAGCAGCGCCGCGTCAACGCGCGCTCGGCGCGACCGTCGAATCGATATCGCCCGCATCGGAGTAGCCGACCAGGTGCATTCCGGAAGCAGCGGCCGGCGCGGCTCCAGCGCCGGGCTTGAACATCAGTTCGCGGGACTGGCCCGGCAAGACGTACGCGAATTCCGCATGCGTGGCGACGGGGCGGTCGCTGCCCGGCGTGAACAGCGCGAGGTTCGCCACCTGCGCATGCGCGGTGCCGTCGTTGGTCACGCGCAGCGCGAGCATGCCGGTGCCGCCCGGTCGCGGCTCCGCGCTCCAGCGCAGCCGCGGGGCGGTGTCGGCGGCCGGCTTGACGAAGATCGGCAGGCTCATTTCCAGCGCGATCTGCACGCCGGCGAAGCCCGGTTTCGGCGCGGGCGGAATCTCCTGCAGATAGAGCCGGTAGCTGGTTTCCCGGTCCGCGCCCGGCGCGTGCCGCAGGCCGATGCGCACGACCTGCGAACTGCCGGGCGCGATCGTGAAAATGGGCGGCGCGGCAATCAGGTCGCCGGTCGACGCGTAGACGTCGTCGCCCGCGTTCTGCGACCACGCCGCGGTGCGCAGCTGGACGACGACGGGCTGGTCGGGCGACTCGTTCCTCACCGTGAGCGCGACGCTTCGTTGCGCGGCCGAGAGCTCGACGCGAACGGGCGACACGGTGAAGTCGGTGGCCTGGCTGTCGACGCACGCGGCGGCGAGCGTCACGGCCGCGATCCAGGTCGCGAGTTTGCACACGTTCGGTTTCATCACAGATCCACCTCCGGGGGATTCGCTTCGGCGCGCTTGACGGGTCCCGTCAGGGAGGGGCGCGCGCATCGGCGATGCGGCGCACCCTCCGCGCGGCACTAAAACGTCACGGTGACCGTCACCGTATCGGCGTAGCTGCCGGGCACCGCGTTGGGCTGGTCGGGCACCTTGCCGTAGACGGTCTTGGTGATCGCCTGGGCCATTGCCATCCCCTGGCCGGTGCCGTTGACGGTATCGGACGGCGGCGTGTTGCCCCAGACGACCGTGCGGTTCGAATCCTGGTACAGCGAGTAGTTGAGCTGATTCGAGCCGCTCGTCATGATGCGGTTGGTCACCGTGGCGCCGGACGTCGTGCCCGCATTCAGGCCGATGTTGAAGTTCGTGCCGTTCGTGCAGCGGACCGAGATCGCCGATTGCGCGGACTGATCGCCGGTCCCCGGCGTATAGGCGGGGAAGGTCAACGCGCCGGCCGAGTCGATCAGGCAGGTTGCGTTGACGGTAGCGGACACGCCGAACGTCGTCGAGGTCTGTCCGGCCGATACCGCGACGGCCACGCAAGCGAGCGATGCGGCAAATGCTGCCTTGGTCAGTAAGGACTGCTTCATGATGCGTTTCTCCGTTGAAAGCTGGAATGTGCGGCCGGTGCGACGAGCGGGTCGTTCGGGACGGAATCTCGATCGTCCGGATGCGCGATAGGTCTGTTCTGCGTCGGAATCGGATCGCTGGCTGGGCGGGCACCTCCTTTGTGTCGCGTGATGCGGAGTCGGACCGGCGCGGCCCCGGGGCCCTCTGGCGGCGCTGCGGCGCGCAGGACGTCAGTCGCGGCTGTCGCCGCCCGCGTGCGCGTCGGCAGGCGGGCGAGCGCGGGCGGCAATGCCCGCGCGAACGGCACGACTCGTCGTGGCGCGCATGCGCCCGGCAGTGGGTTCCCGGGGTTCGCCTATCGGATCGGGGCGCCGTGACGTCGGGTGACGGTGTGGGCCGTGTTCGTGCATCGGACGGGTACGGCGCGAAGTCGCGCCGCCGGCATCGGCGGATGCGTGACAGGAGCAGTAATGAAGGACAGCAGCCGTGTGACGGCCGACATGAGCTTGGACATGATTTCCCCGACCCGCTTGATGATTGTTTGTCGCCTGCATCGAGCCGTCGGCCCGCGCAGTGTCGTTGTGTGCACGGCTGCATCAGCAAGCAACGGGCCAGCACGCGGACTGCCGCGCAAACAGGGGCTGAGCGGTCGCGGCATGGCGCCGGTGCACACGGCGGATGCGGAAGTGTTTCAGCCGTGAAACGCGAGGCGGCGGGCCGGTCGGCCGCTCGCCCGGGCGGGTGTGCGGTGGCGGGAGTGACGGGGGAAATGCAGGGGCCGCGCGACGGTGATTCCGCTGCGGAATCGCACGCGTGGCGTGCGGAGCGGTTTCATTCCTGCAACGTGTGCGGAGACGGAGGGCGGCGCATCAAGGCCGTTTCGATCAGGTGTCGGGGGGGCGACGCGTCACGCGTTCACATTCGACTGCGCCGCGAGCCACGCGCAGAACTGCGCGACCAGCGGATCGTCGGCCGGCGTGCCCGGCGCGATCCACCAGTAGCTGCGCGTCGCGATGCGCGGCCCGTCGAGCGGCATCACGAGGCGGCCGCTCGCGAGTTCGTCGTCGATCAGCGGCAGCGGGCCGAGCGCGACGCCCAGCCCGTCGACGGCCGCCTGCAGCGCCAGGTAGAAGTGGTCGAACGACTGCCGCTTGCGCCCCTTCATCGTCACGCCGGCCGCCGCGAACCAGTCGCGCCAGCCTTCCGGCCGCGTATCCGAATGCAGCAGCACGTGCCGCGCGAGATCGTCCGCGCGGGCGATCGGCGCGCGCTTGAGCAGCGCGGGGCTGCAGACCGGAATCACGCTTTCGTCGAGGAAGTGGCCGCTCGTGCAGTTCGGCCAGTGGCCGGGGCCGCGGCGGATCGCGACGTCGAAGCCGTCGAGCGCATCGAGCGGCGCGTTCGACGTGGACAGCTTCAGCTCGACGTTCGGCACGTCGCGCTGGAACCGCGACAGGCGCGGCAGCAGCCATTTCATCGCGAAGGTCGGCAGCGCATTGATGCGCAGCACGCGCGCGGCCCCGGTGTTGCGCAGCTGCTCGGTGGCGAGCGCGATGCTGTCGAACGCGGCGCGGACGGTATCCAGGTAGCGGCGGCCTTCGTCGGTGAGCTTCACGCGCTTGCCGTAGCGGTGGAACACCGGCTTGCCGAGCCACGCCTCGAACCCGGCGATCTGCCGGCTGATGGCACCGTGAGTCACATGCAGCTCGTCGCCGGCGGCGCTGAAGCTTTCGTGTCGTGCCGCTGCTTCGAAGGCCCGAAGTGCGGAAAAGGGTGGGAGGTCGCGTGCCATGCTTGTGATTTTAGATCACAAGGGCGCGCCGATAAAATCGTTTTGCCGGTGTCCTGAACGGCGGTAACCTCGGAGCACCGTTTGATGAGGATCCCCATGCAATCCGTTTCTCCGCCGCCCGCCGCCTCGCCGCGCCGGATCGGCCTCGCCGAGCTGTTCACCGGCTTCCTGTCGCTCGGCCTGATGTCGTTCGGCGGCGCGCTGCCGTTCGCGCGGCGCACGATCGTCGACGAGCGCAAATGGCTCACCGCCGACGAATTCACCGATCTGCTCGGGCTGTGCCAGTTCCTGCCGGGCGGCAACGTGATCAACCTGTCGGTCGCCGTCGGCATGCGCTTTCGCGGCGTCGCGGGCGCGTTCGCCGGCATTCTCGGGCTGATCGCGGGGCCGACGCTGGTGGTCGTCGCGCTCGGCGTGCTGTACGCGAAGACGCAGGGCGATCCGCGCGTGCAGCACCTGTTCGGCGGGCTCGCCGCCGCGGCCGCGGGCCTGCTCGTCGCGATGGCCGTGAAGGTCGCGAAGCCGCTCCTGCACGCGCCGCGCACGGCGGCCGGCATCGCGGCGCTCGCGTTCGTCGCGATCGCGGTGCTGCGCATCCCGCTTTTGACCACAATGCTGGTGCTGACGCCCGTGAGCATCTGGCTCGCGTCGCGGCGCCGCGAGACGCCGGCACGCCAGCGTGCCGCCGCGCGCGACGGAGGCAGGTCATGAACGACACGCTGATCGCGATCGCGACGATCTTCAGCCAGCTGTCGCTGCTCGCGTTCGGCGGCGGCAACACGATCCTGCCGGAGATGCAGCGGCAGGTCGTCGACGTGCACCACTGGATGAGCGCGCACGAGTTCACCGCGCTGTTCGCGCTCGCGCAGGCCGCGCCGGGGCCGAACATGATGATCGTGTCGCTGGTCGGCTGGCATGTGGCCGGCTGGGCCGGGCTGCTGGTCGCGTCGATCGCGAAGTTCGGGCCGTCGTCGCTCGTCACGGTGCTGGCGCTGCATGCGTGGGAACGCTTTCGCGACCGGCCGTGGCGCCGCTACGTGCAGCAGGGGCTGATGCCGGTCACTGCCGGGCTCGTCGCGGCCAGCGCGGTGCTGATTTCGGCAGCGTCGAACCGCACCGCGATCCAGTGGGGCATCACCGCCGCATGCGCGGTGCTCGCGTGGCGCACGCGCATTCATCCGCTGTGGCTGCTCGCGGCCGGCGCGCTGATCGGGCTCACCGGCATCGGCCAGTGAGCGACGCACGACCGGCCTCCCGTGCGCGATACTGGCGCGACTTTTCACGGGAGGCTTGATGGATCTCGACGGCGCCAGCCGCAACCTTACCGTCGCCGCGCTGCTCACGCTGTCCGGCGGCTACCTCGACGCGTACACGTACGTCGGTCACGGCCACGTGTTCGCGAACACGATGACCGGCAACGTCGCGCTGCTCGGCATCAACGTGTCGGCCGGCGAATGGGCCGCCGCGCTGCATCACGTGCCGCCGCTCGGCGGCTTCGTGGTCGCGGTGTTCGTCGCGCACCTGCTCGGCCTCGCCGCGCAGCGCGGGTGGATGCGCCACACCGCGTTCGCGAGCCTGATCGTCGAGATCGCGTTTCTCGGCGTCGCCGCGAGCGGGCTCGTCGGCGCGTCGAGCGCGTGGCTGATTCCCGGCATCTCGTTCGTCGCGACGCTGCAGACGCTGTCGTTCACCCATCTCGAGGAACTGTCGTACACGTCGGTGATGACGACCGGCAACCTGCGGCGCGCCGCGCAGAAGCTGTTCGTCGGACTGATTCCGCGCTACGACGCGGGCGCGCTGCACGACTCGGCGCTGCTCGCGACGATCAGTTTCTGCTTCCTGGCCGGCGCGGTGGTCGGCGGCTTCGTGACGCGGCTCGTGCCGGATGTCGCGCTGTGGGGCGCCGTGTTGCTGCTGGTCGGTGCGTTCGCGGAGATCGTGCGGCGGGCGCGGCGGCGCGCGGACGGTGGGCGTGACAGTGGTGATGGCGCGGCCGGCAGCGGCGGCACCGGCGCTAGCGGCAGCAACGGCAGCAACGGCAGCAACGGCAGCAACGGCAGCAACGGCAGCAACGGCAGCAACGGCAGCAACGGCAGCAACGGCAGCCAAGGTAGCCAAGGTAGCCAAGGTAGCCAAGGTAGCCAAGGTAGCCAAGGTAGCAACCCCGACGGCGGGACGCCGCGGCCGGCCTGACGCGCGCAGGGCCGCGGCCATGCGGCCCGCCGGTGCGTCGCGCGACCGAATCACCGGTTCATCGCGTCACCGACCCGCCGCTACCCCTGACCGCAAGCCGGTTGCCCCGGCCGCATCCGATACCGGCGATCGGCGCCGCCGGCCCGCTCCGGATCGTTCCGCCTCCACGTGCCGCACCGCGGACTGCATCGTCCGCGTCCGCCACCGATCCTTACAGCACTGACCCGCTTTCCGCCATCGCCGCGCCCCGCGTCCCCACGCGAGAGGCAAGCCCGGCGCGGGAAACGTTGTTCCAGGGCGACAGTCGCGCGTTGCCGCGCATTTCAATTTCTTTCAGGACGCGCACTGGTCTTATGATTCAGCCCACATCGCGCGCGCCATGAGCGTCCGCGATCGTCACCCGGCTGCGCACGCGGCCGGCCATGAATGGAGACACCTACAAAAAGGAAAGCTCATGAAGCAGACCACCCGACTCGCAGCCATCGCAGGGGGCGCGGTGCTGGCCTTCGCCAGCCAGTACGCGGCAGCACAAAGCTCGGTCACGCTCTGGGGCGTCGCCGACGTCAGCGTCCGGTACCTGACCAACGCCAACGCCAAGAACGACGGCCTGCTGTCGATGACCAACGGCGCGATCACCAACAGCCGCTTCGGCATCTACGGCACGGAAGACCTCGGCGGCGGCCTGAAGGCCCTGTTCAACCTCGAAAGCGGCGTGAACCTGCAGAACGGCGCATTCGCCGACAGCGGCCGCCTGTTCAACCGCGCGGCGTACGTCGGCCTGCAGAGCCCGTACGGCACGGTGACCCTCGGCCGCCAGAAGACCCCGCTGTTCGACCTGCTGTCGGACACCTACGATCCGCTGACGGTCGGCAACTACCTCGAAAACGCGTGGCTGCCGGTCGCGCTGGGCGGCGGCCTGTATGCGGACAACCAGATCAAGTACACGGGCAAGTTCGCGGGCCTGACCGCGAAGGCGATGTACTCGACGGGCACCAACTACGAATCGACCGGCGCGGGCGGCTTCTCGGGCCAGATCCCGGGCTCGCTCGGCAAGGGCAATGCCTGGGGCGTGTCGCTGTCGTACGTGATGGGCCCGCTCAGCATCGCGGCCGGCGCGCAGCAGAACAGCGACAACTCCGCACGCAAGCAGACGATCTACCACGCGAACGTCGTGTATGCGTTCAGCAAGGCGAAGGTCTATGCGGGCTACCTGCGCTCGAAGGACGACACCGGTTTCGTCGACAGCCTGCTCGCGCAGCAGTCGATCCCGGTCGCGAAGGGCACGGGCCGGATCGACGACGGTCCGTTCGCGGGCGTGAGCTGGCAGGTCAGCACGCCGCTGACGCTGACGGGCGCGTTCTACTACGACCACATGCGCAACGCGATGACCACCAACGGCACGCTCGCGAGCGGCAACCGCTACGCGGTCGTCGGCATCGCCGAATACGCGCTGAGCAAGCGCACGGAAGTCTACGGCACCGTCGACTTCAACAAGACGAACGGCGCGGCGAATGTCGAGCTGCCGGGTCGCAGCAACCAGACCGGCATCGCGATCGGCCTGCGCAATATCTTCTGATCGTCGGACGTTTCGTTCGATCGCATACCGAAAGGCGCCGCAAGGCGCCTTTCGTCTTTTGGCGGACGCGTCATCGAGTCGAGGTGTGCCGCCAAGTCATGTCGCACGGGCATGACTTTTCGCCGAATCGGCAATTTTCAGCAGGGTTTCGTCTTCGGATAATGCGCCAGACCTCCGGATCGCGCGTCGCACGTCGTCGCGCTTGCACGCACTGCATGCATTCGATTCGGACTATGAAATAAAACGATCGGAGACGAAAGATCATGAAAGCATCCCTTGTGGCGGGATCCGCCGCGCTGGCGGCGTTCGCGGCTGCGCCCGCGTGCGCGCAGAGCAGCGTCACCCTATATGGCGTCGTCGATACGGGCGTCGAATTCGTTTCGCATGCCGACACGGCAGGCAACGGCCTGGTGCGCATGCCCGGCATCACCGGCGAACTGCCATCGCGCTGGGGGCTGCGTGGCAGCGAGGCGCTCGGCGGCGGCTGGCGGGCCAATTTCGTACTCGAGAACGGTTTCAACCTGCGCAACGGCGCCGCGAACCAGGGCGGGCGGCTGTTCGGCCGCCAGGCCTGGGTCGGCCTGGATGGCCCGTACGGCAGCCTGAGCTTCGGCCGCCAATATACGATGACCTACTGGGCCGTGGTCGACGCCGACCTGCTCGGTCCGGATATCTACGGCGGCCTGGCGTCGTTCGACCAGTACCTGCCGAGTGCACGCAGCGACAACACGATCGCGTACAAGGGCGCGTTCGGCGGGCTGACCGTCGGCGCGACCTGGTCGTTCGGCCGCGACGCGGCCGGCACCGGCAATTCGCCCGGGCAGGGCACGTGCGCCGGTCCGGTGCCGGGCAGCGCGCAGACGTGCCGCGAATGGTCGGCGATGCTGCGCTATGACGCGCACGGCTTTGGCATGGCCGCCGCGTACGACGAGCAGCGCGGCGGTGCCGGCGCGGCCGCGAACTTCTACGACGGCGCCGCGCCGGTCCCGTTCACGCAGCCGGGCGACAAGGACGTGCGCATGCAACTGAACGGTTATGGCGAGTTCGGCGCATGGCGCTTCGGTGGCGGCTGGCTCGGCCGCCGCGTGCGGCTCGTGTCGGCGCGCACGCCGAACGTCGGCTACGACCAGTTCTATCTGAGCGCGTCATGGCGGGCCGCGCCGTTCCTGATCGTCGACGGCGGGGCGTACCGGATCGTCAATCGCGAGCACGACGCGCGCGGCACGATCGGCGTGCTGCGCGGCACGTACCTGTTGTCCAAGCGGACCGCGGTCTACCTGCAAGGCGCCTATCTGTGGAACAGCGCGCACGCGCAGTACACGGTCAGCCAGGGCGGCGGCGGCACGACACCCGCGCCCGGCATGACGCAGCTTGGCGTGATGGCGGGCATCCGGCACCAGTTCTGAACCGAGCGGGCCGGGCGGACGCGCGGGATCCGGCATTGGTTTCATGAACGGCGGAATGCGTAAGGGTTCCGTCGGCATTCCAGAACATACTTTGACAGTGCGCGCGAAGCGTTTCCGCTACGCTGCGTGCATGGTCCGCCGTGTGCCGCGGCGCACGCGCGGGCGTCGTTCCGGCGCGCGTTTTCGCGTGCGACCGGCCTGTTGCGTAATTTGTGTATCCGGTGATGACAAACACGGTCTGCCGGTTTTTTTTCGTGGGACGATGCGCTCACGACTTTCTTGAAAGGGGATGACGATGGGTATCCTGAACACCGTGGGCGAAATCGCCGGTGCCGTGGCGGCCGTCGAGGCGGCGGAAAAGCTGGATCCGGATGCGGGCCTGCTGACCAAGGCGGCGGCGGCCGTCGCCGGCTTCAAGGGTGCGGAAGCGATCGAAGGCATGCTCGAGAAGAAGGAAGAGCAGCCCCAGCAGGCAGACGATACGCAGGCGACGGACGGCAGCGACGCGTCGCAGGCCTGAGCATGGCGGCTGGTCCCGCCGCGGGTGCGCCGTTCGCGCGCCCGGGCGGGCCGGTGCCGCGCGGCCGGCAGGTCGGGCATGTGGTCGATCGGTGACGCATGGCACACCCGGCAGCTGGTTTGACCGGCGAGAGGCGACGTCTCTCGCCGTTTTTTATGGGGCGCGCGTTCCGCGGCGCCACCTCCCGCACGAATTCCCGATTCTTGTTATCGTGCCGTCATCCGAACTGCGATGAGGGCTTGCGATGGATTTCGACTACGACCTGTTCGTCATCGGGGCCGGCTCCGGCGGCGTGAGGCTCGCCCGGATGTCGGCGTCATACGGCGCGCGCGTCGGCATAGCGGAAGAGGAGCAGATCGGCGGCACCTGCGTGCTGCGCGGCTGCATCCCGAAGAAGCTGCTCGTCTACGCATCGCACTATCCGCACGAGCTCGAGGACGCGAAGGGCTTCGGCTGGCGCTTCGGCGCCGGCACGCTCGACTGGCCCGCGCTGATCGCCGCGAAGGATCGCGAGATCAACCGGCTCAGCGACATCTACATCAACCTGCTGCGGCAATCCGGCGTCGAGATGCACGCAGGGCGCGCGACGCTCGTCGACGCGCATACGGTCGCGATCGGCGATCGCACGATCCGCGCGCGCCACATCGCGATCGCGACCGGCTCGCGTCCGGCGCTGCCGCCGCGGCCCGGCATCGAGCACGCGATCACGTCGCGCGAGGCGCTGTCGCTCGCGAAGCTGCCCGCACGCATCGCGGTGGTCGGCGGCGGCTATATCGCGGTCGAGTTCGCGGGCATCTTCAACGGCGTCGGCAGCCATGTCGACCTGTTCTATCGCGGCGAGAAGATCCTGCGCGGCTTCGACGACGACGTGCGGCAATTCCTGACCGACGAGATGACCAAGCAGGGTGTCGCGATCCACGCGCGCGCGATGATCGAATCGATCGCGCGCGCGGACGACGGCACGCTCTCGGTCCGTGTCGGCGACGCGCAGCACGGGCCGTACGACGCGGTGCTCTATGCGACCGGCCGCGTGCCGAACGTCGACGCGCTCGGACTCGAACGGGTGGGCGTCATGCTCGACGCGCGCGGCGCGATCGCCGTCGATGCGTATTCGGCGACGTCGGTGCCCTCGATTCATGCGATCGGCGACGTGACGTCGCGGCCGCAACTCACGCCGGTCGCGACGCGCGACGGCGCACTGCTTGCGCGGACGCTGTTTGGCGGGTCGCGTGTGGCGGCCGATCACGAGTATGTGCCGTCGGCCGTGTTCAGCCAGCCCGAGGTCGCGACGGTCGGCCTGACGGAGGCCGATGCGCGTCGCGTGCTCGACGAAGTCGACATCTACCGCACGTCGTTCAAGGCGCTGCGCCACACGCTGTCGGGGCGCGACGAGCGCACGCTGATGAAGCTCGTGGTCGAGCGCGGCAGCCAGCGCGTGATCGGCGCGCACATGGTCGGCCGCGACGCGGGCGAGATCATCCAGGGCATCGCGATCGCGATCCGCGCGGGCGCGACGAAGGCGCAGTTCGACGACACGATCGGCATTCACCCGACCGCGGCCGAGGAGTTCGTGACGATGCGGCAGAAGGTGGCCGACTGACCGCAACCGGGCGTGCCGGCTCGCGGGCCGGCGCGGGTGTTCTGCTCACGCGCCGGCGGCGCGGGGCGACGTTCAATGCATGCCGAACGCGTCGAGCAGCCGGTACCAGCTCATCGCGAGCACCAGCGCCGGCGTGCGCAGCGTCGCGCCGCCGGGGAAGTCGCGATGCCGGATCTTGCCGAACAGGTCGAAGCGGCTCGCCTGGCCGTCGATCGCCTCGGCGATCAGCTTGCCCGCGAGCGCGGTCGTGTTCACGCCGTGCCCCGAGAAGCCCTGCGCGAAATACATCGTCGGCGCGACGCGCCCGAAGTGCGGCGCGCGATTCATCGTGATGTCGACGAAGCCGCCCCATGCGTAGTCGACCTTCACGTCCGCGAGCTGCGGAAACGTCTTCAGCATGTCCGCGCGCATCGCGTCGGCGAGATTGCGCGGCGGCAGCGTCGAATAGCTGACCTTGCCGCCCCACACGAGCCGCGTGTCGGGCGCCGGCCGGAAATAGTCGAGCACGAAGCGACTGTCGCAGACCGCCGCGCGTGCGGGCATCAGCGCGGCGGCGCGCGCGTCGCCGAGCGGCTCGGTCGCGATCACGTAGGTGCCGACCGGCATGATCTTCTTCGACAGCGCGGGCGCGAGCGTGCCGACATAGGTGTTGCACGCGAGCACGACGAAGCGCGCGCGCACCTGTCCCTGGTCGGTCTCGACGACGTGGCCGCCCGTGACGTCGCGCACGCGCGTCACGCAGCTGTCCTCGTGAATCCGCACGCCTGCATCGGCCGCTGCACGCGCCAGCCCGAGCGTGTAGTTCAGCGGATGCAGGTGGCCGCTGTCGGGGTCGTACAGGCCGCCGCGATAGCGCGCCGACTGCACGTAGTCGCCGAGTTCGTCGGCTTCGACGAAATGGAAGCGGTCGTAGCCGAAGCGCTTCGCGGCCTCGTCGCGCCAGCGCTTCAGCGCATCCGCGTCGCGCTCGGTGTTCGCGGCGGTCAGGTAGCCGGGCAGGAGCGCGCAGTCGATGTCGTGCCGCGCGATGCGCGACTTCACGAGCGACAGCGTTTCGAGCCCCATGTCCCAGATCCGCTTCACGTCGCCTTCCGGCATGAAGTTGCCGAATGTATCGATGTCGCATGCAAAGCCGCCGATCAGCTGGCCGCCGTTGCGCCCGCTCGCCGCCCATCCGACCCGCGACGCCTCGAGCACGGTCACCGAATGGCCGCGCTCGGCGAGGTTGAGCGCGGCGGACAAGCCGGTGAGGCCCGCACCGATCACGCACACGTCGGCGTCGGTCGCGCCGGCGAGCGGCGCATGGCGGGTCGTATCGTTGGCGGTCGCCGCGTAGTACGACGCGACGTGAGGCTGGTTGGCGAATGTCGGCATGGTCAGGAGAACGGAGAAAGAAGGCTCAGAACAGCTCGCGCACGCGGTGGTACAGCATCCCGAGTTCGAGCGCGGGCTGCCGCCACGCGTCGCCGCCGGGAAAGCGCCGGTGGCGCAGTTGCGCGAACAGGTCGAACGCGCGCGTGTCGCCCGCGATCGCGCCGGCGATCGCGCGTCCGGCGATGCCGGTCAGCGCGACGCCGTGCCCGCTGAAGCCCTGGACGTAGAAGAAGTTCGGATCGAGCGCGCCGAAGTCCGGCGCGCGGTTGCGCGTGACGTCGACGAAGCCGCCCCACGCGTGGTCGACGCGCACGTCGGCGAGCTGCGGGAACACGCCGGCCATGCGCTGCCGGATCGTTTCGGCGAGCGTGTCGGGCGATGCGCCCGCGGAGTTCGCGCGGCCGCCGAACAGCATCCGGTGGTCGGCGGACAGCCGGAAGTAGTCGAGGAAGAAGTTGTTGTCGCACACGGCTTCGCGCTGCGCGATCAGCGCGTCGGCGCGCGCGCGGCCGAGCGGTTCGGTCGCGATGATGTAGGACGCGATCGGCGCGATGCGCGCGGCGGTCGCGGCCGGCAGCACGCCGCCGGGGCCCGCGTTGCAGCATGACACGACGAAGCGGCAGCGCACTTCGCCCGACGGCGTGCGCACGACCGGCCGGACGCCGCGCACGACGTCGAGCGCGGGCGTGTGCGCATGGAGCGCGACGCCTTCGCGGCGCGCGGCCTCGGCGAGGCCGAGGCAATACTTGAGCGGATGCAGGTGGCCCGACAGCGGATCGTAGACGCCCGCCAGATAGCGGGACGACGCGATGCGCGCGCGGATTTCGCCGGTGTCGAGCCACGACAGCGACGGATGGCCCCAGCGCGACGTCGCGGCATCCATCCATGCATGCAGGTCGTCGATGCGGCGCGGTTTCGTCGCGACCGTCAGGTAGCCGCGCGTGAAGTCGCAGTCGATCCCGTAGTGCGCGATCCGCTCGGCAATCAGCGCGACGCCGTCGAGCGACAGCGACCAGGCGGCGCGTGCGCCGGCGGCGCCGAGCTGCTTCTCGATCACCTCGTCTTTCGCGAAGCCGGTGATCGCCTGGCCGCCGTTGCGGCCCGATGCGCCCCAGCCGGGCCGGTGCGCATCGATCACGGCGACCGACAGCCCGCGCGCACGGCAATCGAGCGCCGTCGACAGGCCCGCGAAGCCCGCGCCGATCACGCACACGTCGACGTCGATCGCGTCTTCCAGCACGGGGTCGTCCGCCACGGGGCGCGTGGCGGTCGCTTCGTAGTACGAGTCGCGCGCGAGCGCATCGGCGCGGCGGGTGAAAGACTGCGTCATCAAACCGACTCCCTCGAAGACGGCCGGCGCCGGTGCCGACGTACCGTGCACCGCGATCCGGCCCGGTGAAACGATGCGGGACGCCATGCGCGCGGCACGGCGTCCCGCGCGGCCCGCATCAGAACGAATAGATGAACTGCGTCGCGAGCAGGTCGTTGGACTTGCCGTACGAACCGTCGTTGCGCAGGAACACCTTGTTGTTCGCCCAGTCGTGCCGGTATTCGACCTTCACGGTGATCTGCTGGGTCGGATAGAACAGCAGGTCGAGCGCGACGTCCTGGCGCACCGCGCCCTTGCACTCGAAGCCGAGGCCGCCGCCGGCCTTCGACATCGCGAGGCAGTCCGCGTCGACGCCGAAGCCGTTGTTCGGATCCATCCCGTTGCCGTTCAGCGCGATCCCGCCGCCGCCGCCGCCGTTCTTCGTGTTGGCGAGCAGGTCGTAGCGCAGCGTCACGCCCATGCGGCCGACCACCGGCGCGTTGAACTTGCGATGCGCGAGCAGCGACAGGCCGTACCACTGCGCGAGCCCGCCGTTGAACGCCGCATGCTGCTGCCGGCCGTAGTCGACTTCGGCGTTGTACTGGATGTCGGCGAGCGTGTAGGTCGCGTCGAGTTCGCCGAAGAAGAACGAACCGTACGCGCTCGGTGC
Source organism: Burkholderia sp. BCC1977 (assembly GCF_905339595.1). Lineage (NCBI taxonomy): Bacteria > Pseudomonadati > Pseudomonadota > Betaproteobacteria > Burkholderiales > Burkholderiaceae > Burkholderia > Burkholderia sp. BCC1977. The sequence goes on from NZ_CAJPGQ010000060.1 coordinate 31,353, forward strand.
CGCGCCGCCCGGGCCGTAGTGGACGTTGCCCTGGTCGTCGATCGCGCTCGCCAGCGTCTGCCGCCCGATGTTGAACGAGCCGCCGATATCGAGCGCGCTCGACCATGTGTAGTCCGCGCGCGCCGTGAAGGTCGGCACCTTGTTGCTGGTGGAGATCGGATCGCCGAGCGCGTTGGTGCCCGTCTGCGTGACCGAACCATACGTGCGGTACTGCTCGTTGCCGAGGAAGAATTTCCACGCCCAGGCGCCCTTCGTGTAGTTCGCGCCGACACCGACGTAGCTGCCCGGATCCGAGAAATCGTACAGCAGGTTGTGCGTGAGCGTGAGCATCTGGTTCGACTGCTGCACCTCGTAGCCGCCGAAGCTCGGGATCAGGCCGGCCACCAGCGTCGTCTCGGCGGTGATCGGCACGTTGACGACCGCGGTGTTCAGCAGGTTGTCGGTGATCGAGCCGCGCGAGTTCTGCAGCAGCGTGATGCCGTTGCCGCGGTTCGGCATCAGCGTGATCTCGGCCGATGGCGCCATCGGGCCGACGCCGAAGGTCTTCTTGATGTCGAGGTACAGGTCGCCGAACGTGCTGTTGAAGTAGTTGTACGCGTTCTCGTGGTTCGCGAACAGGAACGACGACGTGCCGGCCGCACGGTTGTAGATGTAGGTCGGGTCGATGTAGCCCGTGACCGACAGGCCCGCGAGCGGCCCGGTGTTGGCCGCGTCCGTCAGCGAGTCGACCTTCAGCTGCTGGTTCGCGATCTGCTGCTTCATTTCGCTGACCTCGTCGTTGGTCAGCGCGGCCTGGGCGCGGCCGTAATCCGGCGAGGACGGATCGGCGGCCACGATGACCGGCTTGGTCGCGGCCGTCGCGCCGGCCTGCGCGACCGGCGCGCTGCCCGGTTTCGCGGCGAGCTGCGCCTGCATGGCCTTCATCTGCTTCTGCAGCGCGGCGACCTGCGCCTGCAGTGCCTTGATTTCGGCGGAGGTCGAGTCGGCCAGCGCGATGCCCGGCAACGCGCCGGCCACCAGCAGGCAGATCAGTTTCTTCTTCATTGCGGATTCTCCTTGTCGTGGGCCTGTCAATGTGTGCTCGGTTTGCGCGCCGCATCACGCGGCGCGCGGATCTTGTTATCGAGGGAAAGGGAAGAGGAGCGTCAGGCCGCCGCGAACGCCGCCTTCATGTCGGCCACCCGGCGCCGCTCGCGCGCGATCATCATCTGGTTCACGACGATCACGCCGATCGTCACCGCCGTGATGAACAGCGTCGCCAGTGCGTTCATCTCCGGGTTCAGCCCGAGCCGCACGCGCGAGAACACCACCAGCGGCAGCGTCGTCGAGCCCGGCCCCGACAGGAACGCCGACAGCACCAGGTCGTCGATCGACAGCGTGAACGACAGCAGCCACCCGGACAGCAGCGCCTGCGAGATCAGCGGCAGCGTCACCACGAAGAACACCTTCAGCGGCGTCGCGCCCAGATCGAGCGCGGCCTCCTCCAGCGACTTGTTCATCTCCTTCACGCGCGACTGCACGATGATCGCCACGTACGACACGCACAGCATCACGTGGCCGATCCAGATCGTCACCATGCCGCGTCCCTTCGGCCAGCCGAACATCTGCTCCAGCGCCACGAACAGCAGCAGCAGCGAGATCCCCTGGATCACCTCCGGAATCACCAGCGGCGCGTTGATCATCCCCGTGTACAGCGTGAAGCCCTTGAAGCGGCCGAAGCGCGCGAGCACGAAGCCTGCCCACGTGCCGATCACGACCGACGCGGTGGCCGTCAGGAGGCCGATCTTCAGCGACAGCCACGCGGCCGTCAGCAGTTCGTCGTCCTGCCACAGCGCCGCGTACCACTTCAGCGAGAAGCCCGACCACACCGTCACCAGCTTCGACTCGTTGAACGAGTACACGGCCAGGCTGATGATCGGGATGTACAGGAACAGGAAGCCGAAGGCGAGAACGCCCGTCGACAGCGGTTTGCTCGGCTTGATCATTTCGCTTCCTCCAGTTCCTTGACCTGGTAGTACTGGAACAGCGCCATCGGCACCAGCAACAGCAGCACCATCGCGACCGTCACCGCGGACGCCATCGGCCAGTCCATGTTGTTGAAGAACTCATCCCACATCACGCGGCCGATCATCAGCGTGTCGGCGCCGCCGAGCAGCTCCGGAATCACGTACTCGCCGACCGCCGGGATGAACACCAGCAGGCTGCCGGCGATGATCCCGTTCTTCGACAGCGGCAGCGTGATGCGCGTGAACGCGACCCACGGCTTCGCGCCGAGGTCGTACGCGGCCTCGAGCAGCGTCAGGTCCATCTTCACGAGGTGCGCGTACAGCGGCATCACCATGAACGGCAGGTACGAATAGACCATCCCGATGTAGACGCCCGCGTCGCTGTGATAGAGGCGCAGCGGCGTGTGGATGATGCCCAGCGCGATCAGCGCGTGGTTCAGCAGGCCGTCGTCCTTCAGGATGCCGATCCATGCGTACACGCGGATCAGGAACGACGTCCAGAACGGCAGCATCACGGCCATCATCAGCACGTTGCGCCGGCCCGGTTCCGAGCGCGCGATGTAGTACGCCATCGGGTAGCCGATCAACAGACACAGCAGCGTCGACACGGCGGCCATCTTCAGCGAGCTGAGGTAGGTCGCGATGTACAGGTCGTCCTGCAGCAGGAACGCGTAGTGCCCCAGTTGCAGCGCGAAGTGCACGACGCCGTCCTTGATCTCGACGAGCGACGTGTAGGGCGGAATGCCCATCACCTGGTCGGCGAAGCTGATCTTGAACACCAGCACGAACGGCAGCGCGAAGAAGATCACGAGCCACAGGAACGGCACGCCGATCGCGAGGTTGCGGCCCGACGGCAGGAAGCGCGACAGCGCGGCGAAGCGGCCGCGGCGCCTTGAAGCCTGCGTCGCAGCGGTAGCACCGGTCGACACCGGCGCGGACGGCGTGGAAGCGGAAGTTCTCATCATGTCGCCCTCATTGCGTCAGCACGACGCCGCTGGCCGGCGACCACGACACGAACACGTCGTCGTTCCAGGAAGGCGCGCCGTCATGCATCAGGTGCGAGCTCGACAGGTTCGACACGACCGTCTTGCCGCTCGGCAGACGCACGTGATACAGCGAGTAGCTGCCCATGTATGCGATGTCGGTCACGACGCCGCGCGCCCAGTTGTGATGCGAGCCGGGTTTGTCGCGCGAGACGTGCACGCGCTCCGGCCGCACGGAAATGCCGACCGGCATCCCGAGCGGGCCGGTCACGCCGTGGCTCACGTACATCCGCGCTTCGAGGTCGTCGCTCTCGACGAAGATGTGATCGGGTTCGTCCTCGACCACGCGGCCTTCGAACAGGTTCGTCGAGCCGATGAACTCGGCCGAGAAACGGCTGTTCGGGAATTCGTACACTTCGCCGGGCGAGCCGATCTGCACGATCTTGCCTTCGCTCATCACCGCGAGGCGGCTCGCCATCGTCATCGCCTCTTCCTGGTCGTGCGTGACCATCACGCAGGTCACGTCGACCTTCTCGATGATGTTCACGAGTTCGAGCTGGGTTTTCTGGCGGATCTTCTTGTCGAGCGCGGACATCGGCTCGTCGAGCAGCAGCAGCTTCGGACGCTTGACCAGCGAGCGGGCGAGCGCGACGCGCTGCTGCTGGCCGCCCGACAGCTGGTGCGGCTTGCGCTTCGCGTACTTGCTCATCTGCACGAGCGCGAGCGCATCGGCCACGCGTTCCTTGATCTCGTTCTTCGGCGTGCCTTCCTGCTTCAGGCCGAACGCGACGTTCGATTCGACCGACATGTGCGGGAACAGCGCGTACGACTGGAACATCATGTTGACCGGGCGGCGGTACGGCGGCAGCGACGCAAGGTCCTCGCCGTCGACGAAGATCTTGCCGGAGGTGGCCGTCTCGAGCCCGGCGAGCATGCGCAGGAGCGTCGACTTGCCGCAGCCCGAGCTGCCGAGCAGCGCGAACAGCTCGTTCTTCGCGATCGTCAGGTTCACGTTGTCGACGGCCGTGCTGTCGCCGAACTTCTTCACGACGTTTTCGATGCGCACGAAGGCGTCGTTTTTCGTACGGGCCGCGGCGGCCGGTTGAGTCTGTCGTGCAGCAGCGGAAGAGGGTATCGATTGCATGGGAGTCACCATTCGTTCTTCACGGATTGCAGGCGTGAGCGTCCCCGCGCGAGGCGCGCAACGCGACTCGCGGACAACGGCTCGTGCCGGATGGAACAGGGCGCGCGGTGCGCGCGAGCGGACGGAGGTCCGCGTATCTCAGGCGGGCAGGCGTGGAGCGATGCCTGCGCCGCCGCGAGGCAAGGCGATCAGTGGCCGGTTTTCAACTGCGCCCACAGACGGTTCTCGAGGCGCAGGATGTCGGCCGGCATCGGCTTCATCAGCACCATCTTCTTCAGCACGTCTTCGGGCGGATAGACGGTCGGATCCTGCGCGACGGCCGGCGTGACGAACGGGTGCGCGGCCTTGTTCGCGGTCGGGTAGAACACCGTGTTGGTGATCGCCGCGTTGACCTTCGGGTCGGACACGTAGTTGATCCACTTCAGCGCGGCCTCGGGGTGCGGCGCATCCTTCGGGATCACCATCACGTCGAACCACAGCAGGCCGCCTTCCTTCGGGTTCGAGAACTTGATGTCGTACGCGCGCTTCGCCTCCGACGAGCGGCGGTGCGCGATGCCGATGTCGCCCGACCAGCCGAGCGCGACGCACACGTCGTTGTTCGCGAGGTCGTTGATGTAGCCGGACGAGTTGAACTGGGTGATGTACGGGCGGACTTTCTTCAGGACTTCGAACGCAGCCTGGTAGTCGCCGGGGTTCTTGCTGTTGGGATCCTTGCCCATGTATTGCAGCGTGGCCGCGAACACGTCGACGGCCTGGTCGAGGAATGACACGCCGCAGCCCTTCAGCTTTTCCATGTTGGCCGGGTCGAACACCAGTGCCCAGCTGTCGACCGGCGCCTTGTCGCCGAGCGCCTTCTTCACCGCCTGCGCGTTGTAGCCGATGCCGTCCGTGCCATAGGCCCAGGGCACGCCGTACTGGTTGCCCGGATCGGCGTCCGCGATCATCTTCATCAGCAGCGGATCGAGGTTCGCGAGGTTCGGGAGCTTCGACTTGTCGAGCTTCTGGTACACGCCGGCCTGGATCTGCTTGGCCATGTAGTTCGAGGTCGGCACGACGATGTCGTAGCCCGAGCTGCCCGCCAGCAGCTTCGCCTGCAGCGTGTCGTCGCTGTCGTAGTTGTCGTACTTGACGTGGATGCCCGTCTGTTTCTGGAAGTTCGGGATCGTGTCCGGTGCGATGTAATCGGACCAGTTGTAGACGTTCAGCTCGTCGGCATGCGCCGACGGGCTGGCGACCGACGTGAACGCGGCCGCGGCGGCAAGGGCCGCGACGGAACAGGCTTGGCGAAGAAGGCAGGCACGCATGGTGGAATTCCCCTGGGTTATGGTGGCGTGCGGCGCCCGCCGCACGCCTGTAGGCAAAGCCGTTACGAAAGGCCCAGTTGCTGGGCGGTCGCATCGACGGCCTTCTTCGCCTTCGATACGAGTTCATCGATTTCCTGACGCGAGATCACGAGCGGCGGCGACAGCAGCATCCGGTCGCCGGTCGCGCGCATGACCAGGTTGCCGTTGAAGCAGAAGTCGCGGCAGATCGTGCCGACGTCGCCGCCGTTCGCGAAGCGGCGGCGTTCGGCCGGCGACTCGGCGAGCTGCAGGCTCGCGACCATCCCGTGGCCGTGCACTTCGCCGACGATCGGGTGACGCGCGAAGGTTTCGCGCATCAGCGCCTGGAAGTACGGGCCCGTGTCGTGCTTCACGCGCTCGACGATCCCCTCGTCGCGCAGCAGCTTCAGGTTCGCGACCGCGACGGCGGCTGCGACCGGGTGACCCGAG
>NZ_CAJPGQ010000061.1:0-36427 GCF_905339595.1 Burkholderia sp. BCC1977
GCGCGGGCGTGTATTTCTGCAGCCCCGCGAGATAGCTCTGGAACATCGGCGATACGACGCCGCCGTCGTCGGCGAACAGGTTGCGGCCGGTGTGCACATCGGCAAGGCTCTGGTGGATATGCATCGCGGAGCCCGGCTCGCCTTCCATCGGCTTGGCCATGAACGTCGCGTACATGTTGTGGCGCAGCGCCGCCTCGCGCACCGTGCGCTTGAACAGGAACACCTGGTCGGCAAGCGACAGCGCATCGCCGTGCACGAAGTTGATCTCCATCTGCGCGGCGCCGACCTCATGGATCAGCGTCTCGATGTCGAGGCCCTGCATCTCGCAGTATTCGTAGATGTCCTCGAACAGCGGATCGAACTCGTTGACCGCCTCGATCGAATACGACTGACGGCCCGTCTCCGCGCGGCCCGTGCGCCCGACCGGCGGACGCAACGGCAGATCGGGGTCGGCATTCATGTCGACCAGATAGAACTCGAGCTCGGGCGCGACCACGGGCTTCCAGCCCTTCGCCTTGTAAAGGTCGAGCACGCGACGCAGCACGTAGCGCGGCGAGATCTCGACCGGCGAGCCGTCGAAATGCACGCAATCGTGGATCACCTGCGCGGTCGGATCGACGGCCCACGGAATCAGGCAGATCGTCGACGGATCGGGCACGCACACCATGTCGGGATCGGTGACGCCGGTCAGCGTGCCGTCCTCCGGATAGTCGCCGGTGACGGTCTGCACCATCACGGCCTGCGGCAGGCGCATCGATTCGCCGGACTCGAACTTGTTGCGCGGAATGATCTTGCCGCGCGCGATGCCGGCCATGTCGGGAATGATCGCCTCGACTTCGGTGATGCGGTGTTGACGCAGGAATTCGCTCAGTTCGGGTTGCATGATCGGCCTCGTTCAGTCGATGTCGGATGCGGCCGGCGACGGCATGGTGCCGCCGGCCGCATGAATGCGGTGTGTCATGCGCGCGCGGCACGCCGCGCCGAATGCCGCAAAGAGATCGCGCGACAGCGGCTGTTCCGCGAAGCGCCATTCGGGATGCCACTGCACGCCGAGCGCGAACGCACGCGCGCCGCGCACGCTGACGGCCTCGATCAGCCCGTCGGGCGCGCTCGCCTCGACCACGAGCCCCGCGCCGAGCCGCGCGATGCCCTGGTCGTGCAGCGAATTGACCTTCGCGTCGTGCGCGCCGCGCGCGACCCGTTGCAGCAGGCCGCCCGGCGCGAGCTGTACGCGGTGCGCGGGGCCATACTGCCGCTCGAGCGGATCGCCGTCGCGCTCGCGATGGTCGTGGAAGCCCGCGCTCGCATGCAGTCGCTGATGCAGCGTGCCGCCATATGCGACGTTCAGCTCCTGCATGCCGCGGCAGATCGCGAGCACGGGCACGCCCGCGTCGATCGCCGCGCGGATCAGCGGCAGCGCGGTCGCATCGCGCGCCGGATCGTGCAACGTGTCGGGCGTACTCGCCGCGCCACCGTAGTGATGCGGCTCGACGTTCGAATAGCTGCCCGTCAGCAGCAGCCCGTCGATCGACGCGACGATCGCGTCGACCGGCTGCCGCTCGCCCAGCGCAGGCAGCACGAACGCCAGCGCACCGGCGCCGTCGACCAGCGCGACGAGGTACTTCTCCCCCGCCGTGTGGTTCGGATGGGCGCCGCGCATGATGCGGTCGGCGGTGACGGCTACGAGCGGGCGCGGTCGCATGCTCACCTCCGCGATAAATGCGCGACGCGTGCGGACGCGCAAGACGATGGAAGCCCGCGGTGGCGCTGCACGCGCCCATACGCGATCGTGCCGCGCGGACGGTGCGGCAACAGGCGGTGCGACCCGATGCGAAAGCGGAAACGGACGCTAGGGCAACAAAGAAGCGCTGCCGTCGCACTGCACCGCGCTGAACACGAGCGCGGTCACGAGATTGAAGCGGCGCAGGCCGCACTGGGACACAGCGAAGAAACGAGGCTCGCGTATGAGGGCGGCGCGCGTGCCGCGATCAGCATGCCGGATCGGCCCGGCCTGAGGCGGCGCGCCCGCCGACGGACTTCGGGTCCGGCGTATCGAAGGGCTGGCGGCTTTCACGATCGTACTCGACTGACTGATGAAGGCAGGACACATGTCGCGACGGAGCGGAGGCGGCAAAGCCGCGCGGCGACACGTCGGCAAGGTGTCTGGCAACGGATTCCGGCGCGGTGCGGCGCTGATCGACGCCGTCGCGGCCGGTACGCGCATGACGACTCCCTGACATTCAGCTTATATCACCTAAAGATTGCGTCAAATTTTCAGGTATCGATCCCGCCATCGATCAGACGAAAAAAAACGGCATCGACCGGCTAGGTCGATGCCGTTTTGTGCACCGCGTCGGCACGCGCATTGCATACCGGCAGGACGTGGCGCGCGGTGTCGCCGCGCCGCCGCATGCAGCGCGCCGACGGATCAGCGATGCGCGAGCGCGGTTTCGACGACCGTCTGCAGCAGCGGCACGATCTGCGCGGCGCGCGCTTCGTCGTATGCGTACGGACGCGTCTCTTCCATGTAGGTGATCTGCGACAGCTCGAGCTGCACGGCTTCGACGCCGGTCGCGGGCACGCCGTAGTGACGGGTGATGTAGCCGCCCTTGAAACGCCCGTTCGCGACGGCCGTATACCCGCCGTGCGCGGTCACGGTTGCGGCCAGCGCCTCGGCAAGGCCGGGCGCGGCGCTCGCGCCGCTCGAGGTGCCGAAGTTGAAGTCCGGCAGGCGGCCTTCGAAGAAGCGCGGCACGTGCGAGCGGATCGAATGCGCTTCCCACACGAGCACGCGCCCGTGCTCGCGCTTCAGGCGCGCGACCTCGCCTTGCAGCGCGTCGTGGTACGGGCGCCAGTAGCGGTCGCGGCGGCGCATGATCTCGTCGTTGCCGGGCAGCGCGTTCGCCGGATAAAGCGGCGCCTTGTCGAACGTGTCGACCGGCACGAGCCCGGTCGTGTCCTGCCCCGGGTACAGGTTCTCGTTGTCGGGCGGACGGTTCAGGTCGACCACGTAGCGCGCGTGCGACGGCACGAGGATCGACGCGCCGAGCGTCGCCGCGAACCCGTACAGCCGCTCGAGGTGCCAGTCGCAATCGTCGACGAAGCGCGCGTCGGGCGTCATCGTCGCGGCGATGTCGTCGGGGATGTGGGTGCCTGCGTGCGGAATCGAGATCAGCAGCGGCAGCGTGCCCTGCTTCAGCGTGAATACAGCCGGTTGTTCAGTCATGTCGCATCACCGTAATAGTCTGCCGGCGCACGCGCGCGGCGTGCGCCGGGTGCCGCGCGTCAGCGCAGCAGTTGCGCCAGCGCGGCGCGGTAGTCGGCATACGCTGCGGCTTCATCGCGATGGCGGCGGCCGCTCACGACACATTCGCCGCCGGAGTAGACGTCGAGCACCGGCGTGTCGCCGTGCTCGGCGAACACCGCGCCCGACAACCACGCCGTGCTGTCGTGTTCGGCAATCGCCGGATGATCGGGGTCGAGCACGAGCCAGTCGGCGCGGCAGCCTTCACGCAGCGCGCCGATGCGCCGCCCGCTGGCCTGCGCGCCGCCCGCGAGCGACGCGTCGAACAGTCGATCGGCGACGTGCGCCTGCGTGTCGGTCGCGAGCACGTTGCGCGCGCGATGCACGAGCCGCTGCCCGTATTCGAGCAGGCGCAGCTCCGAGCGCCATTCGACCGATGCGTGGCTGTCCGAGCCGACGCCGATCACGCCGCCCTGCGCGAGAAAGTCGACGGCCGGGAACACGCCGTCGCCGAGATTCGCTTCGGTGGTCAGGCACAGGCCGGCCACCGCACGACGCTTCGCGAGCGCTGCCGTTTCGGCCGCATCGACGTGCGTCGCGTGCACGAGACACCAGCGCGCATCGACGTCGAAGCGATCGAGCAGCCATTGCACGGGACGCGCGCCGTAGGCGCGCACGCAATCGTCGACTTCGGCCGTCTGTTCGGCGATGTGGATATGCACCGGCGCGTCGTCGGGCAGGCCTTCGAGCAGCACGCGCAAGCCGTTCTCGGACACCGCGCGCAGCGAGTGCGGCGCGACGCCGTAGCGCAGCCCGCCGTGCTCGGGCGCGACGCGGCGCATCGAGTCGAGCAGTTCGAGCACGCCGTCCGGCGTGTTGATGAAGCGGCGCTGGTCGTCGCGCGGCGGCTTGTTGCCGAAACCGGCGAACTGGTACGACACCGGCAGCATCGTGATGCCGATGCCGGCCGCGCGGGCCGCGTCGATCACGCGCGTGCCGAGTTCGGCGATCTGCGGATAGCGCGAGCCGTCCGGCGCGTGATGCACGTAGTGGAATTCGCACACCGACGTGTAGCCGCACTTCAGCATCTCGACGTACAGCCAGCGCGCGATCGCCGCGAGCGCGTCGGGCGTGAGCTTCAGCGCGAAGCGGTACATCAGGTCGCGCCAGCTCCAGAAGCTGTCGGCGGGATTCGCGCGGTATTCGGTGAGCCCCGCCATCGCGCGCTGGAATGCGTGCGAATGCAGGTTCGGCATGCCGGGCAGCACGGGCCCGGCCGCGCGCGCGACGCCGGCCGGCGCGTCGGTGTCGGGCGTCACCTCGGTCAGCGTGCCGGCCGCATCCCAGCGCAGCAGCACGTTGCGGCGCCAGCCATCCGGCAGGTAGGCATGGTCCGCGAACAGCGTCATTTCGGTCATCGTGAGTCTCGTCCGTTGCAAGGCTAGCCGTTCATCCGGCGGAACACCGTCGCACCGCCGCGCACGACCTGTTCGCACAGCGGCCGGCCGATCCAGTAGGCAAGCTCCGACAGCGAGCCGACCGACCAGACCGCGAAATCGGCCTGACGACCGATCTCGAGCGCACCGTGACGGTCCGCGCGGCCGAGCGCCGCGGCTGCATGGCGCGTCACGCCCTGCAGCACCTCGGGCACCGTCATGCGGAACAGCGTGCAGCCCATGTTCAGCGTCAGGAGCAGCGATTCGAGCGGCGACGTGCCGGGGTTGTGATCGGTCGCGAGCGCGATCGGCACGCCGTGCTTGCGCAGCAGTTCGATCGGCGGCAATTGCGTTTCGCGAATGAAGTAATACGCGCCGGGCAACAGCACGGCGACCGTGCCGGCCGCCTTCATCGCCTCGATGCCGGCTTCGTCGAGAAATTCGAGGTGGTCGGCGGACAGCGCGCGATAACGCGCGGCAAGCGCGGTACCGCCCGCGTTCGACAACTGCTCCGCGTGCAGCTTCACCGGCAGGCCGCGCCGCGTCGCGGCCTCGAACACGCGCTCGGTCTGCGCGAGCGAAAAGCCGATGCGCTCGCAGAACACGTCGACCGCGTCGACGAGGCCTTCGTCGGCGAGCGCCGGCAGCATCCGGTCGCACACTTCGTCGATGTATTCATCCGCACGGCCCGCGTATTCCGGCGGCAGCGCGTGCGCGCCGAGGAACGTCGTGTAGACCGTGACCGGGAAGCGCTCGCCGAGCTGGCGCGCGACGCGCAGCATCTTGCGCTCGCTCGCGAGGTCGAGCCCGTAGCCCGACTTGATTTCGATCGCGGTCACGCCGTCGGCGAGCAGCGGCTGCAGGCGTGCGGCGGCCTGCACGAACAGCGTCGTCTCGTCGGCCGCGCGCGTCGCGCGCACCGTCGACACGATCCCGCCGCCCTGCCGCGCGATCTCCTCGTAGCTGACGCCGGCGAGGCGCTGCGCGAACTCGTCGGCGCGCGTACCGCCGTATACGAGGTGCGTGTGGCAGTCGACGAGGCCCGGCGTCACCCACGCGCCGTGCAGGTCTTCCCGCTGCCAGTGCGCATAACCGTGCGGCAGCGCGGACAACGCGCCGAGCCACACGATCGTGCCGGTTTCGTCGACGGCGATCGCCGCGTCGTCGATCGTTTCGTCGGGGTGGCCGTGCGGACACAGCCTCAGGTGATGCCAGACAGTCGGTTTCATGCGTTCAGTCTCGTTCGCCGACGGCGAGCGACACGGCGAGCAGCGCGCCGCCTCCGCTCACGACGACGTCAAACGCACGCTGCGGCCCGTCGAGCCGCAGCGTGTCCATTTCCTGCAGTGCGTAGTGCGCGCCGTCGATCTCGACGCCGACCGCGCCGGTCGCGCAGAACAGCAGCACGGTATCGGCATGCTCGACGCGGTGCGTGCCTTCGGGCCACACGTCGACCGCCCCGCGCGCGGCCGAACGGCGCGTCATCAGGTTGAAGTCGCGCGTCGCACCGTCATGCAGCGTCGCGTCGATCGCCGTTTCGCCGGCGAAGTCCGCACGGGCGAGCGGCGTGTCGAGCACGTGGCGCACGCCGCCCGCTTCCGCGAGCGTCATGCCCGCGCCGGACAGCAGCACGAGCGTGCGGTCGATGCCGTCGAAACGCGAGAACGGCCCGGCCGCGCCGACGTCCGCAACGCTCACGCGCCATGCGAACGCATCGAGCGCGGCGCCCGGGGGGAACGCGCCGATTTCGCGCGTCACGCCGCCGCCGTTCTTCCACGGCGACGCAACGAGATCCGCCGCGCGGATCATCGTTGCGTGCACCTGCGCCTGGTCGAGCGCCGTCATGCTCAGCGGCCGAGCATCGGCAGCTTCAGGCCGGCTTCACGGGCCGTCTGCTGCGCGAGTTCGTAGCCGGCATCCGCATGGCGCATCACGCCCGTCGCCGGGTCGTTCAGCAGCACGCGGCCGAGACGCTCGTGCGCTTCTGCGGTACCGTCGGCGACGATCACGACGCCCGAGTGCTGCGAGAAGCCCATCCCGACGCCGCCGCCATGGTGCAGCGACACCCACGATGCGCCGCCTGCGGTGTTCAGCAGTGCGTTCAGCAGCGGCCAGTCGCTCACGGCGTCCGAACCGTCCTTCATCGATTCCGTCTCGCGGTTCGGGCTCGCGACCGAACCGGTGTCGAGGTGGTCGCGGCCGATCACGATCGGCGCCTTCAGTTCGCCGTTCTTCACCATCTCGTTGAACGCCTGGCCGAGGCGATAGCGATCCTTCACGCCAACCCAGCAGATCCGTGCCGGCAGGCCCTGGAACGCGATGCGCTCACGTGCCATGTCGAGCCAGTTGTGCAGGTGCGGATCGTCGGGGATCAGCTCCTTCACCTTCTGGTCGGTCTTGTAGATGTCTTCCGGATCGCCGGACAGCGCGACCCAGCGGAACGGGCCCTTGCCTTCGCAGAACAGCGGGCGGATATAGGCCGGCACGAAGCCCGGGAAGTCGAACGCGTTGTCGACGCCCATTTCCAGCGCCATCTGGCGGATGTTGTTGCCGTAGTCGAGCGTGGCCGCGCCGCGCTCCTGCAGCGTCAGCATCGCACGCACCTGCACGGCCATCGACTTCTTCGCCGGGTGCACGATGCCTTGCGGGTCGACCTTCTGCGTCTCGCGCCATTGCGCGACGCTCCAGCCTTGCGGCAGGTAGCCGTTGATCGGGTCGTGCGCGCTCGTCTGGTCGGTCACGCAATCCGGCGTGATGCCGCGCTCGACGCACTCCGTGAACACGTCGGCCGCGTTGCCGAGCAGGCCGATCGACACCGGCTTGCCGGTGCGCTTCGCTTCCTCGATCATGCCGAGCGCCTCGTCGAGCGTCGTCGCCTTCTTGTCGACGTAGCGCGTCTTCAGGCGGAAGTCGATACGCGTCTCGTCGCATTCGACCGCGATCATCGAGAAGCCGGCCATCGTCGCCGCGAGCGGCTGCGCGCCGCCCATGCCGCCGAGACCGCCCGTCAGGATCCAGCGGCCCGACGGATCGCCGTTGAAGTGCTGGTTCGCGACCGAGAAGAACGTTTCATAGGTGCCCTGGACGATGCCCTGGCTGCCGATGTAGATCCAGCTGCCGGCCGTCATCTGGCCGTACATCATCAGGCCCTTGCGGTCGAGCTCGTTGAAGTGGTCCCAGGTCGCCCAGTGCGGCACCAGGTTCGAGTTCGCGAGCAGCACGCGCGGCGCATCCTTGTGCGTGCGGAACACGCCGACCGGCTTGCCCGATTGCACGAGCAGCGTCTCGTCTTCGCCGAGATCCTTCAGCGACGCGAGGATCTGGTCGTAGCATTCCCAGTTGCGCGCCGCACGGCCGATGCCGCCGTACACGACGAGCGCGTGCGGATGTTCGGCGACTTCCGGATCCAGGTTGTTCTGGATCATCCGGTAGGCCGCTTCGGCCAGCCAGGTCTTGCAGACCTTCTCGCTGCCGCGCGGCGCGCGGATCGTGCGCGTCGGATCGAGACGGGGATCGATGTGTTTCGGATGGTTCATGACGGCTGCTCCCGAGGGAAAGTGAATAGCAAATAGGAATCAGAAATGCCCGGTGAAGCGATAACGGCTGCCGGGGTGCCACAGATTCGCCACCGAGGCGACGACGCCCTGCGACCAGGTGCGCCGATGTAAAACCAGACACGGCTCGACGCCGTCCATCCGCAGCTGCTCGCGCCGCTCGGGCGCCGGGGCCGCCGCTTCGATCCGGTACTCGACGCGCTGCAGCGGTGCCGCGCGCATCAGGTACAGGTTCGGCGTCGTGTTCGTAAAATCCTGCTCGGCATAATCCGGCGCGACCGCCGGATTCACCCACCGTTCTTCGAGCTGGACGGGTTCGTCATTCTCGAAGTGCAACACCTGCGAATAAAACAGCTGCGCGCGCACGGCCACCTGCATCTCGTCGGCGAGCGCCTCGTCGGCGCGGATCGTCTCGAGGCCGAGCACGCTGGCGCGGTACGCATGCCCGCGCGCGTCGACCTCTTCCGAGATGCTGCGGATCGCGACGAGCGTCGACTCGTACTTCGGCCGCGCGACGTAGGTGCCGGCGCCCTTCATGCGCGTCAGCACCTGCTCGGCCGTCAACTCGCGCAACGCGCGGTTGACGGTCATGCGCGCGACCTTGAACTCGCGGGCCAGTTCGTTCTCGGAGGGCACCTGGTCGCCCTCCGCCCACTCGCCGGCGTGAATGCGGCCCAGGATGAAATCCTTGATCTCCTGGTAGACCGGCGCGCTCATGGGCTTACTGTTCCGATGCGAACGAGAACGGCGCGACCTTCGCGAACGCGCGCTCGCCGACGAGCTTCGCGATCACCGCGATGTCCGGTGCGAAGTAGTGGTCGAGCTCGTAGTGCGCAACCTGGCTGCGGATCGTTTCCATCACGGGCGCGAGCTTCGGGCTCGTGTGGTACGGCGCGCGCAGGTCGACGCCCTGGGCAGCAGCCAGCAGTTCGATCGCGAGGATGTGCTTCGTGTTGTCCGCGATGTCGGCGAGCTTGCGGGCGGCGAACGTCGCCATCGACACGTGGTCTTCCTGGTTCGCCGAGGTCGGCAGCGAGTCGACCGACGCCGGGTGCGCGAGCGTCTTGTTTTCCGATGCCAGCGCGGCAGCCGTCACGTGGGCGATCATGAAGCCCGAGTTCACGCCGCCGTCCTTCACGAGGAACGGGGGCAGGCCCGACAGCGTCGCGTCGATCAAGAGCGCGATGCGGCGTTCGGCCAGCGCGCCGATTTCCGATGCGGCGAGCGCGAGGTTGTCGGCCGCGAATGCGACGGGTTCAGCATGGAAGTTGCCGCCCGACAGCACTTCGCCGGTATCCGGGAAGATCAGCGGGTTGTCCGACACGGCGTTCGCTTCGACCAGCAGCACGGCGGCCGCGTGGCGCATCTGGTCCAGACACGCGCCCATCACCTGCGGCTGGCAGCGCAGGCTGTACGGATCCTGCACCTTGTCGCAGTCGCGGTGCGACTGGTTGATCGGCGAGCCTTCGAGCAGGTCGCGGTACGAAGCGGCCGCGTCCATCTGGCCCTGGTGGCCGCGCAGTTCGTGAATGCGGGCGTCGAACGGCTTCACCGAGCCGGCTGCCGCGTCGACCGACAGCGCACCCGCGACGAGCGCGGTGCGGTACAGGTCTTCGATCGCGAACATGTTGTCGAGCGCCAGTGCGGTCGATGCCTGCGTGCCGTTCAGCAGCGCCAGGCCTTCCTTCGCCTGCAGCGTCAGCGGCGCGAGGCCCGCGACGCGCAGACCGTCGAGCGCGCTGGCGCGCTCGCCGCGGATGAACACTTCACCGACGCCCAGCAGCACGGCCGACATGTGCGCGAGCGGCGCGAGGTCGCCCGATGCGCCGACCGAACCCTTCACCGGGATCAGCGGCAGCACGTCGGCGTTGAACAGCGTGATCAGCGCCTCCATCACCTCGCGGCGGATGCCCGAGTGGCCGCGGCCGAGGCTCGACAGCTTCAGCGCCATCAGCAGGCGCACCGACGAGCGCGCCATCGGCTCGCCCACGCCGACCGCGTGCGACAGCACCAGGTTCTTCTGCAGCAGCTCGAGCTGGTCGTGCGGGATGTGCGTGCTGGCCAGGCGGCCGAAACCCGTGTTGATGCCGTATGCCGGCTCGCCCTTTGCCGCGATGTCGGCAACCGCCTTCGCGCCGGCGTCGATCTTCGCGAAGCTCGCCGGGTCGAGCTTGAGCTGCACGGATTCGCGAGCGATCTTGCGCAGTTGCGGGAGGGTCAGGTGGCCGGGGGTCAACGTAATCATGTGAGCAATCCTGTCTAGACAAGTTCGGAATGGATTGCAGTGTAGCCATCGGAACTTGTCTAGACAACCCCGTTTTTCATGATTTCGACTCGGGAGTTTCCCTGATGTCCGGGGTGCCCCGCCGAATCTGCCCGACAGGTCCCGCAGTTAACATATGTTGCAATTATTTTGTCTTTGGCAACATACGAATCTGCACTTCCCTACTGCCTGCCTACGGAGACCTGCCATGACCATCCCGCCCCGGTTGACCGCCCTGCTCGGCCGCAGCCTGCTCGTCGCCGCGTGCGCGCTCGTATGCGGCGCGTCGCTCGCCGCGGAGCCGCTGTCCGGCACGCTCGACAAGGTTCGCCAAAGCAACCTGATCTCGATCGGCCATCGCGAGACGTCGGTGCCGTTCTCCTATGTCGACACGAGCGGCAAGGTGATCGGCTTCTCGCAGGACCTGTGCGACCGCGTGATCGCCGCCGTGAAGGCGCGCACCGGCAAGCCCGACCTGCAGGTGCGCTTCATCCCGGTCACGTCGCAGAACCGCATCCCGCTGGTGCAGAACGGCACCGTCGATCTCGAATGCGGGGTGACCACCAACCTCGCCGCGCGTCACGCGCAGGTCGCGTTCTCGACCACCTTCTTCGTCGCGACGACGCGCCTGCTCACGCGCACGAATTCAGGCATCCGCGACTTCCCCGATCTCGCCGGCAAGACGGTCGTGACGAACCAGGGCACGACGTCCGAACGCCTGCTGCGCAAGATGAACGAGGAGAAGAAGATGAACATGCAGATCATCAGCGCGAAGGACTACGGCGAAGGACGCCTCACGCTGGAATCGGGCCGCGCGGCCGCCTACATGATGGACGACGTGCTGCTCGCCGGCGTGCGCCAGCTCGCGGCGAAACCGGCCGACTGGGCGATCGTCGGCACGCCGCAATCGTCGGAAGCGTACGGCTTCATGCTGCGCAAGGACGATCCGCAGTTCAAGGCGCTCGTCGACGGCGTGCTCGTGCAGCTGATGAAGAGCGGCGAAATCGGCGCGCTCTACGACAAGTGGTTCATGAGGCCGGTGCCGCCGAAGGGGCTCGCGTTCGACTTCCCGATGAGCGACGTGATCCGGGCGCGCTACGCGGCGCCGAACGACACGCCGCTCGAGTGAGCGTCGCGTGCTGAAACGGGTTCAGCGCGTCCACGCGACGCACGCCGCGTAGCCGGGCGCCGCGTCGAGCCAGCCCGCGTCGAACGCGGCCACGCCGGCGGCGGGCGCGGCCGGCTCGACGATCGTCGTCGCGGGCGTCGCCGCATCGCGCGGCGGCACGACCGCGAACGCGCGCAGCCCGCCGACGATGCCGGTGCCGAGCGCCTTCAGCAGCGCCTCCTTCGCGGACCACACGCGCATGAACGCGTCGGCACGCGCGGCGAGCGGCAGGCCGTCGAGATACGCGGCCTCGGCGGCCGCGCACACTTCGCGCGTCAGCGCGCGCCAGTCGGTCGTGCGGTTGCAGCTTTCGATATCGACGCCGACGCGCCCCGTACCCGCCCACGCGATGAGCGCGTGATCCCCCGCGTGCGACACGTTGAAATCGAGCGATGCGCGATGCGCGGGGTCGAGCGACGGTCGCCCCGATTCGTCGACCGCGATCGCGATGTCCCGCGGTGCAACACCGAGCGCCGCGCCGAGCACGTCGCGCAGCGCGGCGCGCGTCGCGGCGCTGCGCACCGCATCCTCGTGCCGCAGGTAGCGGCCGGCACGCGCGCGCTCGGCATCGCTCAGTGCCGCGTAAGCAGGCGACGCGAGCGGCACGCCCCAGTCGAAATCGATGCGCGCGACCTGCACGCCGGCACGCGACGCGGCGGGCGGCACCTCGAGCAGGTGCACGCGCCACGCGCGGGACAGGTCGGCGGGAATCTCGGAATCGGGCGGAATGGACATCGGCACGCGGCAGCCAGTCGAATGAAACGTCCGATGTTAATCGATCGCGCCGGACGGCAAGCGACGTGTCGCGGCCGCGATCGTCGGCAGCGGCAGCCGGCGCGGCCGCGTGATCGACGTGACGGCGTGGCCGCGCGTACGTGCGCGATCACCCGTGCGCAACGGCCCCCGGCACGCCGCTTCCCGCCAGCCGCGCACGCTGCGCCGGATGACGCGCGTGGACGCGGCCCGGCGCAGCGGCCGGCAGCGCGCCGTGCTGCAGCCAGTACAGCGCGACAGGCCACAGCGTATCGGTGAAGCGGCTGTGGAAGAACGCGAAGTGGCCGATCGCGTCGACACCGATGTCGCGCGGCGCGATCCGCAGGTGCGTGACGTCGCTGCCCGTGTAGTAGCCGACCAGCCGTTCGATCGCGTCGACCGTGCCGAACCCGTCGTCATCGAGGCCGATCGCGAGCATCGGCGCCGACAGCCGCGCGAAGCGGGCCGGCAACGCGGCGCGGCTCGCCGCGGTTTCGGCGAGCAGGCCGCGCGTGTAGGCATCCTCGAAGCGCGGTTGCGAGCGCACCCACGACAGTGCGACCCCGCGCGGCGTATCTTCCATCCAGCCGAGCCGTTTCGCGGGCACGTAGCCGAACACGGCCGCGAGCGCCGGCATCGCGACGTGCCACTTCCACCACATGCGTCGCCGCTCTGCCGCCCGATAGTCGCGCCAGTATGCATACTGCGCGCCGACGGTCACCACGTGCCGCACGTTCGCGTTCGATGCCGCGAGCCCGAGCACGCAGCCGCCGATGCTGTGCGCGACGACGTCGAGCGGCTGGCCCGCGAATGTGTCGCGCGCGTACTGCAATGCGGCCTCGCAATCGAGCCGCCCCCAGTCGAGCCAGTTCGCGCGCAGCTTCGCGAGCCGCGCCGGGCGCGAGCCGCCGATCCCGCGATAGTCGTACACGAGCACGTCGCGCCCCTGCGCGAACAGCCAGGCCGCGAAGCGGAAGTAGTAGTCGCAGCGCACTGACGTAGCGCAATTGACGACCGTCACGGGCCGCACGGCGCCGCCGCCGCGATGCCGCCACACGTAGCCGCGCAGCACGTAACCGTCGGCCGCGGTCAGCGTCACGGGCTCCGGCGGCAACGCGCCCGCCGCGCGCGCGCTGCGCTCGGCCCCGCCTGCTTCGTTCGAAATCGTCATCCTGTCTCCTGTGCGGCGCCGCATGACCCCGCGCCCGCCCGATCGGCCAGCCTCCATTGAACTTGACGCGCCCGGCGTTCTCAACCAATCTTGCTGCTCCGTTCGCATGAGCCCTACGCATGTCAACGCCGCTCGTCCGTCTCCCGTCGCTGGACCTCGTGCGCGGCTTCGTCGCCGTCGGCCGCCGCATGAGCATCACGCTCGCCGCGCAAGACCTGTGCGTCACGCAGTCGGCGGTCAGCCGCCAGGTGCACGCGCTCGAAGCGCATCTCGGCGTCGCGCTGCTGCAGCGCGGCTATCGCAAGATCGCGTTCACGCCGGAAGGCGAACGGCTGTTCCGCGCCGCGGATGCGGCGCTGCTCAGCCTGCAGGACACCGTCGCATCGCTCGCCGCCACGCGCGAGCGCCATCCCGTCACGATCACCGCGAGCATCGGCGTTACCGCGCTGTGGCTGCTGCCGCGACTCGGGCGCCTGCAGGCACGCCTGCCCGACATCGACCTGCGCGTGGCCGCGAACGACAAGGTACTCGATTTGCGCGCGGAAGGCATCGACCTCGGGATCCGCTACTGCCCGCGCGAGCGCGCGCCGGCCGGCGCGCTGCACCTGTTCGACGAGGTCGTCGTGCCGGTCGCACACCCGGCGCTGGCCACGCGGCCCGTCACCGACGCAGCCGCGATCGCCGACCATGTGCTGCTCGAATTCGACGGCCCGCCGCACACCCAGCTGCAGTGGCGCGCGCACCTGCACGCGGCCGGGCTCGGCGACGCGCGCCCGAAGGGCGTGCTGCGCTTCAACCAGTACGACCAGGTGATCCACGCCGCGATCGCCGGCCAGGGCGTCGCGCTCGGACGGCTCGCGCTCGTCGCGCCGATGCTCGGCGACGGCCGGCTCGCGGTGGTCGGCCCGCGTTCGCAGGCGTTGTCGGAGGCGTACGGCTACTGGCTGTTCCGGCACGATCCGGCACCGCGTCGCGAAGTCGCCGACGTGCGCGACTGGATTCTCGCGGAAGCGGCCGAATGCGACGCGGCGATGCGCGCGTACGACGTGACGCAACGGTAAGCCGGGCGCGATGTGCCGCGTCGGGCCGGCGCCTGCGCGGCATTGCGCGCCGGATCGCGCTGCGGCAAGCGATGCGAAGGCGCGCCTGTTCCACCGCAACCGCCCTGCCGATACGCCCCGGCCTGCGACGCGGCGGCGCCCCCGCTCCGCCGGCCTCGCCGCCGCGCCGCATCGCATTCCTGGCACGCATGCGAACCCGACCGAATGATCGCTTGAGCGCCCCCTGACCCGATCGTCTAATCGGATCGAACGCGGCGTAGCGCCGCACGCCTTCATCCGGAGACACGCATGACCCCGATCGAACAAGACGCCCGGCGCCGCTGGCTGCCGGTGCTCGCGGGCGGCCTGATCATGGGCGCCGCGCTCGGCATCCGCCACGTGCAAGGGCTGTTCCTCGCGCCCGTCACGCTCGACCACGGCTGGTCGCGCGAAGCGTTCGGCCTCGCGCTCGCGCTGCAGAACCTGATCTGGGGCATCGCGCAGCCGTTCACCGGAATGATCGCCGACCGCTTCGGGTCGGTGCGCGTGATCGTCGCCGGCATGCTGCTGTACGCGGCCGGGCTCGTCACGATGGCGCTGGCCGCGTCGACCGGCGTGTTCACGGTCGGCGCGGGACTCGTGATCGGCATCGCGCTGTCGGGGTCGGCCTTCGCGTCGATCTACGGCGCGCTGAGCCGGCTGTTTCCGCGCGACCGGCGCAGCTGGGCGCTCGGCGTCGCCGGCGCGATCGGCGGGCTCGGCCAGTTCTGCATGGTGCCGGTCGCGCAGGTGCTGATCGGCGGGATCGGCTGGCGGCATGCCTGCGTCGCGCTCGCCCTTGTCGCCGCGCTGCTCGCGCCGCTCGCCGTGCTGGTGCGCGACCGGCCCGCGCTGGCCGCGAGCCATGCGGACGGCCCCGACCAGTCGATCGGCGCGGCGGTGCGCGAAGCGTTCGCGCATCGCGGCTTCTGGCTGCTGAACGCGGGGTTCTTCGCGTGCGGGTTCCAGCTCGCGTTCATCGCGACCCACCTGCCCGCCTACCTGCTCGATCACGGCCTGCCGGCACGCCACGCCAGCGTCGCGCTCGCGCTGATCGCGCTGACCAACGTGGCCGGCACCTACGCATGCGGCCATCTCGGCGGGCTGCTGCGGCGCAAGTACGTGCTGTCCGTGCTGTATCTCGTGCGCGCGCTGGCGATGGCCGCATTCGTCGCGGCACCGTTGTCGCCCGCGAGCGTCTACGTGTTCGCGGCCGTGATGGGCTTCACGTGGCTCGGTACGGTGCCGCTGACCAACGGCGTGATCTCGCAGGTGTTCGGCGTGCGCTACATCGCGACGCTGTTCGGCTTCGTGTTCTTCGGGCACCAGCTCGGCAGCTTCTTCGGCGTATGGCTCGGCGCGCTCGTGTACGACGCGACGCATTCGTACCTGCCGCTGTGGATCGGCTCCATCGCGCTCGGCGTGCTGGCCGCGCTGCTGCACCTGCCGATCGACGACGCGCGCATCGCGCGGCCGGCGCCGGGCAAGGCCGCATGGGCGTGATCCGTGCCGCGCTGGCCGCCGGCGTGCTCGCGTTCGTCGCGTGGTGCGGCGCGACCTACTTCGATTCGGGCGTCGCGCTGGCGCTGCTCGAGCACGCGGCGTTCTGCGACTGACGCGGCGCACCGTGACGCGCGCACCGACGGTCGGCGACGCCTAGCGGCGCTTCGGCAACGCCGCGAGCGCATCGAGCGCACGACGGCGCGCGCCGTCGTGGTCGACGATCGGCGCCGGATAGTCGACGTCGAGCCGCACGCCGGCCGCCGCGCGTTCCACCGGCGACGCCTGCCACGGCGCATGGATCGTCGCCGCGTCGAGGCCGGCGAGCTCCGGCACCCAACGGCGCACGTACGCGCCCCGCGGGTCGAACTTCCGGCCCTGCGTCACCGGATTGAAGATGCGGAAATACGGTGCGGCGTCGGCGCCGCAGCCGGCCACCCATTGCCAGTTCGCCGGGTTGTTCGCGGCGTCCGCGTCGACGAGCGTGTCGTGGAACCAGCGCTCGCCGGCCCGCCAGTCGATCAGCAGATGCTTGACGAGGAACGACGCGACGACCATCCGCACGCGGTTGTGCATCCAGCCGGTCGCCCACAGCTCGCGCATCCCCGCATCGACGAACGGATAGCCGGTCATCCCGCGCTGCCAGGCGCGCAGCGCGGCGGGATCGTCGCGCCACGGCATCGCGTCGAACTGCGCGCGGAAATTGTCGGTCGCGAGCGCCGGGAAGTGATACAGCAGCACATGGCTGAATTCGCGCCAGCCGAGTTCGCTCAGGTATTTCTCGGCACCGGCCGCGCAGGCCGCCCCGCGCGCCTGAGCGGCGCCCTGCACCGCATGCCACACCTGTCGCGGCGACAGGTTGCCGAAACGCAGGAACGGCGACAGCCGGCTCGTCGCGGACCGGTCGGGCCGGTCGCGCGTATCGGCATAGCCGGCCAGCGACTCGACGGAAAACGCGTCGAGCCGCGCCTGCGCGCCGGTTTCGTCGGGTGCCGGCCAGGCGTCGCGCAAGCCGCCCGCCCAGTCCGGCGCGTGCGGGCGCAAGACGAGCGCGTCGAGCGCCAGCGCGCGTTCGCGCACGACGGCCGGCCATGGGTAAAACGCGATTCGCTCCGGTTCCGGCAGCGGCGCCGCCACCGTGCGATCGCGCCGCACCGCGCGCCAGTACGCGGTGAACACCTGAAACGGCGTGCCGGCGCCGGTCAGCACGTCCCACGGTTCGTTCAGCAGGCTGCCGTTGCTGCTCTCGACCGCGAGGCCGCGCGCCTTCAGCGACGCCTTCAACGCCGTATCGGCATCGCGCTGCGGCTGTGCATAGCGGCGGTTCCAGTACACGGCCGCCGCGCCCGTGTCGCGCACGACGCGTTCGATCTCGCGCGGCGCATCGCCGCGCAACAGCAGCAGGCGGCCGCCATGACGCACGAGCGCTGCATCGAGTGCGGCGAGCGACCCGTGCAGCCACCAGCGCGCGGCGCCGCCGAGCGCACGCCCCGCGCGTTCGCCGGTGTCGTCGACAAACACGCACACGAGCGGCCGGCCCGACGCGACCGCTCGCGTCAGCGCGGGCTGGTCGGTCACGCGCAGATCGTCGCGGAACCACACGACGGCAGGAGCAACGGACGACTTCGCCGGCACGGGCACCTCGGGGCAGGACAGGGAAAAGTGACCCGTATTGTCGCGGCAGCGTCGCGCGATGTCGATGGTCGATACGCATGAGGTATCCGCTCGCGCATCGCGTACCGACGCCGCCGCCGGATCGCGGGCCCGGTGAAACGCCTTAGTCCGTTCCGACGATTCTTCGTCGCGTGCGCCGGCCTACGCTCGATGTCGGGTTCGCCGCGATGCGCGGCACGCGCCGGCCGCCGGTCGGCCCCGTGCATCGCGCGACGCATCCGCCATGCCTGCCGGCGCCCGCGCGAACCGTTCCGGCCGTCGCGGCGCGCGTCCCTTCGGGCGCGCGTGCCCGCGGTCCCGTCATCCTCCTCACGCTCACCCGATACCCGCCATGACCAAACCCGCCAATCTCGTCACCTCGATCACCGTCGCGATCGACGCCCCCGCTGCCGTCGTCTGGGAAGTGCTGACCGACTTTCCGCGCTACGGCGAATGGAACACGTTCTGCGTCGGCCTCGAAACGACCGGCCGGATCGGCGACTTCGTCGCCATGCAGGTGCGCATACCCGGCACGGAGACGGTGATTCCCGTCAACGAGATCCTCGTCGCGTACGAGCCCGAGCGCCTGCTGTCGTGGGAGCAGCGCCCGACCGACGCCAACAAGGACGCCGCGCGCCGCGACCAGTACGTCGAAGCCGACGGCGCCGACCGCTGCCGCTACTTCACGACCGACCAGTTTCTCGGCATCAACGCGGAAACGATCATGCGCGAGCACGGCGGCTGGGTGAAACAGGGGTTCGACCAGTGCGCGCGCGACGTGAAGCAGCGCGCGGAAGCGCTGCATGCGGCCCGCCGGCGCAACAGCGCGTGACGGAGCGCGGCCGATGCCCGACCTGCAGACACTCTCCGACCACCACGACATCCGCGAGCTGATCGTCGCGTACTCGAGCGCGATCGATGCGTGCGACTTCGACGCGCTCGATGCGGTGTTCACGCACGACGCGAAGATCGACTATCGCGCGATGGGCGGCATCACCGGCACCTATCCGGACGTGAAAGCGTGGCTGCGCACCGTGCTGCCGCAGTTCCCGCAGTACCAGCACATGGTCGGCAACCTGTCGATCACGCTCGACGGCGACACCGCGCGCGCCCGCACGATCTGCTTCAATCCGATGGAAGTCGCGCTGCCGGACGGCGGCACGCAGGTGATGTTTCTCGGGCTGTGGTACGTCGACCGGTTCGTGCGCACCGCGCACGGCTGGCGCATCGCCGAGCGTATCGAGGCGCGCTGCTACGGCCACAACGTGCCGGCCGTGCTCGCCGGCGCGACCGGCTGAACCGGTTCGTCGCACGACGCGCGCGCCGCGGCATCGCTGCACGGCGCGCGCGTCGCGGGCCGTCGGGGTCAGTCGAGACGGAACGCCGCTTCGAAACGCTCGGCGAACGCCTCGAACTCGGTTTCCGGCAGATGGTTGATACCGCCCGCGCGCTTGCGCCCGCCGCCGGTCGGGAAACCGCGGCAGAATTCGTCGGCGCCGAGCGGCCGGCCGTCGGGCACGCGCACGCTGACCACGAGCCCGCCCTGCGCGCGCGGCGACAGCACCGCGAGCGCCGCATGCGGCGCATTGCGCATCCGTTCGTTCGCGAGCATCCCCGTCGCGCGCCGCGCCCACGGATGATCCGGCATCCTGATCAGCGTCGCGCCCGGCACGTCGCGCAGCGGCGCGAGCGCGCATGCCCGCGCCATGTCGTCGCGATAGCCGTCGCGCAGCGCCGCGAACACCGGTGTGTCGCGCACGAAGTCGAGCGGATCGACGCACGGCAGCATCGCGTCGGCCAGCACCGCCGGATCGAAATGCAGGTCGCCGACGCAGTCGCCGTACGCGTTGTAGTTCAGGTAGAGGCCGAGCTCGGCCAGCGTGCAGCGCTCGGCTGCGTCGATCCCGTATTCGCGCGCGAGCGCATCGCCGAGCGCCGGCAGTTCGTCGCCGAACGCCGCGACGATCGCCCAGCGCACATGACGGCCGCCGAGATAGCGGTTCACGAGCGCGCTCGTGCAGACGTCGGCGGCCGTGTCGATATACGCGTCGAAACGCGGATCGCCGGGCAGCTCGCCCGCGAAGTGATGGTCGAAGTAGCGGACCGCCGCGCCGTCGCGCAGCAGCCGCGCGCATGCGTCGCGGTTCTGGTCGTGCGACACGTCGAGCACGGTCACGCGGTCGCCGGCGCGCGCGTCGATTCGCTCGAGCAGCTGGATGTCGCGCTTCACGCCGGTCACGAGCGTACCGCGTTCGCCCTCCGCGAGCCGCAGTTGCTGCAGCGCGCACAGGCCGTCCGCGTCGCCGTTGAACGCGAAGAAATGTCGTCCCTGGTGGTGTTCCTGCATGATCCGTCGCTCCATCCTCAGGGCATGAAATCGCCGCCGTTCGCGTCCAGCGTCGCGCCGGTCACGGCGTTCGCGTAATCCGACGCGAGGAACAGCGCCGCACGCGCGCAGTCGTCGTCGGTCGGCAGTTTCGCGAGCGCGATGTTCGACGCGATCGGCGCGATGATCTCCGCCTCCGTCATCCCGTACTCGGCCGCCGCCTGCCGGAAATACGTCTGCGTCGGCACGCCCCACATCCAGCCCATGTGGATGCTGTTCGCGCGGATCCCGTGCACGCCGAGCTCGCGCGCCAGGTATATTGCCGCAACCGCGAGCGCGCCCTTCGATACAGCGTAGCCCGATTCCCCTGCAAATGGCTTGCGGGTCGCCTGCGTGTTGATCATCACGATCGCGCCGCGCTTCTGCCGCTTCATGTGCGGCACGATTTCCTGCGTGAGCGTCATCGTGCCGAACACGTTGGTGTCGAACACCGCGCGCCAGCCGTCGAGATCGGCTTCCTCGACCGCCTCCGGGAACGTGCCGTGCACGAACGCGCTGTTCACGAGCGCGTCGATCCGGCCGAAACGCTCGACCGCCTGCGTCGCGAGCTGCCGGCACTGCGCGCGCTCGGCGATGTCGGTTCGCACCTTCAGCACGTCGCACGCGACGCCGAGTGCGCGGATCCGTGCCTCCGCATCGTCGAGCTTTTCCATCGTGCGCGCCGCGACGACCACGCCGCGCGCGCCCTCGCGTGCCGCCTCGACGGCGAGCTTCACGCCGAGCCCCGGCCCGATCCCGGAAATCACGACGATCTTGTCCTTCAGCAACATGGGTTGTCTCCTGGTTGTCGTTCGTCTCGCAGGCGCGCCGTCAGCCGGCCGCCTGCAGGTGCCGCGCGCGATACGCGGCGAAATCGTGCGCCAGTTGCGCATCGGTGAAGCCGAAGCGCGCGATCGAATAGTCGTGCGCGGCACGCTTGTCGCGGCCGTTGCGCGCCATCCAGTCCGTCATCGCCGCGCGCTGCCGCGCGTCGAGCGGCATGCCCGCGAAGCGGTACACGGCTTCCGCGACGCCGAGCGGATCCGACACGGTGTCCTCGAAACGCACGTCGAGAAAGCGCTCGGCCGGCAGCGCGTCGCGCGCCGTCATCGCCGCGCCGATCGCGCGCGCCATCCCCGCGTTCCACTGCGCGCCGACCGTGCGCGGATCCGGGTCGTCCGCGTACATCTGCCACAGCGTGTGCGCCATGCTCGCCATCGACGGAATCGTCTGCGCCGGATCGCGGTGCGTGAGCACCACCTGCGCGCGCGGAAACACGCGGCACAGCACGTCGAGCGCATGCAGGTGCTGCGGCGTCTTCAGCAGCCAGCGCTCGGCCGGCGCGACGCCGCGCCGCGCCTTCTGCCACTGCAGGAACTGCAGCATCCGCTTCAGGTACGTATAGACCGGGCTCAGGTCCTGCTTCGCGAGCCACGCCGTATAGCCCGGCACGTTCGCGTACGAATCCATCGCGCACACGAACGAATGCTCCATCAACATGAACTCCTCGTCGGCGAGCATCGCGTCGAGCGGATGAATCGTCAGGATCTGCGGAATGCAGTCGATCATCGTCGCGACCTCGGCCCGCGCGCGCGCGATACGCACCGTCGGCGCGTCGAGCGTCTCGCCGGCGAGCGGCGCCGGATAGCGCGTTTCCCACCACGCGGCCGAATGAAAGCGCGGGTCGACGGCGAGCAGCCGTTGCAGCAGCGTCGTGCCGGTGCGCGGCAGCCCGACGATCACGAGCGGATCGTCGATCTCGAGGTCAGCGATCTCCGGATGACGGCGGCAGTAATACTCGACGACGAGCCGGTTCACGAGCTGGCCGACGAGCTTCTCGCGCATCATCTCCGCGCCGCGCGCGGACAGCTTCGCTTCGTCGATCAGGGATGCGCACATCACGTCGAGCGCCTCGCGATACGGGCCGTCGCCGAACGCGCTGAGGCCGCCCGTGCGCGACACGGCCTCGGCGATCAGCCCGTCGGCGCCGAGCTGCGTGCGGATCCGGTCGAGCGGCGCTTTCATGCGGCCTCCTTCAGCGTGGCGAGCTTGACGACGCGCGTGCGCGGATGCACCGGCTGCGCGGCGCCGACCCAGCGCCAGCAGATCGTGCCGGTGCGATGCCCGGCCGTATCGAGCCAGTTCGCGTCGCCCGGCCGCGACGCGGCGACCACCACCGTCACGCCGCCGTCGGCATTCAGGCGCGCACTATGCTTGTTCACGCAGATGTCGAAGTGCCGGTAGTCGAGCGACTCCATCCAGTAGTTGTTGAGCTGCACGTTCCAGAAGTCGCAGTCGGGCACCGTGTCGACGTCGATCACGAGCGCCTCGTCGTCGGCCAGCGACCAGCACGAGTGGTAGTAGTAGATGTTCGGATCCCCGCCGACCGACTGGCACAGCGCCTGGTCCGCAGGCGGCAGCGCGTTCACGTGCGACCCGTAGCTCGCGGCCCAGTCGGCGAACAGCTTCGACGTCTGCTCGACGAACTGCGCGGCGCGCGTGAGGCCGCCCAGCAGCACGAGCGGGTCGAGCGGCGCCGGACGATCATGCGCGCCGATGCGCTCGATCTTCAGTTGCGCGGGCGTCTCCGCGCGCCGGTCGAGGAAGGTCTGGCGCACCAGCAGCGCGTTCGTGCCCGGCTCCATGCGCACCCAGTTGCCCGCGCGCGGCGTCTCGCTCAGCACGATCTCGAAGCTGCCGTCCGGCGCGATCTCGAGCTGCTTCGCATCGAGAAAGCCCGTCTGCAGCATCTTGCCGTCCGTCTCGTAGCCGCCCTTCTGCGTGCCGAAGCTCAGGTACGCGACCGTGCCGCGCCGCCCCGTCACGCGATATGCGCAGCGACCGTCGAGGCGCGCGTACTGGTACAGGTTGTCGGGATTGTCGGCGCCGATCTTCGCGGTCTCGTGCGACGGCGAGAAGAAGCCGGGCCACGCGCCGTCCGCGAACTCGACGTGCATCTCGAGCGCGATGCGCATCAGCCGGCTCAGGTAGCGGAATCCCTCCGCGCGCGTGAGCGGATCGTCCGGCGCCTCGGCGCGCAGGATCTGCTGTCCGCTGCGTTTCAGGGTGTCGCAGAAATCGGCCCAGGTCTGGCCCGAAAGCAATTGCGTGGCACGTGTGTCGTCCGTCATGTGTCGTCTCCGCCGATGGTCGAGCGCTCACCTTAAGCGAGCGCTCCACGCGCCACTTCGTCCGGGTGGACTAAGGAAAGATCCGCTGCGCGGCCGCGCCGGGTCAGGACCTGTTCCGACGGGCAACACCCGTTCCGCTGATCGAAACAACGACTTGTGAGGCTGGCCGGAACAGGCCTTAGTCCACCCGGACGAAGAACGGCACCGCCCTCGCTCGATACCGTTGGCGTCATGCACGAAACGCCGCACATGTCGCGCGGCGCCGGCATGAAACAAGGAGACGAACGATGTTGACCCACTTGGAGCGACTGGAGGCCGAAAGCATCCACATCATGCGCGAGGTGGTCGCGGAAAGCGAAAACCCGGTGATGCTCTATTCGATCGGCAAGGACAGCTCGGTCATGCTGCATCTCGCGATGAAGGCGTTCTACCCCGCGAAGCCGCCCTTTCCGCTGCTGCACGTCGATACGACGTGGAAGTTCCGCGAGATGATCGCGTTTCGCGACGCGACGGCCGAACGCCTCGGCCTCGACCTGCGCGTGCACGTGAACCCCGACGGCGTGTCGAACGACATCAATCCGTTCACGCACGGCTCGGCCGTGCACACCGACGTGTGGAAGACCCAGGGGCTCAAGCAGGCGCTCGACCACTACGGCTTCGACGCCGCGTTCGGCGGCGCGCGCCGCGACGAGGAGAAATCGCGCGCGAAGGAGCGCATCGTGTCGCTGCGCTCGGAGCAGCATCGCTGGGACCCGAAGCGCCAGCGCCCCGAGCTCTGGTCGCTGTACAACGCGCGCAAGCGCAAGGGCGAAAGCCTGCGCGTGTTCCCGATTTCCAACTGGACCGAACTCGACATCTGGCAGTACATCCAGCTGCACGACATTCCGATCGTGCCGCTCTACTACGCGAAGGAGCGGCCCGTGGTCGAGCGCGACGGCGCGCTGATCATGGTCGACGACGAACGTCTGCCGCTGCGCGAAGGCGAAGTGCCGCGGATGCGCAAGGTGCGCTTTCGCACGCTCGGCTGCTATCCGCTGACGGGTGCGATCGACAGCGACGCGACCTCGCTCGACGACATCCTGCAGGAGATGCGCGACACGCGCACGTCCGAGCGCCAGGGACGCCTGATCGACAGCGATTCGGCCGGTTCGATGGAAAAGAAGAAACAGGAGGGATATTTCTGATGGCACACGTTCTCGCCACGCCCGAGGCACCCGCGCACACGACGCCCGACCTGCACGCCGACGATGCGCAGACGAAGGACCTGCTGCGCTTCATCACCTGCGGCAGCGTCGACGACGGCAAGAGCACGCTGATCGGCCGCCTGCTCTACGAATCGAACATGCTGTTCGACGACCAGCTGACCCAACTCGATGCCGATTCGAAGAAGGTCGGCACGCAAGGCGGCGAACTCGATTTCGCGCTGCTCGTCGACGGCCTGTCGGCCGAGCGCGAACAGGGCATCACGATCGACGTCGCGTACCGCTTCTTCGCGACCGCGCGACGCAAGTTCATCGTCGCCGACACCCCCGGCCACGAGCAGTACACGCGCAACATGATCACCGGCGCGTCGACCGCCGATCTCGCGGTGATCCTGATCGACGCGCGCAAGGGCGTGCTCACGCAGACGCGCCGCCACAGCCATCTCGTCGCGCTGATCGGCATCAGGCGCGTCGTGCTCGCGATCAACAAGATGGACCTGGTCGACTACGACCGCGCCGTGTTCGAGCGCATCGACGCCGACTATCGCGCGTTCGCGGCCGAGCTCGGGCTCGACGAGATCGTCAGCATTCCGATGTCCGCGCTGCGCGGCGACAACGTGATCGCGTCGAGCACGCGGATGCCGTGGTACGCGGGCCCGACGCTGATGCAGCATCTCGACACGCTGCCGCTCGTCGAGCGCGTGACGCGCGACGAACCGTTCCGCCTGCCCGTGCAATGGGTCAACCGTCCGCACCTGAACTTCCGCGGCTATGCCGGCAGCATCGCGTCGGGCGAAGTGCGCGTCGGCGAGCGCGTGCGCGTGCTGCCGTCCGGCAAGGAGAGCCGCGTCGCGTCGGTGATCACGCCGGCCGGCGAAGCCGAGCTCGCACGCGCCGGCGAAGCGGTGACGCTCACGCTCGCCGACGAGATCGACATCAGCCGCGGCGACATGATCGCGCGCGCCGACGCGCCGCCCGAGGTGGCCGACCAGTTCGAGGCGACGCTCGTGTGGATGCACGACGAACCGCTGCTGCCGGGCCGGCCGTATCTCGTGAAGCTCGGCACGCAGACGGTCGGCGCGACCTGCGCGACGCCGAAATACAAGATCGACGTGAACACGCGCGAGCATCTCGCCGCGCGCACGCTCGCGCTGAACGAGATCGGCGTGTGCAACCTGAGCTTCGACCGGCCCGTCGCGTTCGACCCGTACGACCGGAACCGCCACACCGGCGGCTTCATCGTGATCGACCGCTTCACCAACGACACCGTCGGCGCCGGGATGCTGCACTTCGCGCTGCGCCGCGCGCACAACGTGCACTGGCAGGCGGTCGACGTCGACCGCGACGCGCGCGCGGTGCAGAAGGCGCAGACGCCGCGCATCGTGTGGCTGACCGGGCTGTCCGGCGCGGGCAAGTCGACGATCGCGAACCTCGTCGAGCAGCGGCTGCATGCGCTCGGCAAGCACACGTACCTGCTCGACGGCGACAACGTGCGGCACGGGCTCAACCGCGATCTCGGCTTCACCGAGGCCGATCGCGTGGAGAACATCCGGCGCGTGGCCGAAGTCGCGCGGCTGATGCTCGATGCCGGGCTCATCACGCTCGTGTCGTTCATTTCGCCGTTCCGCGCGGAACGCGACATGGCGCGCGCCATGGTCGGCCCCGACGAGTTCGTCGAAGTGTTCGTGGACACGCCGCTCGCGGTCGCCGAGGAACGCGATCCGAAGGGGCTGTACAAGAAGGCGCGCAAGGGCGAGCTGAAGCACTTCACGGGCATCGACTCGCCGTACGAGCCGCCCGCGCAACCCGAACTGCGCATCGATACGGTGACCGAGTCGCCGCAAGCGGCGGCGGACCGCATCGTCGCGTACCTGCTGCGCGAGCGCGCCGCGTAACCCGCCCAGGCGGCACACGCCGCGTCGCACGGGCACGGCCCGCGTCGTCTACTCCGTTCGGATGACGCGGGCCGCTGGCCGGCCGGTATGCTGGATCGGGAGCATTCACCCCGACCCAGGAGAACACGAGCATGCGGATCGCGCTGGCGCCCGACGACACGGCCGCGCACGACGGCTTCGACGACGCGGCATGGACCGCCCGCGAACTCAGCGCGTGGCTCGGGCTCGTCTATCAGGGGCCGTCCGAAGCGACGCCGTGGGCGGGCTTTCTCGAAGCGATCCGCGTGCGGCTCGACGCGAGCTTCACGACGCTCGTGCTGCGCAACCCCGGCGGCTCGCGGCGCGGGCTCATCATCAACGCATCGACCCACGGCCCGCTGCTGCCCGGCGAGCCGTCGTACAGCGAGCAGTTCTACGCGCTGTGCCCGTTTCTCGACCAGCCGCCCGGCCAGGTGTTCACGGCCGACGGACTGTTCGGCGCCACCCGGTGGTGCGCACACGACTTCTACCGGCAGTACCTGGAGCCGCTCGACCTGCGCTTCATCCTCGGCGCGAACCTGCGCGGCGAGCGCGGCGTCGAGTGCGCGTTCTTCGTGAGCCGCGCGCATCACGGCCGCGATTTCGACGCGGCCGAACGCGCGCAGGTCGCAACGCTGCTGCCGCACCTGCAGCGCGCGGTCGAACTGCACGCGGCGCTCGACGTGCTCGATGCCGAGCGCGCGCTGTACGCGGGCACCGTCGACCGGCTCGACGTCGGCACCGCGATCCTCGACGAGGACGGCCGCGTGATCAAGCACAACCGCATCGCCGAGCGGCTGATCGAGCAGCAGGACGGCCTGTGCCTGCGCCAGGCGCGGCTCCATGCGTCGTGCCCGCTCGACGAGCGCCGGCTGCAGAAGGCGCTGCAGGCCGCGCTCGAGCATTTCCGTGCGGGCGCGCTCGGGCGCATCGAGGCCACCACGCTGTCGCGCCCCGGCGGCGCGATGCCGTTGAACGTGCTGCTGCGCCCGCTCGCGCCCTATCGCGGCGCGGAGGACCGCCAGCATCGGCCGGCCGTCGCGGTGTTCGTTCGCGATCCGGCATCGTCGCCGCAGACCTCGCGCGACATGCTGCACCGGCTGTTTCGCCTCACGCCGATGGAAACCGAGATCGCGCTGCTGCTCGTCGACGGCCTGACGCTCGACGAAGCGGCCGCCGCCGCCGGCATCACGAAGAACACCGCCCGTGCGCACCTGCGCGGGATCTTCGCGAAGACAGGCGCGACGCGGCAGGCCGTGCTCGTGAAGATGCTGCTGAACAGCGTCCTGTCGATGGCATAGCGGGCGGCGCCTCCCGGAGCGACGCCCGTCGCGGTGCAGAGCAGCGCGTCGACAGCCGGTTGCCGGCCGGCAGGCTGTCAACTCATGTCATACGTCATCAGATGTGATCGAGCCTCATGCCAGCCTTCTGATATCCCCCAATATTTGGGTTTATCCCGGGTAAACCCGCGACGCCACGCCGGGATCGCAGGCGTACCATGTCATACGACGACATACTACATAGATCACCACCCGACGCCGACGCGGGCCGCCGCCCCGTTCGCCGCCCGACCGGAGACTCCCCTTGACCTCACCCGCCCTGCCCGGCCGCGACCCGCTCGCGTCCGCCGTCTCGAAAGTGAAATGGCACGTGCTGCCGCTCGTGCTGATCATGTTCATCGCGAACTACATCGACCGCGTAAACGTCGGCTTCGTCGACCGCCACCTCGAAGCGTCGATCGGTATCGGCGCGGCCGCGTACGGGCTCGGCGCCGGCCTGTTCTTCGTCGGCTACGCGCTGTTCGAAGTGCCGTCGAACCTGCTGATGCAGCGCTACGGCGCGCGCATCTGGCTCGCGCGGATCATGGCGACCTGGGGCGTCGTCGCGGCCGCGATGGCGTTCGTGTGGAACGACACGTCGTTCTATGCGCTGCGCTTCCTGCTCGGCGCGGCCGAGGCCGGCTTCTTCCCCGGCGTCGTGCTGTACCTGTCGCAATGGCTGCCGCCGCAGGAACGCGGCAAGGCGATGGCGATCTTCCTCGGCGGGTCCGCGTTCGCGTCGGTGCTGTCCGGGCCCGTCACCGGCGCGCTGCTGTCGATCCACGGCTTCGGCCTGCAGGGCTGGCAGTGGATGTTCCTGATCGAAGGGATGTTCTCGGTCGCGCTGTGCGGCGCGAGCTGGCTGCTGCTGAAGTCGCACATCCGCGACGCGACGTGGCTCACCGCCGACGAACGCGCGGCGCTCCAGAACGCGCTCGACGAAGAACGTGCGACCCGCGACGTGCGCTCGAAGGTGCACGTATCGGCCACCGCGCTGCTGCGCGACCCGCAGATCATGCTGTTCTGCTTCCTGTATTTCGCGATCCAGCTGACGATCTACGCGGCCACCTTCTGGCTGCCGACCATCATCCGCAAGATGGGCGGCCTCACCGACTTCCAGGTCGGCCTCTACAACACGATTCCGTGGATGATCGCGATCGGCGCGATGTACGGTTTCGCCGTGCTGTCCGCCAAGTGGAAGCATCCGCAGCGCTGGCTGTCGTTCGCGCTCGTGCTCGCCGCGTGCGGGCTGTTCGCGTCGACGTCGCACGATCCCGTCTGGTCGTTCGCGTCGATCTGCTTTGCCGCGCTCGGCTTCAAGGCCGCGTCGTCGCTGTTCTGGCCGATCCCGCAGGGCTACCTCGACACGCGCGTGGCCGCGGCCGTGATCGCGCTGATCAACTCGATCGGCAACCTCGGCGGCTTCGTCGCGCCGACGGCCTTCGGCTATCTGAAGCAACATACGGGTTCGATCACGGGCGGCCTATATGCGCTCGCGATCGCCTCCCTCGTCGCCGCGGTCGCCGCGCTGTTCGCCCGCACGCACCGGCGCAGCGATCCGCCGCGCGGCCTGCCGGCCGACGAGTCCTTCACGAACACCGCAATGCTCCGCCATGCCGAACACTGACCGCCTGACCGTCGTCGTCTCGAATGCCGTCGACGGCGACCTCGCCACGTTCTCGCTCACGCCCGACGGCACGCTCGCGCCGCTCGCCCGCTACCCGGTCGGCGACGTCGCGATGCCCATCGCCGTGCAGCCCGATCGCGCGCGGCTGTACGTCGCGACGCGCGGCGAGCAGCCGACGATCGTCGCGTTTCGCGTCGCGACGGGCACCGGCGCGTTCGCGCGCATCGGCGCGACCGCGATCGACGCGAGCCTCGCCTACCTGTCGCTCGACCGCAGCGGCCGCTGGCTGCTCGGCGCGTCGTACGGCGGCCATTCGCTGAGCCTCTACGACGCCGCGCGCGTGCGCGACGGCGACGGCGCGCCGCTGCAGGTCGCGGACGGCATCGCGAACGCGCATGCGGTCGTCGTGTCGCCGGACAACCGGTTTGCGTACGTGAGCTCGCTCGGCTCGGACCGCATCTTCACGTTCGCGCTGGTCGAGGATGCCGGCGGCCTGCGTGTGCGCGAACACGGCGAAACGCGCGTGCCGGGCGGCTCCGGGCCGCGCCACCTGCGCTTCGCGCGCGACGGCCATACGCTGGTCGCCGTCAGCGAATTCCAGGCCACGCTCGCGACCTTCTCACGCGACGCCGACACCGGCCGCCTCGGCGATGCACGGGTCAGCGCACGCCACCCGGCCGTCGCCGACCTCGCGCCAGGCCATGCGCGCCCGCCCGCGCCGACCGGGCCCGCCGTGTGGGCCGCCGATCTCCACCTGACGCCCGACGAGCGCTTCGCGTATGTCAGCGAACGCACGTCGAGCCAGTTGCTCTGCTATCGCCGCGAGGCGGGCGACACCTTCGAACCCGCGCACGCGACGGCCACCGAAACGCAGCCGCGCGGCTTCGCCATCGATCCGTCGGGACGCTGGCTCGTCGCATGCGGCGAACAGTCGGAATACGTGTCGGTGTACGCGATCGCGCCGGACGACGGCACGCTGGCCTTGCACGCGCGCGTGCCGGGCGGCCGCGGCGCGAACTGGGTTGCGATCGTCTGATCGGCCGCTTGCCCCCTCGATCGACGCCGGGCGCACGACCGGCACCGGCCCGCGCCGCCCGGCGCGCGATCAGCGCCGCTCGCTCGGCGCGACGCCGGTCCAGCGCTTGAACGCCCGCGTGAAATTGGCGCGGTCGGTATAGCCGACCCGCGCCGCGATCTCGTCGACCGGCAGACGCGTGCCCTCGAGCAACCGGAGCGCATCGCGCAGCCGGATTTCGTCGAGCAGCGCCGAATAGGTCGCGCCGAATTCCGCGAGCTTGCGTTTCAGCGTGCGCGCCGACACGTGCAGCTCGCGTGCGACGTCGTCCACCGACGGATAACCGGCGTCACCGCAGATCAACAAGTGGCGCACGCGCTCGACGATGCTTTCCGCATAGCCGAGCCGCGCGAGCTCGGCCTCGCATTGC
Source organism: Burkholderia sp. BCC1977 (assembly GCF_905339595.1). Classification (NCBI taxonomy): domain Bacteria; kingdom Pseudomonadati; phylum Pseudomonadota; class Betaproteobacteria; order Burkholderiales; family Burkholderiaceae; genus Burkholderia; species Burkholderia sp. BCC1977. The sequence goes on from NZ_CAJPGQ010000061.1 coordinate 30,824, forward strand.
TGGACGATCATCTGCGCGGTCTGCGCGTTCGCGGTGCCGATCGGCTCGTCGAGCAGCGCGGCGTCGCAGCGGATGCGGTTCGCGCTCGCGTCGAAATGACAGCGCGGCAGCCGCGCGCGATAGCGCTCGAACCACGGCGGCTCGGGCCATTCGAAATGCAGCTCCGCGCGCGATTGCAGCGTGCGCCCCGGTGCAGGATCGAGCAGCGAGTTGAACAGGATCGCCGTCTCGACCAGGAAGTTTTCCACCGCGAACTGGCGCAGCCGGCCGAGCGGAAACGCCTCGAGCACGTCGATGTCGACGATCCCGTCGAGCTGCGCGAGCCGCACCGAAAAGAACGGCACCCGCGTCGGCAGGTAGCGGATACCGAGCGCGATCGCTTCGCCGAGCGTCGCGCAACTCATCAGCCCAAAGCCGATCAGCCCGGATTTCGTGAGACTGCTGCGCAGGCCGATCTCGATCGCAATCGACGGATCGTCCGTCGCGTCGAGCAGGTTGAACACGATCGCCGCCTGCTGCAGCGGCGTGATGCGCGCATCGGGCTGCGCGAGCCGCTCGCGCTCGACGCCCGAGCCGGCGAGAATGCGGCCGCCCTCGATGCCGCGCTCCTCGGCGAGCATCAGCATGAACAGCGCATACGCGGACGATACCGTCGCCTTGTTCAGCTGGCGCGCGGCATCCGGGACGGACAGGGCCATGCGGCGGACTCCGGAGCGGTTTCGGCGGATTGTAGCGTCGCTGGCCCGCAATGACACCACCGCGGCACTCTAGCCGCGCACCGCCGCATCGCAGGCCGGTACGCGGTCCACAGTGGCCCGAAATGACACCACCATTGGCACCGACGGCCCTCGCGGGCGATGCGGGGCGCGCCTATGCTTGTCACATCGGCATTGCGCCCCACTCTTTCCGCACGGATTCCGGTCGATGAGCCAATCTGCACGAACCGTCTTTCGCCACGACGCCGACAAGGTCGCGTATGTCCGTCGCGAGGTCAACGCCGCGAGCGACGCGATCCGCGCGCGCTTTCCGCTGCTCGACAACCAGAACCTCGTCGGCGCGACCGTGATGGCCTTCTCGGTGGGCGCGATGCTCGCGATCGCGTGGCTGTATGCAATCGGCGGAATCGCGTGGTACGTCGCGCTGCCGCTCGCCGCGTTCGTCACGTCGCTGATCCACGAACTCGAGCACGACCTGATCCACCTGATGTACTTCAAGAAGACGCCGTGGGCCTATCACCTGATGATGGCGCTGTGCTGGCTCACGCGGCCGGGCACGATCAACCCGTGGACGCGCCGGCGCATGCACCTGCATCACCACAAGGTATCGGGCGGCGAATCGGATCTCGAGGAATTCGGCATCACCAACGGCGAACGCTGGGGCGTGAAGCGGCTGCTGATGATCGCGGACGGGATGCTCGCCGTCGTGCTGCGGCCGGATGCGATGCGCCGCAAGGTCAAGCAATACGTGGCCGCGCAGCCGGTGCAGGATGCGGCCGAACGTGCGCAATTGCGCGTCGAGCAGGTGTCGTCCTACATGCCGATCGGTCACGCGTACTACGCGCTGTGGCACGCGTTCATCGTCTATCACGCCGGCCTGTTCGCGCTGCACGCGCTCGGCCATGCGGTGATCGTGCCGGCCGTCGTCGAGCGCGTGATGAGCGTCGTCGATTTCCTCGCGGTCGTATGGCTCGGGCCGAACTTCGTGCGCAGCTTCTGCATCAACTTCGTCAGCTCGAACATGCATTACTTCGGCGACATCGATTCGCGCAACGTGATCCAGCAGACCCAGGTGCTCAACCCGTGGTGGATGCTGCCGTTCCAGCTGTTCTGCTTCAACTTCGGCAGCACCCACGCGATCCATCACTTCGTGGTGCGCGATCCGTTCTACATCCGGCAGCTGACCGCGCGCACCGCGCATGCGGCACTGCGCGAAGTCGGCGTGCGGTTCAACGATGTCGGCACGTTCGCTCGGGCGAATCGCTGGGGCGCATATCGACCGACTCGCGGTACGCGCGGCGCGCAACGGGCCGACGCGTAACGGTGGGCGGCGCGGCGCGCCGGTCCCGTCGGTTCGTCAGTCGCCGATCGGCGGCATCGGTCCGTGCCCACGGATCCATGCCCAGTTCGCGCGTTCGGCCATTTCCTTGTCGCCGCGGCTGTCGCCGTAGGCGAACAGTTTCGCGGGCGGCTGATTCCCCCACCAGCCGCGCAAGCGCACGACCTTCTGCGGGCCCCAGCAGTTCTCGCCGTTCAGCCGCCCGGTGAACGTGCCGCGCTCGAACGCGAGGCGAGTCGCGAGCACCGTGCCGATGCCGACCGTCTTCGCCCACTTCTCCAGATACAGCGACGGCGACGCGCTGACCAGCACGACCTCATGCCCGCGCGCCTGATGCTCGCGCACCCGTTCCAGCATGTCCGGACGCACGAGGTCCGGCAGATAGCCGTCGACGAAGCGGCGCGCGAGCGCGTCGAGCGCGTCGTCGCGGATCGGTCCGAACGCAAACCACGCGAACTTCGCCTTCGCATCGCCGCGCGACAACAAGCCCGCTTTCATCGCGACGATCCACGGCAGCGCGCGCAGCCCGGCCCACGCGAAACGCGGCGTGCCGACCGCGTAGCGGACGAAATGACGAAAGCTGTCGGTGGTCGTGATGGTGCCGTCGAAATCGAATGCGGCGACGATGCGGTCGTTCATGGCGAGGCGGAAAGCAGTGAGATGCCCGGGAAGATAGCAGACTCGCGTCGCCGCGGCTCCGGGCACGGGGGTGACTGGGGCACGGCTCTTCTTCGCGGCCGCATTCGAGACGACGCACGGCCGCCACGCGAGCCGCGGGAGGCGGCTTCCCGGCCGATTTCGGCGGATCGCCGAAGGGAGTGGCGGCCTGCCGCCAGAGTTTGCTATACTCTCGCTCTTCCGGAGAGATGGATGAGTGGTTTAAGTCGCACGCCTGGAAAGCGTGTATAGGTTAATCGCCTATCGGGGGTTCGAATCCCCCTCTCTCCGCCAGGACACATGAAGCCCCTTGATTTCCCTGAGAAATCAAGGGGCTTTTCTTTTCCCCGCCGCTACACCATCCGGCGCCTCCCCCTCACGGATGCCGAATGTAATCCACCAACGCCCGCGTATACTCATCCGGCTGCCGATCAACCAGACTCACCACGATCGCCACGGCAAACCCCGCCGGCACACCGAACACACCTGAACTGATCGGCTCGATCCCGAACCACATCCGCCCCGCAAACCCAGTAAGTTGCGTGAAATACGGATAAGTCGACACGATGTAGTACACGCACACCGCGAGCCCCGTCACCATCCCGGCGATCGCACCGCGTGTCGTCGTGCGTTTCCAGAACACCCCGAGCACCAGCACCGGAAAGAAGCTGGACGCCGCCAGCGAAAACGCCGCACCGACGAGAAACAGAATCTTCCCCGTATTGAGCGACGCGACATACGACGCGAACAGCGCGACACCAAGCAGCAAGACCTTCGAGATCGTCACCCGCCGCTGGCTCGACGCATCCGGCGCGACCATGCAGTAATAGACGTCGTGCGACAACGCATTCGCGATCGTCAGCAGCAACCCGTCCGCGGTCGACAGCGCCGCGGCCAGCGCACCGGCCGCGATCAGCCCCGACACGACATAAGGCAGCCCCGCGATTTCCGGCGCGGCCAGCACGACCATGTCCGGCTGCATCTGGATCTCGGACCAGTGCACGATGCCGTCGCGCACCACCTCGACCACGCTGATCAGGTCCGGTTCGAAGTGATGCCATTGCGTGACCCACGCGGGCAACTCGGCGATCGGCCGCCCGACGAGATTGGTGAGAATCTCGTACTTGATCATCACCGCGAGCACCGGCACGCTCAGGTAGAACAGCGCGATGAAGAACAGCGTCCAGCCGACCGAGCGCCGCGCGGATGCGACCGACGTCGTCGTGTTGTAGCGCGTGAGGATGTGCGGGAGGCTCGCGGTGCCGAGCGACAGGCACAGCAGCAGCGCGAGGAAATTCCGCTCGCGCGGCTTGCGGTCGTCGTCGTTCGCCGCGGGAAACGGCTCGTGCATCGGCACGGGCGGCTCGGCGCGTGCCAGCAAGTCGTCGCGCGCCTGGGTCCAGGTCACGCGCGCCGCCGTCGGATCGCGCGGGAAGTCGGCCAGCTCGCGCTCGCGCTGGTTGATCTCGCGCAGCGGCCCGTTGTGACGCCGCAGGTCCGCAAGCTGGTCGACGAGCTGCCGGCGTGCGTCCGCATACGATGCGGGCAAGCGATCGAGCTGCGCCTGTACGACAGCGGCCTGCCGGCGGTACGCATCACGCACCTGCTGCTCCTCGTCCGCGTCGCGCAGCTGCGCCTCGCGCGCCGCCACGCGCTCCATCAGCTTGCCGTAGTTGAATTGCGGCACCGGCCCGAGCCCGTTCTTCATCGCGATCAGCGATACGGGGATCAGGATCGCGCTGATCAGGATGATGTACTGCGCGACCTGCGTCCACGTGACCGCGCGCATTCCGCCAAGAAACGAGCACACGAGAATGCCCGCAAGCCCGCAGAAGATCCCGATCGCGAAGTCGACGCCGATGAAGCGCGTCGCGATCAGCCCGATCCCCTGGATCTGCGCAACCAGATAGACGAACGAGCACAGGATCGCCGCGCCCGCCGCGAGCGCGCGCACGGCGGTGCTCGAAAAGCGCGTGCCGAGAAAATCGGGAATCGTGTAGCGCGCGAGCTTGCGCACGTAAGGCGCAAGCAGGAACGCAACGAGGCAGAACCCGCCGGTCCACCCCATCACGTACGCGAGCGCATCGTAGCCGGTCGCGTAGAGCGAGCCGGCAAGACCGATGAACGACGCCGCCGACAGCCAGTCGGCCGCCGTCGCCATCCCGTTGAACGCGGACGGCACGCGCCGCCCGGCCACGTAGTATTCGACCAGATCGGACGTGCGCGACAGCAGCCCGATCACCGCATACACGGCAATCGGCACGAACAGGAACACGTAGCCGATCCACACGCCGGAGCCGGTCGCGCGCTCGATCCGCCACAGCAGCAGCACGAACCCGAGAAAGCCGAGCGTGTAAAGCGCGTACGCGCGAATCAGTCGATGCGTCAGCATGGTTCAGCGGGCATGGTGCGCATCGGCCGCGTGCGCGGCATGGTCGTCGTACGCGCGCCGCAGCATGCGGTCCGCGCGCTGCATCAGGCCGATGTAGACGACGATCAGCACGAGATACACGAGAATCGCGCCCTGCGCGCCGACATAGAACGGCAGGCTGAAACCGGCGATGCGGATGCCCGCGAGCGCGGGCGCGAAGAACGGCACGACGAACGACACCGTGAAGCCGATCGCCATCAGCACCAGGATCAGCGCGACGTTGAAGCGCCAATAGCGCGCATGGGCACGCGCGAGCGGCTCGGGAACGGGCGGCGGCGCGGCCGGCGCCGGACGGGACGAAACGGTCATGCCGTTATTTAGCAAAAAGCCCCTGCGCGGGCAATCGGGATTGCCGCGCAGGGGCTCGTGCGCGCCATGCGCACGACAGGCACGATCAGCGCACTTCGGCGAGCTGCTCGAGGATCGCCGGGTTCTCGAGCGTGGACGTGTCCTGCGTGATT
>NZ_CAJPGQ010000062.1:0-32953 GCF_905339595.1 Burkholderia sp. BCC1977
AATGCCCGTCGAAGCCGAAGTCGACAGCGAGGTCACTGAGCTGTTGGTCGAACTGAGGCCGGTGGACAGCGAACTGACGCTGGTCGAGGTCGAGGTGGACAGCGAGCTGATCGAGCTGTTGGCTGACGACAGGCCGGTCGACGTGGAAGTCGACAGCGAGGCGACCGAGCTATTGGTCGAGCTGAGGCCGGTGGACAACGAACTGACGCTGGTCGAAGTCGACGTGGACAGCGACGCGATCGAGCTATTAGCCGACGACAGGCCGGTCGACGTCGAGGTCGACAGCGAAGCCACCGAGCTGTTGGTCGAGCTAAGTCCAGTGGACAACGAGCTGACGCTGGTCGAGGTCGAGGTGGACAGCGAACTGATCGAGCTGGTTGCCGACGAGAGACCCGTCGACGTGGAAGTCGACAGCGAAGCCACGGAGCTATTGGTCGAGCTAAGTCCGGTCGACAGCGAACTGACGCTGGTCGAAGTCGACGTGGACAGTGACGCGATCGAGCTATTAGCCGACGAAATACCGGTCGAAGCCGACGTCGACAGCGAAGCCACCGAGCTATTAGTAGAGCTAAGTCCAGTGGACAACGAACTGACGCTGGTCGAAGTCGAGGTGGACAGCGACGCGATCGAACTATTGGCCGACGAAATCCCCGTCGATGCGGAGGTGGACAGGCTGGCGATGCTCGACGTCGTCGTGCTTGCGACGGCATAGAGCTGGCTGCCGTTGATCGCGTCGGTGCTGGTCGCGCTGACGAGACCCGCCGCGACGTTCTGGATCCGGCGTTCGGCGCCGGCCGAGCCGACGCTGACGACACCCGCGCTCGAACTCGCGCCGGCATAAGTACCGAACGTCTGGCTACCGATCGTCGTGCTGCTGACCGAGCCCGTGCCGCCGGTGGTGGAGGACGCGGCGCTGGTCGTCACGGCGCTCTGGCCGAGCGCGACGGAGCCCGCGACGTTCGCGGTCGCACCGTTGCCGAGCGCAGTGGCAGAGCTGGCGACCGCACTCGCGCCCGACCCGATGGCGACGCCGCTGGTGCCGGACGTCGTCGCCGAGAGACCCATCGCGATGCCGCCAGTGGCCGTCGACGTAACCATCGACTGGCCGCCGATCGAGATCGAATCTTGTGCCTGCGCTTGCGCGCCGGCTGTAGCGTTGCTGCCGATTGCCGTCGAGCCGACGCCCGATGCCTGAGTTTGCGTTGCGGTGCTGGCGGCACTCGTGCTGCCGAGCGCGGTCGCATAGTTCGCGGTTGCCTTCGAGCCGCTGCCGACCGCGGTCGCGAACGAGCCGCTCGCAGTCGTACCTTGGCCGAGCGCAGTCGTCGCGGTATTGGTCGCCTGGGCAGACGTACCGAACGCAGTGGAGTTGGTCCCCGACGCGAGCGTGGCTGTCGTCGCGTTCGCACCAATCGCAATGGCACCGGTTCCCGAAGCGGTGGGGGAATAAGTTCCTGCACTGGGGGCGCCGCTACCGATCGCGATCGATGTGGTTGCCGTCGCATTACCGTTGCCCGCGCTGTATTGTGCGTGGGCGACACCGATAGTCGCTCCCATCAGCAACACTGCGGTGCCCAGCTTTGCGGCGGGCGACTTGTTTGGCTTGCCGCGCGCCGAGGAAATTTCCGACGCGGCGACCCACGCGCCGAGCGCTTCGTTCCAGATGGAGCGGTATGTGCGGTTCATGACAGGACTCCTTCTCCAAATTGACACGCAGCGCCACGAATCATTTCGTCGGACGATTAAATCGTGTGCTCGCGTGAAATAAAAGTTTGGAGGAAGCCTATCCGAGGCGATGTCTTTGAATTGACAAGGATTGAAAATAAATCAAATCGGATCCTGAAAAATCACAAAGCATCCACAATTCAATCTGAATTCGGAAAATGTGTTTTTATGATAAAGACAATTAATATTTTATAATATGGTGAAAATCGACGTGTCTAACTAAGTGCAGTCTTCAGTGGCGTCCAGGCGTGACCGTGCTTGCGCCGTCACCTAGGATCGATGTCATGCCGCGTGGTATCGGGCTTTGGAGGCGGTCCGTCGTTATTCGGCGGGCGGCGGGGTAGGTGGCTTTTCGCATGTGGGGCCGTGCTCGGATAAACACCCTTTGGCAGCTACATTCAAAGCGGCGGCCTCCACAATCAATGCTCAGTTGTTCATTATTTGTCCATCATCCTTGCATATTTATTATTTCCAATGGTTTCCCCGGTCAATCTGACCGGTAAAGTACAAGGAGTGTAAATTTTCCCGGCATGTGCTTGTTAAGCGTAGCGTCGAGTGATAATTTTCAATTGTCGCGGCTTGGATGCAGTGTTCTCTATATTTAGAGGTGCACTTAACAAGTTAATGACCTGTTTTTCGGGTGATTGCTTGCGTCTGGGGCGGCATTTATAAACTAGGGAGATTTATCACATGCGTGAACTCACTCAGCAAGAAATCCAAGCAACGTCGGGTGGTACGGGCCTGCTTGGCGCACTCCTGACGGATATCGCTTCGTTGCTCGGCCTCGGCTCGAGCCAGCACACGGCGTCGGCTTCGGTTTCGGCATCGTGCGGCACGACGACCACCGCCTCGACGAACGGGACGACCGTTTCGTAATTCGCGTCCAGCAGTCGTCGGATTGGCGAACCCGACACTTGCGGATCGCTCGCGGTCCGCAAGTGTTTCATGTATTTCGGATAGCGAAGTGAGATGGCGCTCGTGTGCCGCGAGATCCATTGTTCGTTCGCAACAGCCTCTTTCGACCTCGGCGTAACCCGACGAGGCCCGTGCTGCGACCCGCGCAGCCCATGCAGCGCAGCCGATCGATATCGACTGCATCGACAGAATCCGAGAAGTTTCCCCCGTATCGTGCCTGCAGACTCTCCGCTCTTTCGTCGCGAAGCCCAGGAAGCGCAGACGTCTCGCAACCTCGGCGATATCGTGCTGATCCGGCCGTTGTCGACCACTGTGTTGACGGCGCTTGCCGTCAGCGGGGCCGTTGCCGTCATCCTCCTGTTCGTATTCGGCACGTATACGCGACGTACGACCGTCAGCGGCGTCGTCGTTCCCGATAGCGGCCTCGTCAAGATCTATGCGCCGCAGACCGGCGTCGTACTCCACAAGAATGTCGAGGAAGGTCAGCACGTCACACGCGGCCAGGCGTTGTTTACGATTTCAACGGATATCCGAAGCGAAGGAGCGGGGCAGACGCAGGCCGCGCTGATTGCGCAGGCGCAGGAACGCAAGACATCGCTTCAGCAGGAGATCGAGAAGACGCGCGTGCTGCAGGGCGACGAACGCAGTACGCTGCAAGCGAAAGTAGCCGGCTTGCGTGCCGAACTCGACGGCATCGACGAGCAGATCGCGGCGCAGAAGACCCGGACGGCGCTGGCCAGCGACGCCGCATCACGTTACGCCGGTCTGCTGGACAAGGATTACATCTCGAAGGATCAGGCGCAGCAGCGCCAGGCCGATCTGCTCGACCAGCAATCGAAGCTCCATGGCCTCCAGCGCGATCGCGCGAACACGAATCAGGAACTGCGGGCGGCGATGAGCGATCTCGCGGGGCTCTCGCTGAAACAACAGAATCAACTGTCGCAAATCGACCGTGCCGTCATGGATGTCGACCAGTCGCTGGTCGAAAGCGAGGCGCGAAGCAAGATCGTCGCGACGGCGCCCGAGACCGGCATTGCAACGGCCGTGATCGCGGAGCCGGGGCAAACCGTCGATTCGACCCGTCCGCTGGCAAGCATCGTGCCGGTCGGCGCTCAATGGCAGGCCAACCTGTTCGTGCCGAGCACGGCTGTCGGATTCGTCCGCCTGGGTGACCGTGTTCTGGTCCGGTATCAGGCGTACCCCTACCAGAAATTCGGGCAGTACCGCGCGCGCGTCACGTCGATCGCGCGCACGGCACTCTCGGCCGACGAACTCGCGACGAGCGGGATGTCCGCGGTATCGCTCGTGAAGACGGACGCCATGTTCTATCGCATCACGGTTGCGCTGCAGGACCAGAGCGTGACGGCCTACGGCAAGCCGCAGCCGCTGCAGGCCGGCCTGACGCTCCAGGCGGACATCCTCCAGGACCGCCGCCGATTGTACGAGTGGGTGCTGGAGCCGCTCTACACCCTCACAGGCAAACTTTGACGACCATGCAGTTCATGTCCAGGCTCAATCCGCTCTCGTTCGGCTTTCGACGCAGGCTGCCGATCGTCTTGCAAACCGAGGCCGCGGAGTGCGGGCTCGCCTGTCTCGCGATGATCGCCGGCCACCATGGCCACCACGTGGATCTGCCGACGATGCGCAGCCGCCATCAGGTCTCGCTCAAGGGGATGGGGCTGCAGCGCGTGATCGATATCGCCGGGCAACTCAACCTCGGCGCCCGCGCGTTGACCCTGGACATCGACCATCTCGATCAGCTGCGGTTGCCGTGCATCCTGCACTGGAATTTCAATCACTTCGTCGTGCTGCAGGCGGTCGGCGCAAACACGGTGACCATTCACGATCCGGCGCACGGCATTCGAAAACTGTCGTTCGACGCCGTATCGCGTGCGTTCACCGGCGTGGCGCTCGAGCTGTGGCCGAATGCCGGCTTCACCGAGCGCGACGAGGCGCCGGCGGTCAGGATCCGGTCGCTGCTGGGCAGGGTCTCCGGTCTGTCCCGCTCGCTGATGCAGGTGTTCGCGCTGTCCATCGCGATCGAGGTCTTCACGCTGGTGTCGCCGTTCTTCCTGCAATGGGTGATCGACGAAGTCATCGTCAGCGCGGATCGGGATCTGCTGTCGCTCCTCGCGATCGGCTTCGGGTTGATGCTGGTGTTGCAGCAGGCGGTGACCGCGCTTCGCGCATGGGCGATGATGTATTTCGGCACGACGCTCAATGTCCAGTGGCGTACCAACGTGCTGACCCACCTCCTGAATCTGCCGATGAGCTATTTCGAGCGTCGGCACCTCGGCGACATCGTGTCCCGCTTCGGCACGATCGACACGATCCAGCAAACGCTCACGACCTCGTTCATCAGCGCGATGATCGATGGCGTGATGGCGATCGTCACGTTGACGATGATGGTCGTCTACAGTCCGATGCTCGCCGCCGTCGCGATGATCGCCATGGCCCTCTACGCGCTGCTTCGCTGGATGTGGTACCGCCCGCTCCGGCGCGCGACGGAAGACCAGATCGTGCACGGGGCAAAGCAGCAAACCCATTTGCTCGAGACGTTGCGCGGCATCAAGACCATCAAGCAGTTCAACCAGCAGAGTGCCCGTCGTTCGCACTGGCTGTCGCTGTTCATCGATCAGGTGAACGCCGGCCTGCACGTGCAGAAGCTGCAGATGATCTTCCAGCAACTGAACGGGCTGCTGTTCGGCATCGAAGGCATCCTGATCATCTGGCTCGGTGCGCGGCTCGTCATCGACGGCCACTTCACCGTCGGCGTGCTGATCGCGTTCAATTCGTACAAGGGGCAGTTCGATAGCCGCATCGGCAGCCTGATCGACAAGTTCATCGAGGTCAAGATGCTGCAGTTGCAAGGCGAGCGCCTGGCCGACATCGTATTCGCGCGCCCGGAAGCCGGAACCAACGAGCGGTACGTGCCGGGCGAGGCAGACGATCTCGAGCCGACGATCGAGACGTCGGGATTGAGCTTCTGCTATGCCGACGGCGAGCCGCTGGTGCTCGACGGCATCTCCTTGCGGATTGACGCAGGGGAGGCCGTCGCGCTCGCGGGGCCGTCGGGATGCGGCAAGACGACACTCGTCAATATCCTGCTCGGCGTGCTCGAACCGACCGCCGGATCGGTGCTGATTGGCGGCATCGACGTCGTGCGCATCGGACGCGAGCGCGTGCGCGCGATGATCGGCACCGTGCTCCAGGATGACGTGCTGTTTTCCGGGTCGATTGCCGAGAACATCAGCTTCTTCGGTGCCGATGCCGATCCGCAATGGATCGCCGAATGTGCGCGCCTCGCGGCAGTACACGACGACATTGTGGCGATGCCGATGGGCTACAACACGCTGATCGGCGACATGGGAACCGTCCTGTCGGGCGGGCAGAAACAGCGCGTGCTGCTCGCGCGCGCGCTCTATAAAAGGCCGAAGATTCTCGTCCTCGACGAGGCGACGAGCAACCTCGACGTGTTGCGCGAGAAGCAGGTGAACGCGGCGATCGGCGGGCTTCGCATGACGCGCCTGATCGTCGCGCATCGGCCGGAGACGATCGCGTCCGCGTCGCGCGTGATCCTCCTCGATCGCGGCAAGATCGCGCTTGACCGCGCGACCGTTGCCTCCGGTCTCGTGGCGTCCGCGGAATGAAGATGACGTTCCGGCGCATGCTGAGCGGCCTCGGGCTTGCGCTGCTGGCCGCGGTATCGGCGCGCGCCGAATCGATCGACGGGCCGCTGATCGATCTCTATGCGACAGGTTCGATGACGGCCGCCGCGCCAGCCGCACCGGCATTGAACGACGCCGCCTGCGAGCCGGACGGTGCGGCGCGGCCGCTCGAACTGGAAGACGTGATGCTGCGGGCGGTCTGCGCCAATCCGCAGGTGCGCCAGGCGTGGGCGGATGCGCGCGCGCAGGCCGCGCAGGTCGGCGTCGAGGAAGCGGCCTACCTGCCGACCCTGAATGGATCGGTCGGCATCCAGCGCGACAATCTCGCGACGACCTACGCGGTGCCGGGCTACGGCCCCTATACGCAGACGCAGCGCTCGACCAGCCGGTATGGATCGATCGACCTGAGCTGGGTGCTGTTCGATTTCGGCCGCCGCGGGTTCAGCGTGCGACGTGCTCGCGCACTGGTCGCCGCCGCGAATGCGACCCACGACGACATGCTGCAAACCGTTCTGCTCAATGCCGCGCAGGCCTATTACGACCTGCGTGCCGCGGAAGGATCGAAGGTCGCCGCGCATGCTGCCGAAGACGCCGCGAGAGAAAGCCTCGAGGTGGCGAAGGCCCGGCACGACGCGGGAGCCGGCGAGCTCGGCGATGAGCTGCAGGCACAAACGATGTATCGGCGGGCGATTGTCGATCGCGTCGCCGCCGAAGGCGCCGTCGAGACGGCCCGCGGCACGCTGGCGGTGGCAATGGGGCTGCCGGCGGACCGGCCGATCCAGCTTGCGTCCGATCAACCGCTGATCGACCGGCATGCGTTCGACGACGGCGTGTCGCGACTCATCGACGAGGCGCAGGCCAGCCATCCGAAGCTCGTCGCCGCCCGCGCCAAGCTCGACGCCGCGCGGGCGAACGTCGACGCGGTCCGGGCCCAGGGGTTGCCGAGCATCGCGCTGACCGGCAGCCTGAGCCGCAACAATCCGGCCTACCAGCAACAACCGGAGCAGGTTCCGGTCACGAGCAGTCGTGGCAGTTCGATCGGCATTCGCATCACGATCCCGTTGTTCGACGGCTTCGCTTCCAGTTACCGCGTCGCGGCCGCAAGGGCGCAGGTGGCGTCGACCGAGGCGGCGTTGCAGGCCGACGAACTGCAGGTGTCGCTGGATGTCTGGAAGAGTTATCAGAGCCTGCGCGTCGACACGGACAATCTCGACAACACCGAGGCACTCCTTGCTTACGCGCACCGGTCGCTCGAGGTGGCACGAGGCCGTTACAAGGCGGGGGTCGGGACATTCACTGAATTGATGACCGCCCAGACCGCGTCGGCCGACGCGGAAAAGCAGCGTGTGCGGGCGCTGTCGGAATGGCGGGCCGCGCGGCTCAAGCTGGCTGAAAGCCTCGGCAATATCCGTTTGGAGTCCGATCGTTAGGCCGCGCGGCGTGATGGCCGGATGGCGTGCACGACAGCGAATTTGAACGGTGCAGTCTGAATCGACGAAAGTGAATCAAAGTGAATCACATGGAACGGTATCTTGATCTGCTGAAGCAGCAAGGCGAACTGCAGGAGCGAATCGATATCGCCCGCGACCGCGAAGTCGGCGAGGTGATCGAAGCGATCGTGCGGACGATGGCGATGTACAACATCACGCTGGATGAAATCCGCGAGGCGCAGGTGCCGCAGCCGCAGCCGGCGAATACGCCGGCACGGTCCACGTCGCGACGCAAACGCAAGCGCGTGCCGAAATACCTCGACCCGGCGTCGGGCCGGACATGGTGCGGCCGGGGGCGCACACCGAAATGGCTTGTAGGCAAGAATCTCGACGACTATCTATTGATTAACGAATAGGCGAGCGGTGCGATCGAACCACAGCGGGCGGTTCGCGATCGTCGATGCGCGGTACGTACCGGCGTCACGATCCGGCAATTTGCAAAGATCCGCACGTAGCATGTCGCGCCCGTTTCGATTCGGTTCGACAACGATCACGACGGATGGATATACGGGGTACGGTGCGTTGAGGAGGCCCGCCGATGAGCGGAAGAATCGAACGGTTGCGACACGGCATGCGCCCGCGCGTCGAAACAGGGCGGGGCGCACCAGAACATCATATGAAACCGGATATGACATCAGCGTTGTTGCTTGCCATCGTCGTGGCGTGCACCCTCGTCGCGAGGGCGATGCGGGCGGCAATGCGAATCTGTTTCGAACCTCGCTGTTTCGACCGTGTCGCGCGCCGCGACGCCACGCTTGCCGGGCTGCTCCCGCAGCGCTCGAACGCGCTGCGTCGTACCGATCCGGACGGCATCGTTCGCGTCGCCGCGCATTCCGCCGCCGGCCGCTTGCCGGTCGGTGTACAGGGCGCGCTCCTGGCCGTGTCCGGACCGCTGCCGTCGCATCCGTTCGTCCCGTTGTTCCGTGTGGACGCATCGCGCAGCCGCCAGGTCGGCCGCTCGCGGTGCGCGCCGTGCAAGCACATCGCGGATGCGCATGGCCGTACGGCCGGCGCGATGCGCTCACCCCGCGGCGGCCAGTGGATCCGCCTGTGTTTCTCCGTTTCTGCCTCGTCTCATGAATACTGATCCTACGCCTGCGCTCATTCTCATCGTCGAAGACGAGCCGAAACTGGCGGCGCTGCTTGACGATTACCTGAAGGCCGACGGTTACGACACGCACATCCTCTCCGACGGACGCCAGGTCGTGCCGTACGTGCGGCAGAACGAGCCGGCGCTGATTCTGCTCGACCTGACGCTGCCCGGTCGCGGCGGCTTCGACATTTGCCGCGAGCTGCGCACGTTTTCGTTGGTGCCGATCATCATCCAGACCGCACGCCTCGACGAGATCGACCGGCTGCTCGGCCTCGAACTGGGCGCGGACGACTATGTCTGCAAGCCGTTCAGCCCGCGCGAGGTCGTTGCGCGCGTCAGGGCGATCCTCCGGCGTGTCAACCCGGCGAACCGACCGCGGCCCGGTCCGCCGCAGCCGTTCGTCGTCGATCTCGAACAGCATGTCGCGCGGCTCGACGGCACGAACCTGAACCTGACGCCGGTCGAATTGCGGCTGCTTTCGCTGCTGCAATCGACGCCGGGGCACATCTTTCCGCGCGATCAGTTGCTGCGCGGGCTCTACGACGACAATCGGATCGTGACGGATCGCACCGTCGACAGCCACGTCAAGAATCTGCGGCGCAAGCTGCAGGCGGTACGTCCCGACCAGGACTTCATCCGCTCGATCTACGGTGTCGGGTATCGGTTCGAGATCGAAGACGAGAAGACCTGATTCGGCACGACCCGGCATTCAACCTCGCCCATGCCATGGGATTCCGGTCGAGCGGCGCAACAACAGGCACAATATGCACTTCGCCGCGCACCGTTGTTCGACATTCGAACAGTACGGCGCGTGTCGCCGCCGTCCGAATCCTTCCCGGTTGTCATGAACGTCTCGCTCACTCCCGCGCGCGAATCGAACTCGCCGCGCTTCCTGTTGTTCCTGATTTGCCTGTTCGCGTCCGCCGGCCAGCTCGCGATCGACATCTACGTGCCCGCTCTGCCCGACATGGCGCGTTCGTTCGCGACCACGCCGCAGGCGATCCAGTCGAGCGTCTCCGGCTACATGGCCGCCTATGCGCTCGGCCAACTGATCTTCGGCCCGATCGCCGATGCATACGGGCGCAAGCGCGTGCTCGCGTTCGGGCTCGTCATCTACACGATCGGCTGCCTGCTGTCGCTCGGCGCGCCGAACCTGGAGACGTTCGTGCTGGCGCGCTGCCTGCAGGGCTTCGGGATCGCGACCACGAACCTGCTCGCGAAGGCGATCATCACCGACTCGTTCTCGGGCCAGGCGCTGATGCATGCGTTTACCTATATGTCGATCGCATGGGGGCTCGCGCCGATCATCGCGCCGGTGATCGGCGCGCACCTGCAGGAATGGTTCGGCTGGCGCGCGTGCCTGGTGTTCCTGCTGGTGTATTCGCTGGTGATGTGGGCGCTGCTGTGGCGCTATCGGGAGACCTTGCCGAAACCGGTCCATCTCGAGCCGCGCACGCTGATGGCGAACGCGGGCAAGGTGCTCGCGAGCCCGGTGTTCCAGAGCTGCTTCCTCGCGCAGGGGCTGTGCTACAGCATCCTGCTGGTGTTCAACATCGTCGGGCCGTTCATGGTGCAGACCACGCTGCACAAGCCGCCGACCTTCTTCGGCTATCTCGCGCTCGGGATCGGGCTGATGTATTTCCTCGGCGGGCTGTCGAACCGGATTCACGGGCGCGGGCTGCCGAGCGCCGAGCAGCGGCTGCGCCTCGGCGCTCGTGTGATGGCGATCGCGGCGGTTGCGATGCTGGTGCTGGCGCTGACCGTCGGCCTGCGCGTATGGACGCTCGCGACGCCGGTGCTCGTGATGGGCTTCTGCGCGGGGGCGATGTACCCGACGCTGATGGCCAAGGGCAATTCGCTGTTTCCGCATATCGCGGGGCTGACGAGCGCGATCCTCGGGTGCGCGCTGCTGCTCGTGTCGTCCGCGATGATGGGCCTCGCCGGCTTCGTGTCGGTGCAGGTGCTGACGCCGCTCGCGGTGTTCTTCGTCGCGCTGTCGTTCATCGTCGTGTGGATGGTGACGAAGCTGCTGCGCTACCTGACGCAGCAGCAGGCCGCGAGCGTCGCGTGCGGGCGCGGGGAAGCCGCGTGACGCACAACGTTCCGGTCGGGCGGCGGCAACGCGGGCGAGCGCGGTTGCCGGCTGCGCTGCCCGGCAACACACCGCCTTCGACCAAGTCATGAGCCTGATGCTGCTGAACAGGGCCCATCACAGCGGTTGCGCCGCGCCCGCCTGCGCCAGCAGCGAAACCGCGGCCGGATCCGGCATCCCGTTCGCGTCGATCGCGCCGGCCTTGGCCAGCGCGGCGAGGTCGCTGTCGACACCCGGTTGGCCGACCACGAACGGCGTCGTCAGGAAGGCCGGTGTCGACAGCGCGACCGAATAGTGCTGCTGCAGATTCGTCACCACCGCCGATTGCGCGGCCTGCACCGTGTTCGGGCTGTCCATCACCTGCTGGAAGTGCGCATTCCCCTGAAAATTGCCGATCAGCCCGGCCGTGTTCGTCCCGAGCTGCGCGGCGAGATAGACGAGCATCAGCTCGGTTTCGGGCGTCGTGTTGAAGGTGCCGCCCGCGTAGGCGAGCGAATGCAGGCTCGTGCCGCCCGATGCGACGGTGATCACGCACGGCAGCACCGCGTTGACCGTCACGCGGTAGTTGCCGCCGCCGTCGGTCAGCGTCGTTGCCGAGCCTTGCGCGCAACTGACCGTCACCGACGCGCTCGCGAGCGCGGAGCCCGTGGCGGCCGTGCCGGACAGCGCGACGGTCTGCGTGTTGGCGTTGTTGAAGCAGACATCGACGCCGAAGCAGGCGTCGCCGTTGCAGCCCGCCAGCGCCGCGAGGGTGGCGATGCAGGCGGTGCCCAGCGCGGGGCGGAGGAAGCGCGGGTGGCGAAGGTTCATGGTCGCGGGCCTTTGGGCGGGTGGGGCAACCGGTGGGCGCCGGAAGGGCGGTGCCGTTCATATTCTAGGTCTCGAATCCCGGCGGTGCTTGCCCGTTTTCCCGACGGGACGCGGCAGAGCGTGCCGGCCGGCACGTTTGGCCAGGTTTGCCCGCCGCGAACGGCATGCGGCACGGGCACAACCGGCACCGGGTCCGGAACCTTTCGATTCCCTCCGCAATTGGTTATGCTGCGGGACGATTAAAAAACGACGAGAGAACGCGCCGTTCCCGACGGAACCGGTGCGTCGTTTCCGACATGAACCTGAAACGACTGACGGGGCGGTCATGCTGCCCGGATGGCGAGGGCGATCCGGCATCGATGGCATGCACGGCCCGCAACCCGCTGCGCCCCGCGCGCTTGCGCGGCAAGGCCGGCATCGGCAAGGCGGCGGTGGCTGCCGCGCTGCTGGCCGGCGCGGCGTTCCTTTGCGCCCCGGCCTTCGCCGCGCCGGCCAGCGCCGGCGCCGGTGCGATCCCGTTGGCGGCCGGCGCGCCGTCGGTCTGCACGGACGTGGCGACCGCCGCTTCCTATCCCGTCGCCGACGATCCCGAAGCGGCGCCGCCGCTGAAGGGCCGCGTGACCGACACGACGGGTGTGCTGAGTGCCGCGTGTGCATCCGAACTGACCGACCGTCTCGCCGATCTCGAGCACCGGCTCGGCGTGCAGATGGCGATCCTGCTGGTCGGCTCGACCGGTCACGCGAGCATCGAACAGTTCGCGACCAAGGTGTTCGAGAAATGGCGTCTCGGCGAGAGCAAGATCGACAACGGTCTGCTGCTCGTCGCCGCACTGAACGATCGCACGGTGCGGATCGAGGTCGGATATGGCCTTGAAGGCGCGATTCCGGACATCGTCGCCGGGCGGATCATCCGCGAGCGCATCGTGCCGGCATTTCGCGAGAAGCGTATCGCAGCCGGCGTCAGCGATGCGGTCGACGCGCTGGTGCGCGAGATGACGCCGCCGGAAATGGCGATTTCGGACAGCGCGCTGCCCGACGAGGACGCGCGGCGCGCGACGTCCCACGATGCAAGGCGGCTGTCGAACGGCCTGCCGGACGAACCTCCGGTCGACGCGGGGAGTTTCATGTTCTGGTTGCTGCTCGGGCTGACCGGCGTCGCGCTGGGTGCCGTCACCGAATGGCGCAAGCTGCGCTGGCAGGTGATGCTGCCGGTCAGCTTTCTCGTCGCGACGATCGTGCCGGTTGCGATGCTGCCGGTCGGCGCGATCTTCAAAGGCGACGCCGAAGCGATGCTGGGCGCGCTGGCGCTCGTTGCGACGAGCTTGGGTGTCGGCGCGTGGCTGCTCGGCATCGGTGTCGTTCGCTCCGCACGCATCCGCAAGTACACGGCGATCGTCGGCGGGACGTTGCTGGCGCTGATCGGGATCGGGCATCTGATGGGGTTTTCGCCCGGCGAGGTCCTGGTGACGGTTTTCATCGCGGTGACGGCGATTCTGGGGATCATCAACAAACTGACGGGCGGAAGCGCGTCGTCCTCTTCGTCGTCGTCGGGATTCAAATGGCCGTCGTCCGGCTCGAGCTCTTCCAGTTCCGGTTCCAGTTCGTCCGATTCGTTCACCGGCGGTGGCGGCTCGAGCGGCGGCGGCGGGGCATCGGGGCGCTGGTAGCCGCCGCGCGCCGTGCGCGTGCCTGCACGTTTCTTTTCAACTTACCGCTCCGGCCGGAGCGTTCAACCGGAAGTCACAAACAATGAAATGGTTTCGAATCCTGCTCGTGTGCTGCGTGCTCGCGCCGCTCGCCGGTTGCGGCTACAACGCGATCCAGTCGTCGGATGAGGACGTCGACGCGGCGTGGTCCGAGGTGCTGAACCAGTATCAGCGTCGTGCCGATCTCGTGCCGAACCTCGCGGCGTCGGTGAAGGGCTACGCGTCGCACGAGGCGCGTGTGCTGACCGAAGTCGCGTCGGCCCGCGCGCGCGTGGGCAGCGTGCAGATGACGCCGGAGATGGCGAAGGATCCCGCCGCGCTGGCGGCGTTCGATCAACGCCAGGGTGAGTTGTCGGGCGCGCTGAGCCGGCTGATGGTGGTGTCGGAGCGCTATCCGGAACTGAAGGCGAACGAGGCGTTCCGCGATCTGCAGACGCAGCTCGAGGGTACCGAAAACCGCATCGCGGTTGCGCGCGGCCGCTATATCAAGACGGTGCAGCAGTACAACGTGCGGATTCGCCAGTTCCCCGGCGTCGTGATCGCGCGGATCTTCGGCTACCAGCCGCGTCCGAACTTCAGTGTCGCGAACGAAGCCGCGATCTCGACCGCACCCGTCGTCGACTTCTCCGTGCAGCCGCTGAAGGCGAACGCAGCCGGCCAGTAAGCGGCCTGCCCGGTCGCTCAGGGCTTGCGCGCGACCGGCTTCGCGAACGCGCCGCGCACCTCGAAGCCGATCGCATCGGCGACGTTGCCGCGCGCGTCGACGAGTTCGAGCCGATGCCGGCCCGGCCAGGGCATCCACGCGATGCGGTCGGCGTGGCCGATCACCTTGTCGTCGAGCCGCCACGCGAACCGCGCGGCGCGCCCGGACGACCGCTCGAACCAGATCCGCTGGTTCTTCGGCGGAATGTCCGGATCGATCGCGAAGATCGTGCCGTCGGTCGGCGCGCCGATCGTCAGCGGTGCGCGCGCGCCGTCCTTGCCCGGCGTGACGGGCGCCGCGAGCCGGATCGTGTCGAGCGCCGTGCCCGCGACGAACCACTCGTTGCGTGCCGGCTCGACGTCGCGCTCGAACGCGATGCGGCGGGATTCCACACCGGCCGGCGGACGCGGCGCGCGGCTCGGCAGGTCGCGGTGCAGGTAGCCGACGACGGCCGACCACACCGGCGACGCGCCCGTGACCCCCGACACGTCCCACATCGGCGAGCCGTCCGCATTGCCGACCCACACGCCGACCGTATGGCGCGACGTGAAGCCGACCGTCCAGTTGTCGCGCATGTCCTTGCTCGTGCCGGTCTTCACGGCCGAGAAGAAGCGCGTCGCGAGCGGGTTGTCGAAGCCGAACGTGCGTACGCGTGCGTTGTTGTCGGAGAGGATGTCGGTGACGACGAAGCTGGCCGCTTCGCTGAACACCCGCGTGCCGTTGTCCGCCTGCCGCGGTGCCGATGCGCCGGCAGCGGGCGGCGGCGCGGGCAGGTCGACGACCTGGCGCGCGACGCCGCCGTTCGCGAGCGCGCGATACGCGTTGGTCAGCGACAGCAGCGTGACGTCCGCGCTGCCGAGCGCGAGGCTGAAGCCGTAGTAGTCGCCTTCCTGCGCGAGCGGCAGGCCCAGCGCGGTCAGCGTGCGCGCGAAACGATGCGGCGTGACGAGCACGAGCGTGCGCACCGCCGGCACGTTCAGCGAGCCGCCGAGCGCGCTGCGCACGCTCACCCAGCCCTTGAAATCCTTGTCGTAGTTCTGCGGAATGTAGAGACCGCCGCCGGCCGCGAGGTTGATCGGCGCATCATCGAGCAGCGATGCGGCCGTCAGCCGTTTCTCGTCGATCGCCTGCGCATAGAGGAACGGCTTGAGCGTCGAGCCGGCCTGGCGCGGCGCGAGCACGGCGTCGACGTCGCGCGCGCTCGACAATGCACCCGACGAACCGACCCACGCGCGAATCTCGCCGGTCGCGTTGTCGATCACGACGACCGCGCCGTCCTGCACGTTGCGCCGGTGCGCGGGCGCGTTGAGCTCGGTCAGCGCGCGTGTGAGCGTGTCGCGCGCGAAACGTTGCAGCGGCGCATCGAGCGTCGTGCGCACCTGCGCGCCGGCAACCGGCTTGACCTCGGCCGCGATGCGGCGCGCGAAGTGCGGGGCAAGGGCGGCGCCGTCGTCGCGCACCGCGCTGGCCGGGCGGGCGATCACGAGCTGCACGTAGCCGTCGAGCGACGCGCACGCTTGCTCCGCGTGCATGTCGCGCAGGATCCGGCACGCCCGCTCGGCGACCTTCGCGCTCGCCGCGTTGGGGGCACGCACGAGCGCCGCGGCGATCGCGGCCTCCCGCGCGTCGAGGCCGGACGGCGCCTTGCCGAACAGCACCTGCGACAGCGCGGCGAGCCCGACCGTCTCGCCGCGGAACGGCACGAGATTCAGGTAGGCCTCGAGGATCTGGTCCTTGCGCCAGCCGCGTTCGAGCAGCAGCGCGTTCATCGCCTGCGTGGCCTTCTGCGGGAGCGAGCGCTGGCCCGAGCGGCGCGGCGAATCGCTGAGCAGCCCGGCGAGCTGCATCGTCACGGTCGACGCGCCGCGCGTGCGCTCGTTCCACAGGTTGCCCCACGCCGCGCCGGCGATCCCGCGCCAGTCGACGCCGCTGTGCGCGTAGAAGCGCTTGTCCTCGGACACGACGATCGCCTCGCGGAACGCGGGCGACACGTCGGCGAGCGACACCCACTCGCCGCGCCGCTCGGTGAGGTCGACGCGCGTGCGCTGCAGCGGTGTGCCGTCGCGCGCGAGCAGCACCCAGTCGGAACTGCGCCAGTTGCGGTGCACGTCGTCGTAGCCGGGCAGCGCGTGCGCGACGAGCGGCGCGGCGAGCACGACGGCGACGAATACGCGGCCGGCGAAACGGGCCGGCCGCGGCAATCCACGATCGATCATCACGGTCTCGTTACTTGCCCGCGTCGGCCGGCTTCACGGTCATCGGCGGGTTCGGCCACAGGCCGTACACGGACGGTGCGTACAGCGCCTCGACGCGCGTCGGCGGCAGCCCGAAGGTACCGACGTTGTTCAGCCGCACCGTGTATTCGACCGACAGTTTGCCCTTCGGCAAATAGTCGTAATACGCGCGGTAGCCGTCGAAGTCGCGTTCGATGAACGCCGGCCATGCGCCGTCCGGGGATTTCTCGCCCTGCGTCGCGGCTTCCGAGTCGCGGCCGAGGCCCGAGCCGAGGATCGTCGCGCCGGACGGGATCGGATCGTTGACCACGACCCACGTCATGTCGCTCTGCGCATCGATGTCGAGATGCACGCGTACGACGTCGCCGCGCGTCAGCACGCCCTTGACGGCCGGCGACACGGGCGTGACGGTCTTCGTGATCCGGTAGCCGGCCGCGAACGGCGCGCGCAGCGGCACGGCCGCGAGGCTTTCCACGGTCGCCCACGGGCGGCCCGTGCCGTCCTGCGTGACGGACAGCGTGGCCGGCGCCTGCGCCGCACGCGGCCACGGCATCAGCACGCTGCGCGCGGCGGCGGCGCGGGTCGCCGCGGTGGCCGACGCGGGTGCATCGGCGGGCGCCGGCGCCGGCGCTTGCGACCACGCGATCGCACGCTCGTTGCCGCCGAGCGCGACCTTCGTCGTGCCGGCCACAGGCACGCTCTCGTAGGTGCGCGAGAAGCGCTCGATCGCGAGCTGGCCGAGTGCGTTCGACGTCGTCGTCTGCCATGCGCCCTGGCGTTGCAGCGCGAGCAGGCCGGTCGCCACGCGCGGCATCTCGTCCTTCCACGCCGGGTCGCCCGCGAATTCCAGCGCGAGCCGCGCGGCATTGGTCTCGTTGCTCGTCATCAGCCACCACAGGTCGTCGTCGCGCGCGGTCGAGAACACGAGCTGCGTACCCTGGTAGGTGAGGCGCGCGCGCAGGATCTGCTCGACCTGCGCGCGTTTCTCGTCGCGCTGCGGGATGTCCTTCACGCGCGTGAGGATCGCGTGATAGTCGATCACCGCCGACGTCGGCCACTGGTTCGGCGCGATCTCGATCGAGCCGAGCATGCGGCCCTGCGCTGCGCCATGACGCGACAGCGCCTCGATCGCGGCGAGCTTGCGCAGGTCGCGGTCCTTGCGCGGCGCCCACGCGTTGCGCTCGATGCGGCCGTCGACGAAGCGCGCGAGCCCGGCCTCGAGCTGCGTGCGCAGGTCTTCCGGCAGCGCGAAGCGCGGGTCGAGGCGGCTGGCCTCGTCGGCCACCACCAGTAGATAAGACGACAGCGTCGGGCTGCCGTAGTGCGCATCGTCGGACGACGGCGGGAAGTAGCTCGCGAGTCCGTCGCTGTCGAGGTAGACCGGCATGCGGGCAACCAGCGCCTGCCATTGCGCGGCGTCGTGCAGGCCGATCGCGCGCGACGTCTGCTGTTCGAGGCAGCGGTACGGATAGCGCTCGAACCAGCGCCGCACGCCGGGCAGGCCGTCCGCGAGCTTCGACTGCAGCGACACGGCAATGCCGCCGCGCGGCGCGCCCTGTGCGTTGTTGACGGCGCCGGCCGGGGCCGCCACGGGCACCGTCAGCGTGCCGTCGACCTGCGTGAGCGTGGCCTGCTGCACGGTGACCGGCAGCGCGGGCACGACCTTCTGCGCGACGGCCAGCGCGTCGGCCGCGCGCTTGCCGCCTTGCTCGGCCGCCTCGATGCGCCAGTTCAGCGCGCCGGCCGCGTCGAGCGCCTGCTCGGGCACGGTGATCGTCCACGCGACCTCGGTGGCCGCGTTGGCCGCGAGCGACACGGATTGCGGCGCGACGTCGAGGCCCGTCACGCGCGGCGTCACGACGACCTGCATCGCGCGGTCGGTCGTGTTGCGCAGCGTGACTTGCGCGCGGAACGCATCGCCTTCGCGCACGAGCGGCGGCAGGCCGGAGATCAGTTGCAGGTCCTGCGTGCTGCGAATCGACGTGCTGCCGGTGCCGAAGCGGTCGGGGCCGACCGCCGCGACCGCGACGATCCGGAAGCGGGTGAGCGCGTCGTTCAGCGGCACCTCGACGGTCGCGCTGCCGTTCGCGTCGAGGGTCACGCGCGGATTCCACAGCAGCAGCGTGTCGAACAGCTCGCGCGTCGGCGCGCTGCCGCCGCCGCCGCCGGCCGGCACGGCCTTGCGGCCGAAGTGGCGGCGGCCGACGATTTCCATCTGCGCGGTGGCCGTCTCGACGCCGTACGCGCGTCGCTGCAGCATCGCGCCGAGCAGGTCCCAGCTGTTGTTCGGCATCAGCTCGAGCAGCGCCTCGTCGACGGCCGCGACCGCGATCTGCGTGCCGGCCGGCGCGGGCTGGCCGTTCGGCAGCGTGACCTTCACGTGCGCCTGCGCCTTGCCGCGCACCGTGTAGCGCGTCGCGTCGGTCGTCACGGTCACGCCGAGACGATGCACGCCCGTGCCGACCTTGATCTCGCCGAGGCCGTAGCGGAACGCCGGTTTCGACAGGTCGACGAACGCGGTCGGCGCTTCGTGGTGACGGCCTTCGCGCCAGAACGCGCGGGCCCATTCGACCGGCGCCTTCCAGCCCCACGTGAAGAAGGAGTACCACGGCACTTCGCGAATCCGGCCGCGCAACGCGAGCACCGACACGTACACGTTCGGCCCCCACGATTCGCCGACCTTCAGGTCGACGGTCGGGTTCTTGCCGTTCAGTTCGACGATGTGCGTTTCCATCACGCCGCCGCGTTCGACCGCGACGAGGGCGGTGGCGTAGCGGAACGGCATGCGTACCTGGAAGCGGGCCGTTTCGCCCGGCTCGTAGGCCGTTTTCTCCGGGATCACGTCGATCCGGTCGGTGTTGTCGCCGCCGAACCAGAGTTGGTCCTCGCGCGTGACCCAGACGGACGTCGATGCATTCGACGTGCGGCCGTCGCCGTCCTTCGCGACCGCGATCAGCTGCACGTTGCCGGCCTGTTCGAGCGTCGCGTCGCAGGCCATGCGGCCCTTGTCGTCGGTCTTGCCCGAGCACAGCACGCCGAGGTCGCGCGTGTCGCTCTTGTTGTCGTAGGCATAGAAGCCGCCGACCATCCGCTTGCGCGACGACGTCGTGACGTGCGCGATACCCTTGATCTCGATCGACACCGAGCCACGCGGCTTGCCCTGCAGGTCGACCGCGAGCGCCTGCACCGGCACGCGCTGGCCGACCGACACCCAGCGGCCGGCCTTGATGCCGGCCACCACCGCGGCGGGCCACAGGATCGTGTCGCCGCGGATCGTCTGCACTTCGCCGTTCGGGTCCGCGAACGTCGCCTCGAGCGCGATGCGCTTCGGCGCGTCGACGTCGGGCAGGCCCTTGAGCGTGACGGAACCCGCGCCGTTGCGGTCGAGCGTCAGCGGCAGCTTGTCCGCGATCAGCCTGGTCGCGTCCGGATCGTTGTTCGCGGCCGATGCGTTGTCGCCGTCCTGCGCATCGTCGTCGGCGTTGCCGTCGCTGCGCTCCGGACGATAGGGGGTGAAGCTGAAGTCCTCGAAGCGATCCGCGAACGGCGGCGACGCCCACTTCATCAGCGCCGACACCTGCACCGGCAGGTTCGATGCGCCGCCGCCCGACACGTAGTCGATCTGCACCGCGAGCGGTGCTTCCTTGACGGCGACGAGCGGGCTCTTCTGAGCGTCGCGCGCGCTGATCGTCCCCTTGAGCACCGGCAGGCGGAACGCCTCGACACGGAAGCTGCCGCTGTAGTAGCTGGCGGTCGGCGCATCGTCCGGGCCGCCTTCGAGCGACACGCTGTATTCGCCGAGCTTCGCCGCGGGCGGCAGCGCGAACCGCGTGTCCGCGCTGTGGTCGGCCGACCACGTGAGCGGGAGCTTGTAGGTCTGGTCGGAGCCGAGATGGCGGATCGTCACGCGCGTCGGGTATTGCGCCGGGAACGCGAGGCTCTGCAGCGTTTCGGTGCGCAGAAAGTGCTTCATCGACACGGTTTCGCCGGCCCGCAGCAGCGTGCGGTCGAAAACGGTGTGCGCACGCACGGTCGGCGCGCTGTCGGTGTCGGTCGGCACGTTGAAGCGCCACGACTCGATCCCGCGGTTCCAGTTCGAGCTGACGAACGCCATGTCGGGGCCCGTCTTCGGATCGTCGACGCGCGCCGACACGAAATAGTCGTCGAAGCGTTCCGACTGGCTGCATTCATGCCTGGGCTCGAACGGACCGTCGATCTTCAGCAGGCCTTGCGTATCGGTCTTGCCGGACGCGATCTCGTCGCCGTTGCAATCCGACACGCGGATCCGCGCGTTCGGCACGGGCTTGCCCTTGTCGAGCGTCGTGACCCACACGAGGTTGTTCTCGCGGCCCTGTTTCAGATGCACGCCGAGGTTCGTGACGAGCACGGCGGTGCGCACGTACATGCTCGACGGCTTCGCGAGCAGCGAGCGGCCGAGCGCGGGCGACGCGAGTTCGAGCACGTAGAAGCCGGGTTTTTCGATCGGCACGCCGACGACCTCGAACGGGCGCAGCGCCTTCGGATCGGCCTTCGGCAGCGTCAGCGCCTGCGCACCCGGTTCGCCGGCGAGCAGCGACAGCGAGCGCACGTCGATGCGGCGGTTCTGCGGCGCGGGCATCTTCTCGCCGGCCTCGAGCGGCACGTAGACAGGGTGCTGGCCCTTGCGCCGGAGCAGGCCCGGGACGCGCTCGTCGATCGTGCCGGCCGTCATCGACCAGTTGTCGAAGCGCTCGACGGTACGCATCCATTGACGGATCGCGGTGTCGTCGTCGACCTTCAGGTTCGCGAATTGCGCGCCGCTCGTGTTGAGGCCCGCGATGTGCAGGTCGGCCTCGACGTTGCGCAGCGTGACGGGCACGAGCGCGGGCGTATCGGGTTCGGCGAAGCGCTCGACGATGCCGAAGGTGCCCGACGAGAATTTCGCGAGCGGCGGCATCGGCGCGGTGCGCGTCGCGAGCGGGAACAGGTCGGCGTTCGAGAGCGGGCGGTCGGTCACGTCGCGCAGGCCGGACGGCAGCTCGATCGTCAGGTTCGCCTGCGCGGGCAGCGGCGGGGTGAACGTGACGGTCGTCACTTCGTCGCCGTGGTCGTCGGCCGCGAAGGTCGGCGAAAGCGAACCGTCAGGACCGCGCAGCTTGATCGCCTCGGCGTTCTTGCGCGAGATCGGTGCATTGAACGACAGCGTCAGCGGACGCAGCGGCGTGCAGGGCGCCTTCGCGTTCTCGCGCTCGCACGAGA
Organism: Burkholderia sp. BCC1977; assembly: GCF_905339595.1. Lineage (NCBI taxonomy): Bacteria > Pseudomonadati > Pseudomonadota > Betaproteobacteria > Burkholderiales > Burkholderiaceae > Burkholderia > Burkholderia sp. BCC1977. Next base: position 21,675 of record NZ_CAJPGQ010000062.1, read on the forward strand.
AGCTCGCGGCGAACGGTGCGCGCACCGTGAAGTCGAAGCGGCGCTCGGTGTCGTTCGCGATGCCGCTCGGGCTCGCGACGCCCCGGCCGTAGACGAGCTGCATCTTCGCGCTTGCGGGCAGCGCCTGCGCGCACGACAGCGTCAGCACGCGCGCGGCGTCCTTCTTCAGCCCGAAGTGGTCGAGCAGCGCGTTACGCGTATCGTCGTCGGCCGCGGTGACGGGGATGCGGTTGCCGATGCCGGCCGCTTCGCACCAGATGTTCGCGAGCGCGGAGCGCGGCTCGGCCGGGCCGTTGAGCTTCAGCACGAAGACCTGGCGCTCCTCGATCTCGCGCGAGCCGGGGCGCACCGTCACCGGGAACGGGCCGCCGGTTTGAAACGTGAAGCGGCGCGGGCCGCTGACCGCATTGCCGGCGACCGAGCGCAGCGTGTCGTTGAGCGCGACCGAGCAGCGCACGCCCGGCGGCAGGTCGTTCTCGAAATCGTAGACCCAGGTCTTGTCGTCGAGCCAGTGACCCTGGCCGCGTGCGGCCGTGGAATCGTTGCAGGTCATGCGCGCGGGACTCGGCGCGGATGCCGAACCGAACGCGACCATCGGTTCGTCGAACTTGACGACGCTTTGCCGGACTTCGGTGACCGTGCCTTGCGGCGACACGCTCACGGTGCGTGCCGCGCCCGCATGCAGCGACAGTGCGGCGGCGCCGCCGAGCACCGCCACCGCGCCGATGCGCCAGAGCAGCCGTGTGGCGTGACTGGATTGATTACGATTCGTGTTGTTGTGTGTGTCGTGCTGCTTCATCGCTCGATGCCCTCGGAGGGAAGCTTTCTGTTTGATTGCACCGGATTCTAACCGACGCGCATGCGAGCGGATGAGGGGAGGCGGCGCGTCGCCGGCTTGCGACACACGGGCATCCCGATGCAGAATTGTCGCGTCGACGACACAAAGATGCCGCGAAATGTCGATTGTCTCGGATTGCGGAACATTTAATGGACTATAAAAGCATTGTCCGATCCGATTAGTGCGCGTACATTTCAGGGCCGCGCGAAAGTTTGAGAAATATCAAGCGTGGTTTTCCCGAATCCGGTGTTCGAGAGAAGGAAACATGCACAACGACAACACACCCCACTCGCGTCGCGATCGCGACGCAGCCGCATCCGGCATCACGCGGCGTCAATGGCTGCAGGGCGCACTGGCGCTGACGGCGGCGGGCCTCACGGGTTCGCTGGCGTTGCGGGCCCTGGCCGACAACCCCGGCACTGCGCCGCTCGATACGTTCATGACGCTCTCCGAAGCACTGACAGGCAAGAAGGGGCTGAGCCGCGTGCTCGGCGAACGCTTCCTGCAGGCCTTGCAGAAGGGTTCGTTCAAGACGGCCGACGGTCTGTCGCAACTCGCCGGCGCGCTTGCGTCCGGTTCATTGAATCCCGATCAGCAGGCGTCCGCGCTGTCGATTCTCGAAGCCTGGTATCTCGGCATCGTCGACAACGTCGTGATTACGTACGAAGAAGCATTAATGTTCAGCGTCGTGTCCGACACGCTCGTGATTCCTTCGTATTGCCCCAACAAACCCGGCTTCTGGGCCGAAAAACCGATCGAGAGGCAAGCCTGATGGCCGATACCGATACGCAAAAAGCCGACGTCGTGGTCGTCGGGTCCGGTGTCGCGGGCGCGATCGTCGCGCACCAGTTGGCGATGGCCGGCAAGTCGGTGATCCTGCTCGAGGCAGGCCCGCGCATGCCGCGCTGGGAAATCGTCGAACGCTTCCGCAACCAGGCCGACAAGACGGACTTCATGGCGCCGTACCCGTCGAGCCCGTGGGCGCCGCATCCGGAATACGGCCCGCCGAACGACTATCTGGTCCTGAAGGGCGAGCACAAGTTCAACTCGCAGTACATCCGCGCGGTGGGCGGCACGACGTGGCACTGGGCCGCGTCGGCGTGGCGCTTCATCCCGAACGACTTCAAGATGAAGACCGTGTACGGCGTCGGCCGCGACTGGCCGATCCAGTACGACGACCTCGAGCATTACTACCAGCGCGCCGAGGAAGAGCTCGGCGTGTGGGGCCCGGGCCCCGAGGAAGACCTGTACTCGCCGCGCAAGGAGCCGTACCCGATGCCGCCGCTGCCGTTGTCGTTCAACGAGCAGACGATCAAGCGCGCGCTCAACGGCTATGACCCGAAGTTCCATGTGGTGACCGAGCCGGTCGCGCGCAACAGCCGTCCGTACGACGGCCGGCCGACTTGTTGCGGGAACAACAACTGCATGCCGATCTGCCCGATCGGCGCGATGTACAACGGCATCGTGCATGTCGAGAAGGCCGAGCAGGCCGGCGCGAAACTGATCGACAGCGCGGTCGTCCACAAGCTCGAGACCGGGCCGGACAAGCGCATCACCGCCGCGATCTACAAGGACAAGACCGGTGCCGACCATCGCGTCGAGGGCAAGTACTTCGTGGTGGCCGCGAACGGCATCGAGACGCCGAAGATCCTGCTGATGTCCGCGAACCGCGATTTCCCGAACGGTGTCGCGAACAGCTCGGACATGGTCGGGCGCAACCTGATGGACCACCCGGGCACCGGCGTGTCGTTCTACGCGAACGAGAAGCTGTGGCCGGGCCGCGGCCCGCAGGAGATGACGTCGCTGATCGGTTTCCGCGACGGCCCGTTCCGCGCGACCGAAGCCGCGAAGAAGATCCACCTGTCGAACATGTCGCGGATCAACCAGGAGACGCAGAAGATCTTCAAGGCCGGCAAGCTGATGAAGTCCGACGAGCTCGACGCGCAGATCCGCGACCGTTCCGCGCGCTACGTGCAGTTCGACTGCTTCCACGAAATCCTGCCGCAGCCCGAGAACCGCATCGTGCCGAGCAAGACGGCGACCGACGCCGTCGGCATTCCGCGCCCGGAAATCACGTATGCGATCGACGACTACGTGAAGCGCGGCGCCGTGCACACGCGCGAGGTCTATGCGACCGCCGCGAAGGTGCTGGGCGGCACGGAGGTCGTGTTCAACGACGAGTTCGCGCCGAACAACCACATCACGGGCGCGACGATCATGGGCGCGGATGCACGCGACTCGGTCGTCGACAAGGACTGCCGCACGTTCGACCATCCGAACCTGTTCATCTCGAGCAGCTCGACGATGCCGACCGTCGGTACGGTGAACGTGACGCTGACGATCGCGGCGCTGGCGCTGCGGATGTCGGACACGCTGAAGAAGGAAGTCTGACCGTGCGGAAATCTACTCTCACCTTCCTCCTCGCCGGCTGCCTCGCGCTGCCGGGCCTCGTGCGCGCGGCCGATTCGGCCGATCCCGCGCAGGTCAAGCGTGGCGAATATCTCGCGGTCGCGGGCGACTGCATGGCCTGCCACACCGCGAAGGGCGGCAAGCCGTTCGCCGGCGGTCTCGGCATGCCGATCCCGATGCTCGGCAAGATCTATACGAGCAACATCACGCCCGATCCGGACACCGGCATCGGCAACTGGACGTTCGACGAGTTCGAGCGCGCGGTGCGTCACGGCGTGTCGAAGAACGGCGGCAACCTGTATCCGGCGATGCCGTACGTGTCGTACGCGAAGATCAACGACGACGACGTGCAGGCGCTCTACGCGTACTTCATGCACGGTGTCGAGCCGGTCAAGCAGGCGCCGCCGAAGAACGAGATCCCCGCGCTGCTGAGCATGCGCTGGCCGCTGAAGATCTGGAACTGGCTGTTCCTGAAGGACGGCGCGTACCAGCCGAAGCCAACGCAGAGCGCCGAGTGGAACCGCGGTGCGTACCTGGTGCAGGGCCTCGCGCACTGCAGCACGTGTCACACGCCGCGCGGCATCGCGATGCAGGAGAAGTCGCTCGACGAGACGGGCGGCAGCTTCCTGTCGGGCTCGGTGCTGGCGGGCTGGGACGGCTACAACATCACGTCCGACCCGAACGCGGGCATCGGCGGCTGGACGCAGCAGCAGCTCGTCCAGTACCTGCGTACCGGCAGCGTGCCGGGCGTCGGGCAGGCGGCGGGCCCGATGGCCGAGGCGGTCGAGCACAGCTTCTCGAAGATGACCGACGCCGACATCGGCGCGATCGCGACGTACATCCGCACGGTGCCGGCCGTCGCCAACGGCGACGCGAAGCAGTCGCGCTCGTCGTGGGGCAAGCCGGCGGAAGACGGCCTGAAGCTGCGCGGCGTGGCGCTTGCGTCGTCGGGCATCGATCCGGCGCGGCTGTATCTCGGCAATTGCGCGACCTGTCACCAGATGCAGGGCAAGGGCACGCCGGACGGCTATTACCCGTCGCTGTTCCACAACTCGACGGTGGGCGCGTCGAATCCGGCGAACCTGGTGCAGGTGATCCTGAACGGCGTGCAGCGCAAGGCCGGCAGCGAGGACGTCGGCATGCCCGCGTTCCGCAACGAGCTGTCGGATGCGCAGATCGCCGCGCTGACGAACTACCTGACCGGCCAGTTCGGCAACCCGGCCGCGAAGGTGACCGAGCAGGACGTCGCGAAGGCGCGTTGACGCCAGGCGCGACGCGGCACGAAGCAGGGCAACACTGACAAGAGGAGGAGCACAGCACATCGGGCGGGCCCCGATGCCGGTTGTTGCAGAGCGGGGCGGGCGGCACGGCAGTCGCCCGTCCCGGTTCACGGGCAATCCGGTGCGCGCGGTTCGCGCATCGCTTTCGTTGATCACACCATGACACCGAATCAACCGTTTCTCGCGTCCCAGCGCGATGTGCTGCTGCTGCTGTCCCGAATCCTGCTCGTGATCCTGTTCGTGATGTTCGGCTGGAAGAAGATCGCTGACTTCTCCGGTACGATCGCGTTCATGGGAAGCGAGGGCGCGCCCGCGCCGATCATCTCGGCGGCGATCGCCGTCGTGATGGAGCTGTTCGCCGGCATCGCGATTCTCGTCGGTTTCCAGACGCGGCCGCTTGCGTTGCTGCTGGCGCTGTATACGATCGGCACCGGCATCATCGGCCACCACTACTGGACGATGACGGGCGGCGAGCAGATCAACAACATGATTCATTTCTACAAGAACATCGCGATCTCGGGCGGTCTGCTTGCGCTGTGCGCGGCGGGCCCCGGGCGTTTTTCGATCGATCGCGGGTAAACGGACTTCCGGCGCGTGCATCGGGTGCGCGCCGGCCGGTCGAGACTTCGAGGGGGCATCATTTTGCGACTCAAACATTTCGCATGGCTGATCGCTGCCGCCGCACCGGCGGCCGCGTTCGCACAGACGAGCGTGACGCTGTACGGCCGTATCGACGGCGGCGTCGAATACCTGAACCATATCGCGACGGCCAACGGCAGTTCGACGCGCTGGAGCGCGGAGGGCGGCGACTGGGGTACCAGCATGTTCGGCCTGAAGGGCTTCGAGGATCTCGGCGGCGGGATGTCGACGGTCTTCAACCTGGAAACCGCGTTCCAGGTGATGAACGGCACGACGGGCGGCGGACGCATGTGGTCGCGCCGCGCGTATGTCGGGTTGAAGAGCGACACGTGGGGCCAGCTGCAGGCCGGCCGCAACCTGTTCATCGACAGCGACGGCGTGTGGGAATTCGATCCGTTCGTGCAGCAGGCGTTTTCGTCCGCATCGCTCGTGCGCGGCCGCAACTGGCAGCAGAGCAGCAACAACATCGAATATCACAGCCCGGTGATCGGCGGCTTCGACGTGCAGGCGCAATATGCGTTCGGCAACCAGTCGCGCGGCTTCAACTACGGCGCGGCCGACGACTTCGGCCGCTCGGACGGGATCATGCTGTCGTATCACTCGGCGGTGCTCGACGTGCGCGGCATCTACGACGAACTGCGCGACAACAACGGCAAGTTCAGCAACATCTTCACGGCGTCGCGCGAGTATTTCGTCGGCGCGAACGTGAAGGTGTCGAAGTTCAAGATCCAGGGCGCCTATACGCACTATCAGGCGCCGGACAGCCCGGCGGGCGTCGCCGATCGTGCGGATCACTACTGGCTCGGTGCGACTTACACGGCCACGCCGCAGTGGGCCGTGACGGGCGGCGGCTACTACGTGAAGGTCGGCGACGGCGGCGGCGATGCGTCGCACGATCCGTCGGGGCACGCGATCATGTACGTGCTCGGCACCACGTACAACCTGTCGAAACGCACGTTCCTGTACGGGACAGTCGCGTATGTGCGCAACGGCGGCAACTCGAACTTCTCGCTGCTGGCGTCGCCGCGCGACGCGACGTCGGGCACGAGCCCGATGACGGGCGAGTCGCAGACGGGCGCGTATGTGGGGATGATGCATACGTTCTGAGCGGGGCGTCGCGCACGCGAGGCACGGGTGAGGGTGGCCCGTGCCTTGTTGCGTTTACGTGGCTTGCTGGATCATCGCGATGCGCGCACATGGGCGTCGGTACATGAATGTGCGTAACGGTCCCACCCGGTCGAAGTCGAAGGTGGCCCGATGTTTATGACCGACTATTCTGCGATGAAGGACGGCCATGCGATTCATCGCTTTCTGACAGACGTGAACCGGGACTGGACCATGAAGGTTTGCATTGTAGGTCCATCAGGCGCGGGGAAAACGACGATCGCCGGGGAATTGGCGCGCAAGTTCAATATCGCCACGTATGAATTCGACGACGTTTATTGGGACAAGAGCGGTACGGAGTATGTGAAGAACTCGGACCAGTCGATGGCCCTCGCCATCGAAAAGATCAGCGAACAGGGCAGTTGGCTCGTCGAAGGTGCGTACGACCAGCGGATGTATCCGCTGCTCGCCGAGTGTTCACTGATCTTGCGGGTGGAGGTTTCGTTCAGCGTGAGAGCGATGCGCCTGATCAAGCGCTTCGTGTGGTCGACGGTGACGGGCACCCTGCCCAGGGAGACTTTCCGGAACACCGTCGACTTGATCAGGTTTTCATTCCACTTCGACAGGCGGCTCAGCGAGTTTCTGTCCGCAGACGCGATGCTGTCGAGGAAGGTCGCTTCAGTCCGCGACACATCATCGTGCATCGAAGCAATGCGAGCGGCCGGTCTTTGCTGAAGCTGTTGCAAGGCCCGCGCCAGCGCATCGCAGTCTCACCGGCGTCGTGCGTCGCAAATCGGCCACCGCTCAATCGAGCGCCTTCCCCGCCTTCTCGTCCATGCAACGAATGGCGAGCAGCGTGAATACGCCGCAACCGATCGCATACCAAGCAGGCGCATTCGGATTCCCGGTCGCCGCGATCAGCCACGTCACGAAGAACTGAGCGAAGCCGCCAAAGATCGCCACGCCCACGCTGTACACGAGCGCGCCGCCGGTCGCCCGCACCGCACGCGGGAACAGTTCGCCAAGCATCGCGCCCGTCGCGCCGATGTTGATCGCATGCACGGTCGACAGCGCGGCGATGATCGACAGCAGCGACGTGGCGCCCGGCCAGCGGTTCAGTGCGATGAACGCGGGATAGATCGCGACCATCAGCATGATGCGCGTCCACCAGACGATCCGGTTGCGCCCGTAGACGTCGGACAGGTGGCCGCCGATCGGCGTCACGAGCATCAGGATCGCGCCGGCGACGCAGCCGGCCGTCATCGAGAGCCAGGTCGGCAGGTGCAACACCTGCACGCCGTAGATCGCCATGTAGAACACGATGATGTAGTGGATCGACGTGCCGCCGATCGTCACGCCGAGGCCCGCGAACACGGCCTTGCCGTGATGGCGCAACACGGCGGCAAGCGGCAGCGATGCGACTTTTTCTTCCGATGCGTGCGCGGCGGCGGGCGCGGCGGCCGGCACTTCCTCGACGGTGCGGCGCAGCCAGTAGCCGAGCGGCACGAACAGCGTGCCGATGATGAACGGCACGCGCCAGCCCCAGCTTTCGAGTTGCGCGGCATTGAGCGTCGAGGTCAGCGCGACGCCGGTCAGCGCGCCCGCGAGCGCGGCGAGCCCCTGGCTCGAGAACTGGAACGACGCGTAGAAGCCGCGACGGTGCTGCGGCGCCTGTTCGAGCAGCAACGTCGTCGACGCGCCCACTTCGCCACCCGATGCGAACCCCTGCAGCAGGCGCGCGAGCACGAGCAGCAGCGGTGCGGCGATGCCGATCTGCGCGAAGGTCGGCGCGACCGCGATCGTCGCGGTGCCGAGCGCCATCAGCAGCAGCGTCAGGATCATCGCCTTCTTGCGGCCGGCGCGGTCGGCATACATGCCGATCACGAGCCCGCCGAGCGGGCGCGTGACGAAGCCGACGCCGAAGCTCGCGACCGCGAGCATCAGCTGCCCGAACGACGAGTGCACCGGAAAGAACAGCTTGCCGATCAGGATTGCGAAGAAGCTGTAGACCGTGAAGTCGTAGAACTCGAGCGCGTTGCCGACCGCGGCGGCCGCGATCAGGCGGCGTTTCTTCGCGGCGGCGCGGGCATCGGCCGGCGAGCCGGCGAACGGAAGGGCGGACGTTTCCATGGGGTTCCCCTGCTAAGCGCGGAACTGCGTGATGAAGGGCCGTCAGGCCGCGAGCCAGGCTTCGGCGACGCGGACCCAGTAGCTCGCGCCGATCGCGAGGATGTCGTCGTTGAAGTCGTAGCCGGGGTTGTGCACCATGCAGCCGCCCTTGCTGCCGATCCCGTTGCCGATGAACGCATAGCAGCCGGGGCGCGCTTCGAGCATGAACGCGAAGTCCTCGCTGCCCATCAGCGGCGCGGCTTCGGTTTCGACGCGCTCGGCGCCGAGCATCCGGCGTGCGATGTCGGCCGCGAACGCGGTCGGCTCGGGATGATTGACGAGCACCGGGTAGCCGTAGTCGTAATCCACTTCCGCGGTGACACCGAAGCTTTCCGCCTGGCCCTTCGCGAGCGCTTCGATGCGGCGCGCGAGCAGCGCGCGCACGTCGGCGTTCAGCGCGCGCACCGACAGCTTCATCACGACGGTTTCCGGAATGATGTTGAAGGTCTCGCCGGCCTGCACGCTGCCGACCGTGATCACGGCCGCATGCTGCGCATCGACCTCGCGCGCGACGATCGTCTGCAACGCGACCATGATGCTGCCCGCGGCCGACATCGGGTCGCGCGCGAAGTGCGGCATCGCGCCGTGACCGCCGACACCGCGCAGCGTGATCGTCACGCGATCGGCCGACGCCATCGCTGCGCCGGTGCGGAACGCCATGTCGCCGGCGGCGCGGCCCGGCATGTTGTGGATCGCGAAGATCGCGTCGCACGGGAAGCGGTCGAACAGGCCGTCATCCATCATCGATTTCGCGCCGCCGAAGTTTTCCTCGGCGGGCTGGAAGATCAGGTTCAGCGTGCCGGAGAACTGGCGCGTGGCCGCGAGGTGACGCGCCGCGCACAGCAGCATCGCCGTGTGGCCGTCGTGGCCGCATGCATGCATCTTGTTCGCATGGCGGCTCGCGTACGGCAGGCCGGTGGCTTCGGCGAGCGGCAGCGCGTCCATGTCGGCGCGCAGGCCGACGGTGCGCGTGCCTTGTCCTTCGCGCAGCACGCCGACGACGCCCGTCTTGCCGATGCCGCGATGCACTTCATAGCCCCAGCCCGCGAGCAGCTCGGCGACGAGGTCGCTGGTCAGCGTTTCCTCGAACGCGAGCTCCGGGTGCGCGTGAATGCGGCGGCGCACGTCGATCAGGTCGGGGGCGATCGCGGCGATGCCGGGGATGACGGGGTTCGCGGCTTGCAGCATGGTGTCTCCTGTGGGGCCGATGGGACGTTTGACGCGCATATGACGGACAAGCATATAAATTTCTTTTGCGTACCAGAAGCTGATAAATTGCTTTGGTGCACACCATCGGTTGCCGCTCGGGAATACCCTGAGCCGGCATGCGTCGCGATGCACGGGGTTTCCACGAATCACGCATGCCGCCATGAAATACCATCAGCTGAAAGCGTTCGTCACCGTCGCGGACGAAGGGAGCATCCGCGCGGCCGCGCGGCGCCTGAACGTGTCGCCGGCGGCGCTGACGAAGGCGGTCAAGGAGCTGGAGATCGCGCTCGGCGTGTCGCTCGTCGTGCGCACCGCGCGCGGCGTGCAGCTTACCGCGTTCGGCCAGCAGCTGCAGGTGCGCGCGCGGCTGATCGTCGCCGAGATGCAACGAGCGCGCGACGACATCGAACAGGCGCAGGGCGCGATGACGGGCTCGGTCGCGGCGGCGATCACGCCGGCCGCCGCCGTGACGATCCTGCCCGATGCGTTTCGCGCGTTCCGGCGGCGCTTTCCGGTCGCACGCGTCAACCTGATCGAAGGGTTTCCGGGCGTCGCGCTGCCGCGGCTGCACGACGGCTCGCTCGACTTCGCGGTGGCCGTCGTCGTGCCCGAACTGCTGGCGGCCGAGTTCGATCACGCGGAACTCTATGCGAGCCGATCGCTGATCGTCGCGCGCAAGGGGCATCCGCTCGCGTCGGCCACGTCGCTCGCCGATCTGGTCGAGGCCGACTGGCTGATGAATCCGTCGCCCGAAAGCTCGACCCAGGTGCTGTTCAACTCGTTCGTCGCCTATGGGCTGCCGGTGCCGCAGCGGGTCGTCGAATGCCCGAGCTTCGGGCTCGCGCACAGCCTGATGACGGGCTGCGACCTGATCGCGTCGATGCCCGAGCAATTGCTGCAGGGCGAGTGGGCGCGCGACCAGCTCGCGGTGCTGCCGATCCGCGAGCGGCTGCCGGGCGTATCCGTCCAGGTCGTCACGCGCCGCGACAGCCCGCTCACGCCGGCCGCGTCGATGCTGCTCGACTGCCTGCGCGATTCCGCGCGGCGCAAGGGGCTCCGATGAGCGGTGGCATGCAGGATCACGCAATGAATCAGGTAGTGATCCTGACGATCTGTCGCGCATCCTCGGCAGATCCGGCTTTCAGCCCGCCGGCCGCGAGCCGGTATCATAGCGGCCGGCCTGCCGCCCCGGCCGGCTTCCAACAACATGCCATCCGGCATCCAGCAATCAGAGGCATCACATGACCAGTGCAACCCAATTCGACAACGTATCGGTCGTCAAGCGCGCGAACGTCTATTTCGACGGCAAGTGCGTGTCGCATACCGTGCTCTTCCCGGACGGCACGCGCAAGACGCTCGGCGTGATCCTGCCGTGCGCGCTCAACTTCGGCACGGACGCACCCGAATTGATGGAAGTGCAGGCCGGCAAGTGCCGCGTGAAGCTCGACGGCGGCAGCGAATGGCAAACCTACGGCGCCGGCGAATCGTTCTCGGTGCCGGGCAAGAGCCGCTTCGACATCGAAGTGCTCGAGACGCTCGACTACGTCTGCAGCTACCTGTAAGCGTGCAGGCACCGGCCGCGGCGCGTGCGCGCGGCCGATGCGCACAAACAAAAAGCCCCGCTGAAGCGG
>NZ_CAJPGQ010000063.1:0-32534 GCF_905339595.1 Burkholderia sp. BCC1977
GAAAAAAAGCCGCGTGACGTAGCTCGACGGCGGATGCGAGGCTTGCACGCCTGGCGGCAACGCATCGTCGGGTACGCCGTTCAGATCTGCCAGGACCTTCTGCCGCTGCGCAGACGGCAACGCCACCAGCAATCGTTGGATCACCCCGATCTGCGCGGCTTCCACCGCTGCGGCATCGTCGATCCGCGGACGCTGGACGAACACCAGATAGATCGCGATCGTGCAAAGCTGACCCGCGACAATCAACGCAAACAGCAGCAGCATATTGCGTCCGAACAGCGAGCGCGGCCAGAGGCGCATCACGCTTCGATCTCCGCGATCAGCATGTAGCCGATCCCCCACACGGTGCGGATATGGCGCGGCGCCGACGCATCGTCCTCGACGAGTTGCCTCAAGCGCAGCACCTGCACGTCGACGCTGCGCGAATTCGCTTCGTAGCCGCGCCCGCGCGCACGCTCGATCAGATTGAGCCGGCTCACCGCGCGATTCGGCGTGCTCGCGAGCGCGCACAGCAGTCGCAGTTCGGCGAAACCCAGCGGCACGCGCTCGCTGTCGCGAAACAGTTCTTCGCGGCTCAGATCGAGCCGGAACGCGCCGAACCGCAACACACCCGCATCGGCTTCCGCGAGCAGTTCGCCGCGCAGCGTCCGCTCCTGCAGCAGGAAGCGCTGGCGACGCAGCATCGCGCGAATCCGCGCCGCCAGTTCGCTCGGGACGAACGGCTTCGCGAGATAGTCGTCGGCGCCCATCTCGAGACCGACGATCCGGTCGACCGGATCGCCGCGCGCAGTGAGCATCAGGATCGGAATCGTGTGGCCCTGCGCACGCAGCCGCTGACAGATCGACAGACCGTCTTCGCCTGGCATCATCACGTCGAGCACGAGCAGGTCGAACGAATGGCGTTCGAGACTGGATTCGAGCTGCGCGGCGTCGCGCACTGCCCTCACCTCGAAGCCCTGCGCCGTGAGAAAGCGCTGCAGCATGCCGCGAATCTCGGCTTCGTCGTCGAGCACGAGCAGCCGCCCTGGGCGGGTGTCGCGCGGCGAAGCAGACGCAGAAGAAGTCGACATGGCGGCGAGCGGTGCAGTCAAGGTAAGTCAGCGCGAGGACAGCGGTCCTCCCGTTCAGCTTAGCGCATGTGCTGCGCCGCGAACTGTTCGATTTGCGCAAGCGTGACGTAGCCAGCATGCGCGCTGTCGATTTCATCGAAATGCTCTGCAACGCGCGGCATGCCGGCCTGCGCTTCGGCACGCGTCAGCTTGCCGTCGTGGTCGACGTCGGCGGCGGCAAAACGCGCTTCGAGCTTCTGCTGCATCGCGGACTGCGCGAAGGCAGGCGACGCGACGAGCAGTGCCGCCACGACGATGTAAAAACGCTTCATTGAATTTCTCCTGTAGGACGAACCGTCGGCGATTCCATTCGACCCGACGCGGCGCCAGTCTAGGCGAGCCCCTCGCGCGACGCGTTTCGGACCGGTAACAATCGATGTCAACTTATGTCATGACGGCCGGCGAGGCCCGCGCAGCGCGGCGCTCGCGCCGTTGAAACGAGTCGACATAACTTTCCAACAGATTCGCGCGGCGTCTCATTCTACAGTGCGGGTCATCGCCACACGGCATCCCGACCGGTGCGGCGGACTCATGGAAGGACATCCGATGAAACATCACCCGCTACTCAAGCTCGCCGCCGCGACCGGCCTCGTCTGCGCCACCGTCCCGGCATTCGCCGGCGTCTTCGTCGGCGTCGGCGTCGGCATCGCGGCACCCTTCGCCGTCGTGCGGCCCGCACCGGTCTATGTCGCGCCGCCGCCGGCCGTCGTCGTCGCGGCACCGGTTACCGCAGTACCGGTCGCGGCTGTCCCGGTCATTGCGCCGGCGCCCGCCGCAGTGGTCGTGCAGCCGCGCGTCGTGTATGCCGCGCCGGTCGTCCCGCGCGTGTGGGTGCCGGGCCATTGGATCGGCGGCGTCTGGGTCCCGGCTCACTGGTCGTAACCGTCGATGCGCCCTTTCCCTCTTCTGCACCGGCTGCGCGCCGGCCGGCCTGCGACAGCAGCAACTGCCTCCACTGAGCGTGACGTCCGTTCGCCATGCAGGCGCGCCGCGCTCGCACTGTCGCTCGCTGTCGCGACGTTCGCCGCCACGGGGTGCGTATCGACCCCGACGCCGCCTCCGCCGCCGATCGCTGCCGCGCCGTTCCCGACGGAGGATCTGCCCGCGCAGTGCGTCGTGAGCTATGCCGCGCTGCTCGATCTTGCCGATCTGGCCAAACGCTACGGACATGCATCGAGCGTGTTCCTCGATGCACTGGGCAATCTGTCGGACAAGTTGAGCGACTGCCTCGCGCAAGCGGACAACCCGCACGCGCCGAGCCGCCAGCAGGAAGCCCTGACGCTGCATGCCGTCGCGGCCCGCTTGACCGGCGCACCCGATCCATCGCACGCCCCGGTTTCCATCCTGCACACGCCGCGCATCGACGCACCGAACCCACTCGTGAACGCCCTGTAAAACGCGTGGCCCTTGAAGAAACGTCGTACCGGATCCCACTCACGGCATCGCGATCCACCGCGAACCCGACCATGACACCCCTGCCCCTCTCCACGAAAATCGCGCATGGCCTGCGCCGCGCCTGCCGTCCCATTTACGCGACCGTTGCCGCCGTCCTCTTCGTCTGCGCGCTTGGCGGTTGCTCCACGTCGCCGGTCGACCACGTCGTGCAATATCAGCCTGCTCCGGCAACACGCCCCGACAAGGTCTACGTGTATCCCTTCGATATTGCTGCCGCGACGGTCCAGCCCGACCACGGGCGCATCACACAATTGACGTCCACGCTCCAGGGCCAAACCGAAGCATCGCGCGCAGCGACGCTCGCGGCTCAGGTGCAGGACGCGCTTGCGAACGAACTCGTGCGTCGGTTGCTGGCGCTCGGCCTGCAACCGATCCGCACAAACACCGCCCCCGCGCCCGGCGAAAACGTACTGCTGATCAAAGGCCATTTCGAAACCATCGACGCAGGCGACCGTACGCGTCGCGTCCTGATCGGTCTCGGTTCCGGCAAGAGCACGCTCGCGACGTCGGTGGAAATCTGGCATCAGTCCGCAGACGGCACCGCGCGACTGATTGAAACCTCGACGGTGGCGATCGATAGCGGCCGCATGCCCGGCATGGCGGAAACACTCGGCGTGGGTGCGGTGGCGGGCCATCTGGTGGAATCGGCCGCCGTGGGCGGCGTGCTGCACACCGGTGCCGAAACGACGCACACGCAATCAGCCGACGACGCGAAACGGATGGCCAGTGCGATCGCGAAATGGATCGGGGAGATTGGAGTACAGCAGGCTGGGTGATGAAGCAATGACCCAGGAAGCAATGACCAGAACAGGCACTCGACCAGGATCGTGGTTATCGCGACGGCACACCTCAAAAATCCGGCGCTTCTGCGAGGACGTAACTCAACCGATGCCCTGCTACCCTCCCGCAGCCATGCCCGAGGCTCCATCGGCCAATACATCGAGTTGTACAACCGGAAGCGACCTCATTCGAGCCTGGCGGATCGCACACCGGATGAGGCATACTTCGCGACGCTGCCTGCGATCAAATCGGCAGCATGACTGCCTCGGACGCTCCACTTAAAAATCTCAGAAAACTGTCCGAACGAGCGAGGCCACCTCTGCCCACGCCAAACTTTCCTGCGCCCAAGGTATTTCCGGTCAATATCTCAGCCGGCGATACGGTCGAAACCACGGTGTTTTTCTTGAAAACCTCCGCTGTCGAGGGGATACGAGGTTGACGCCCAATCCGAAAAGCAGCGGCATGCCGATACCGGGCGCCCATTAGGTATCGCCTAGCCCTCTCACCAGGGAGAATGAGCCAAATTTCACCTATTTACGCAAGCGTGTTCGGCTGCCATCGTGCTCGGCTTGCCATTCACTACCGTCACGAAACGTCACCTCAAGACCGGATGTGCAAACCTGCTGCTTGCGATAAATACTCTTGAACTAACCCGCTGACGCGGGAGGTGGTGGTTGGCTGACGGCATCGGCCCCGGGATCGATTGTGGGGGTTCTCCGTTCGAGTGCGACGATGGCAGTGCAGTTTGCTGTCCACGTCCCTTCCGAGCGGAGTCCACCATGACACCCCTACGTCGACGCATGATCGAGGATATGCGCGTGCGCAACCTCGCGGCCAATACCCAACGCGCTTACCTCCAGCAGGTGAAGGCCTTTGCCCAACACTTTGGGCGCTCTCCCGAGGTACTGGGCCCAGAGGAAGTCCGCGCCTGGCAAGTGCATCTGGTTGAAGTCCAGCGGCGCTCCCGCAGCACGCTGGTGGTGGCCACTGCGGCCTTGCGCTTCCTGTACACGATCACGCTCAAACGCGACTGGGCGGTCGACGAGATCCCCTTGTCGAAGGTGCCGCTCAAGCTGCCGGTGATCCTCAGTCAGGACGAGGTCACCCGGTTCCTCGAAGCAATCCGCAGCGTCAAGCATCGTACCGTACTGATGGCAGCCTACGCTGCCGGCCTGCGCATCTCCGAGGCCACGCGCCTAAAGGTCGGCGACATCGACAGCCAGCGCATGGCGCTACGGGTCGAACAGGGCAAGGGACACGCCGACCGCTACGTGATGCTCTCGCCACGGCTGCTGGAGATCCTGCGCAGTTACTGGTGCATCGGCCGGCCCCAGTACTGGCTGTTTCCCGGCCGCTTTCCCGACCAACCCGTCGGTGCCGATGTGGTACGACAGGCTTGCCAGCACGCCCGCCGTCGCGCCGGCATCAGCAAGCCCATCACGCCGCATTCGTTGCGCCATGCGTTTGCCACGCACCTGCTCGAATCCGGCACCGATGTGCGCACGATCCAGTTGCTGCTCGGTCATCGCAGCCTCGCCACGACCTCGCGCTATCTGAAGGTCGCAACCAGCACCGTCTGCGCGACGACGAGTCCGTTCGACCGACTGCCTCAACGATCGGCCACGCCCATCTGCCCCGAGCCTCCGCCCGCAAACGGCTGAGTGCGATCATGCGTGCCGCGCTGGAACTGGCGGACGTTCTGCGTCGCCACGGCCCAACCTATCGGGACGCGCATGCCGACTCGCTCAGCCGCGCGCAGCGTCGCGTCATGAGTGCGATCGAGCAATGTCGTACCGCAGCGCTGGGTGGCCACGTCGAACAGTGCGACACCTGCGGTCATCAGCGCATCGCCTATAACTCCTGTCGTAACCGGCACTGCCCGAAGTGTCAGTCGCTCGCCCGCGCGCAATGGCTCGACGACCGCCAGGCCGACCTGCTGCCCGTGCCGTACTTCCATGTCGTCTTCACCATCCCCGAACAGATCGCGTCGATCGCCTTCCAGAACAAGCGGGTGGTCTACGACATCCTGTTCCAGGCTACGGCCGAAACGCTGCATACGATCGCTGCCGATCCGCGCCATCTCGGCGCGACCCTCGGTTTCATCGCGATCCTGCACACGTGGGGACAGAATCTTGTGCATCATCCCCACCTACACTGCGTGGTCCCAGGCGGAGGGCTGGCTCCCGATGGCACTCGCTGGGTGGCCTGCAAGCCTGGTTTCTTCCTGCCCGTGCGGGTGCTGTCGCGTCTGTTCCGCCGCTTGTTCCTTGAACGGTTGCAGCATGCCTTCGATGTGGGCAACCTTCGGTTCTCCTCGTCGCTCGCTCACCTGGCTGAACGAGGCGAATTTGCTCGCTATCTTGCCGGTCCACGGCACGTCGAATGGGTGGTCTATGCGAAGGAGCCGTTCGGTGGCCCGCAGCAGGTCCTCGACTATCTCGGCCGCTACACCCATCGCGTAGCGATCTCCAACAACCGCCTCGTCGGCTTGACCCACGGGCATGTCACGTTCCGCTGGAAGGACTATCGTCACCCGGGCAGGCCGCGCGTGATGCGCCTTGACGCCCACGAGTTCATCCGGCGTTTCCTGCTGCATGTTCTGCCGCGCGGGCTGCAACGCATCCGTCACTACGGATTGCTCAGCAATCGACTGCGCGAGTCCCAGCTAGTCGTTTGCCGTAAGCTACTCGATGTCGCGCCGACCAGCGAAGCCCGCAGCGCGCATGAACCCGACTATCGGGACCGCTACGAGAAACTCTCCGGCCGCTCGCTTTACACGTGCCCCGTGTGCACGCGCGGGCGCATGCACTGCATCGATCGCCTGCTCCCCGGTGCAGCGCCGCGACCGCCACCGGCGAATCTCCGATGAATCCCAATTCGCTCGCCTACAACATCGGTTCCAGTACCTCCCGCTGGCGCCGTTGGACAGGCTCGACCAGACGTCACCCACCGCCGCCTGCCGCACCCTGCGGCACCTGTTCATCCCATGCGGTCTGTGGACATTCTTCCAGCAAGCCGCGTCGCGAACCCCTCGTCCCGGTGACTGCGAACGCCGTTGTCGGTCATCTCGCACGCGAGTGCCATGATCCAATGCCCATAGCCGCAACCGTCAGCGGAGCGGCTTAGCTCAAAGAATTTTTAGCGAAGCACAGCCGGCCCGAACGCCGTGCCCACTCGGGCTCAGTGCGCCGCCTGCGCTTCGCTAAAAATCCTCTGCATTAGGGTTACATATCCCCTCTTCCCTCTGTGGAGAAACGCTCCCTGATTACGGCGCGAAGAGGAAGCGTACGTTTTCTGTACTCGTGCCAAGCAATACCGACAAACGGTCACCCCATCGCCGCCATGCGTCGCGCATCTGCGCGTCATAGTCGAACTGCAGATAGATTCGATCAAGCGGATCATTGCGCGCGTGGTTCAGGCATCGATGCACGATGCTTTCTGGGATGCCCAGCGATTGCATCATCGTTGCGCACGTCCGACGCAAGTCATGACATTTCCATTGACCACCCGCGAGAGAAAGCGCATTCGTTGCTCTCGTTCGACCTTCGGTCGGCGCATCCTTCGGGCGTTGCCGATCATGGATCGCCTTGCAGGCCGTATGGATGCTAACGTGCGGCAGCCTGCCCTTTTCTGACGGGAACATGTATTCGCACCGTGAGTGGCCTTCGGGCACTCCGGCGTGCACCACTTGCTGCTCCGCGAACTGTGCAAGAGCGAAATTGGAGAGATGAATCGTGATCGCCGCATTCGACTTCGTATGTTCCTTTGGAATGGTCCACGTCCGTGCCTTGAAGTCAAGATCGGTCCATCTCGTCAGGACCGTTTCGCCGACGCGCGTTCCGCAAGCGAGCATCACCCATACCGCTGACGCAATGGAGCGAGGAAGCCGAGCAGCCGGAATCAGTTCACCGAGCGCGCAGATTTCGTCGTCCGTAAGAGTCCGATTACGTTCGTTGCCACGCACCGGGTCGTAATCGCCTGAAACGACATCCTCTTTCGCAAGCGCGAGCACATCGCAATCGATCAACAAGCGCTTCCACGGCTGATTACGCCCGCCCACCGGATCATTTGTTGGATGGTTACCAACATCTCAACCGCTTGCCGGTTGCATCCCACATCGGAAATCGCGGTAAGCAACGGCAGAACGTTCGACGCAAACACACCTGCGATCCTCTGTGCACGAAGGGTCGGCAGCACATGCTTTTCCATCGCACCTTGCAGCAACTTGCCGCCATCCTTTCGGCCTTTCTTTCCGCGCTTCTTATTGATGGTCGCGAACCACGCATCGAACAAGTCGCCGAACGTAAGGTCCGCCATCGCTGCTTTTTCAACCTTGGCCTGGCGTTCACGCTTCTTCGCTTCGAGATAGTCCACCCCGTCGCGCGCTTGTGAACGAATCGTCGCCGCTGCTGCGCGTGCATCCTCTAGTGACAACTGCGCATCTGTCGTCGAGCGTGCCCACGCCTTGCCGAGCGGCTTGTCGAACTGCTTGCCATTGATGCTGACCCGAACAAACCAGGTCTTCCCGCCGGCCGGACCGACGCCCAGGAACAGTCCACGCCCATCCGACAGGAAATACCGCTTTCCTGTCGCCCTTGCGGCTTCGATTTGCCTGACCTTCAGCGCACCCATGATCGCCCTCCATTGATTTCGTCATCAGGTCGGCTCGTGCATCCTAAGCAGAGCCTACCCCACACCACGAACACTAAAAAGACACTAAAAAGTCGCGGTTCGTGCGGGATTTCCGCGGAAGTTGACGGACCACCAACTCCCCGCAAACCCTTGTCAGATGGGGCTCTGACGGATTTCGGCGGAACTAGCAGGAACACCCGGAAAATCATCACATTTCTTTTAACTTTCCGTGAGGACTTCGACACCGGCCGCTATCTACGATGGGCGCATGTTTTCAGGACCTGCTTCCAGGAGCCCATCATGCCCACCCGCAGACATCTGCTGCTGTTCGCCGGCGCCACCGGCCTCGCCACGCTCGCGGCGCTGTCGTCGACCGGCCGCCGCGCGCTCGTCCGCCGCGCGTTCGCCGCGCCGCCCGCCGGCGCACCGGCGGCCGCCCCGTTCGAGGTGACGCTCAGCGACGCCGAATGGCACCGCCGGCTCACGCCCGCCCAGTACGCGATCCTGCGCGACGCCGGCACCGAGCGGCCGTACAGCAGCGCGCTGAACGATGAACACCGCTCCGGCACGTTCGCGTGCGCGGGCTGCGGCCTCGCGCTGTTCTCGTCGGCCGCCAAGTTCGACAGCCACACCGGCTGGCCGAGCTTCTGGAAACCGCTCGACCACGCGGTCGCGACCAACGCCGACACGTCGTTCGGAATGGTCCGCACCGAAGTGCACTGCCGCCGCTGCGGCGGCCATCTCGGCCACGTGTTCGACGACGGCCCGCCGCCCACCGGCCTGCGCTACTGCATGAACGGCCTGGCACTCGCCTTCCACCCGGCCGCCGCCTGACGGGC
Source organism: Burkholderia sp. BCC1977 (assembly GCF_905339595.1). NCBI lineage: Bacteria > Pseudomonadati > Pseudomonadota > Betaproteobacteria > Burkholderiales > Burkholderiaceae > Burkholderia > Burkholderia sp. BCC1977. The sequence goes on from NZ_CAJPGQ010000063.1 coordinate 8,816, forward strand.
CGCCCCCTTCCTGAACGACCGGAGACTGCCCCATGCTGCTCATCGTCCTTGCCTATCTCGGCGGCGTGCTCACGATCCTGAGCCCGTGCATCCTGCCCGTGCTCCCGTTCGTGTTCGCCCGCGCCGACCAGCCGTTCGTGCGCACCGGCCTGCCGTTGCTGATCGGCATGGCGCTCACGTTCGCCGTCGTCGCGACGCTCGCTGCCGTCGGCGGCGGCTGGGTCGCGCAGGCCAACCAGGCCGGCCGCTGGCTCGCCATCGTGCTGCTCGCGGTGTTCGGCCTGACGCTGCTGCTGCCGCGCTTCGCCGAACAGCTGACGCGCCCGCTCGTCGCGGCCGGCAACCGGCTCACCGGCCTCGCGCAGCGCGACGGCCGCCCGGCCGGCCCGCTGTCGTCGCTGCTGCTCGGCGTCGCCACCGGCCTGCTGTGGGCGCCGTGTGCGGGCCCGATCCTCGGGCTCGTGCTGACCGGTGCCGCGCTGCGCGGCGCGAGCGTCGGCACGACGCTGCTGCTGGTCGCGTATGCGGCCGGCGCGGCGACGTCGCTCGCCATCGCGCTCGTGATCGGCGGCAAGGTGTTCGCCGCGATGAAGCGCTCGCTCGGCGCCGGCGAATGGATCCGGCGCGGGATCGGCGCGGCGCTGCTGGCCGGCGTCGGCGCGATCGCGCTCGGCCTCGATACGGGTGCGCTCGCGCAACTGTCGACCGTCACGACGGGCAGCCTCGAGACGAAGCTCGTCGACCGGCTCGGCGGGCGCGCGAATGGCGCGCCGGCGGCGATGTCCGCGACGGGCGATACCACCGGCGGCAACCGTGCCGCGGCAAGCGGCGCGATGATGGCCGCGACGTCCGAGGGTGGCCCGGCGGCCGGCGGCGCGATGATGCGCACGGCCGGCACGACGCCCGCGCCGCAGGCGCCGGCCGCACTGCCCGTCGAAGGCACGCTGCCGTCGCTCGACGGCGCCGTGCAGTGGCTGAATTCGCCGCCGCTGACCGCAGCCGGCCTGCGCGGCAAGGTCGTGCTCGTCGATTTCTGGACGTATTCGTGCATCAATTGCCTGCGCACGCTGCCGTACACGACCGCCTGGGCGCGCAAGTACGCGCCGTACGGGCTCGTCGTGATCGGCGTGCACGCACCGGAGTTCGCGTTCGAGCGCGACATCGGCAACGTGAAGAAGGCCGTGCACGACCTGGGCATCGACTTCCCGGTCGCGATCGACAACGGCTATGCGATCTGGCGCGCGTTCGGCAACGAATACTGGCCCGCGCACTACTTCGTCGACGCACAAGGGCGCATTCGCCACCACCACTTCGGCGAAGGCGAATACGCGCAGTCGGAACGCGCGATCCAGTCCCTGCTCGCCGAAGCCGGCCACCCGGAAGCGCTGAAGGTGCCGCTCGGGCTCGCCGGCGCGCCCGCGAAGGGCGCGCTCGCGGCGGCCGACAGCGCGGACGTCCGCTCGCCCGAAACCTATGTCGGCTATGCGCGCGCGGACGACTTCACGTCGCCGGGCGGCGTCGTGCGCGACGCGGCACACCGCTACGACGCGCCCGCGCACCCCGACCTGAACGACTGGGGCCTCGCCGGCACGTGGCAGGTCGGCGCCGAGCGCGCGACGCTCGCCGCGTCGGCCGGCCGGATCGTCTACCGCTTCCATGCACGCGACCTGCACCTCGTGCTCGGCCCGGGCGCGAACGGCAAGCCGGTGCGCTTTCGCGTGACGCTCGACGGCGCGGCGCCCGGCACGGCACATGGCGCGGACGTCGATGCGCAGGGTTACGGCACCGTCACCGGCCAACGCCTGTACCAGCTCGTCCGGCAGCCGGGCACGATCGCCGACCGCACGTTCGCGATCGAGTTTCTCGATCCCGGCGTCGATGCCTATGCGTTCACGTTTGGTTGAACGCGGACGCAGGTGCGGACACGGTTGCGCACGCCGTCACGCGCGCCGCCACCCGACCGCCTCATTCCGTCCCGCATTTCGAAGGAGCCACTCATGATCCCGACATCCACTCGCGATTCCGCACCGCGGCGGCGGGCGGCCATGCTGCGCCGCATCGGCGCGATCGCCATCGCGGCCGCCGCGGTGTTCGGCTACCAGCGCGTCGTCAGTTCCGCGGAACCGATGCGCACCGTGCCCGCGCCGACGCTCGACGAAACCCCGGGCGCGTCCCACGAGGAAACGGCCGTGCTCGCCGGCGGCTGCTTCTGGGGCGTGCAGGGCGTGTTCGAGCACGTGAAGGGCGTGAAGCAGGTCACGGCCGGCTACGCGGGCGGCGCATCCGAAACCGCGCACTACGCGCTGGTCGGCACCGGGCTGACGGGCCATGCGGAATCGGTGCGCATCGTCTACGACCCGGCGCAGGTCACGTACGGCCGGCTGCTGCAGGTGTTCTTCTCGGTCGCGCACGACCCGACCGAACTCAACCGCCAGGGGCCCGACGAAGGGACGCAATACCGGTCCGCGATCTTCCCGACCACCGCGCAGCAACGGGCCGTCGCGACCGCGTACATCGCGCAGCTCGGCACCGCGCACACGTACCCGGCGCCCGTCGTCACGCGCGTCGAGCCGTACAAGGGCTTCTATCCGGCGGAGGCGTATCACCAGAACTACCTCGAGCTGCATCCCGACGCGCCGTACATCGCGTTCAACGACCTGCCGAAGGTCGCCGGCCTGAAGCAGCGCTTCCCGGCGCTGTACCGCGCCGACGCGGTGCTGTGGCGCGACGCCGGCCTGTGAGGGACAGCCGGCGGCACGGCGGCCGGCCCGCGCCGCCGGCCGCGTTTGCGCTGCATCAACGCAACGCCCGCCGCCGCGACCGGGCAAACCCGCATCGCGTCGGTTTCGCGGGCCAACTTCGCGTAGACTTCTCCAGATAAGATCCCCGCCGCATCACGCGGCGCTCGGAACTCCCCAGCCAGGAGGCGTCACGCATGCGCGCAGTGCCGTTGTCTGACAGCAGTGCTCTCGAAGAAGAACCGTCCGGCGGCGCGGTCGTGCGCGACCTGCGCCGCGTGCCCATCCATCCCGACCACTGGTATCCGCTCGCGTGGTCGCGCGAACTCAAGCGCGGCAAGACGCTCGGCGTGCGCTTCGCCGGCGATCCGATCGTGCTCGTGCGCACCGAATCCGGCGCCGTGTATGCGCTCGAAGATCGTTGCGCACACCGCCAGGTGCCGCTGCATGCGGGCGTCGTGAGCGGCGAAACGCTACGCTGCTGCTACCACGGCTGGACCTACGCGTGCGACAGCGGCCGCTGCGTCGACGTGCCCTACCTCGGCCGCGAGCGCCTGCCCAACGGCGTGCGCGCGTATCCGTGCCGCGAGGCGCACGGGCTGATCTTCGTCTTCCCGGGCGACGCGACGCTCGCCGACGAGCGCCCGTTCCCCGCGCTCGAATCGGCGGACGACCGCGCGTACAAGACGCGCCGCTTCGGCCGCGAGGTCAAGTGCCACTACTCGTTCATGCACGAGAACCTGATGGACATGAACCATCAGTTCCTGCATCGCAAGCAGATGGGGCAGATGCGCGCGCGTTCGGTCGGCCGGCGCCGCGGCGACGACTGGGTCGAGGTCGACTACACGTTCGCACGCATGGAAGGCAAGCAGCCGGTCGGCGAGGCGCTCGTGTTCGGCGCGAGCAAGAAGCCGACCGACCAGGCCGACAAGAGCGTGATGACGGTCCGCACCGGTTACCCGTACCAGACGCTGCGGATCCGCTCGAGCGAAGGCACGCTCGTGATGGACCTGTGGATCGTCTACGTGCCGCTCGACGCGGAACAGCGCACCAACCGCACGTTCGGTCTCCTGTCGATCCACAAGCCCGGCATTCCGTTCGCACTCGATCTCGCGTGGCCGCTGCTCGTCTGGTTCACCGAGCGGATCTTCCGCGAGGATCGCTGGATCGTCGAGCGCGAACAGGAAGCGCACGACCGCCAGGGCGCCGACTGGAACCACGAGGTGTTTCCGGTCATCAACGAACTGCGCGACCTGCTGCGCCAGTGCGGCGCGCGCACCGTGATCCCGATCCGCGACGTGCGCGACGGCGCGTGATGCGTGCGGCTTGCCGCGGCGCGCTCCGCTACAGGCTGAACGCGCCCGGCAGCAACGCGCGGGCCGTCGTGACCTCGACGGCCCCTTTCAGGTTGGCCAGGATCACTTCGATGTCGGGCTTGCCGATCTCGATGATCACCTGACGGCACGCGCCGCACGGCGCGATCGGGCCGTCCGTGTCGCCGACCACCGCGAGCCGCGCGAAGTCGCCCGGACGATAGCCGGCGGCGATCGCCGCGAACATCGCCGTGCGTTCCGCGCAATTGCACAGTCCGTAGGACGCGTTCTCGACGTTGCAGCCGTGAAAGATCGTCCCGTCGCGCGCCTGCAGCGCCGCGCCGACCATGAAGCGCGAATACGGCGCATACGCGCGTTCGCGCGCCGCCTTGGCCTGTTCGATCAGTTCGTCTCGTTCCATCTCGATGGTGCCTCCGGTCGTGGGCCGGGATGCATCGACACGGCGCATCCCGGCCGTCACGATACTCCCGTCGTGTGAAGCGGGCGCCGATACCCGCACGTTGCGCCGTGCCGGCATCGGCGCCCGGTCAGCCGATCTGCTCGTAAAGGGTCGGCGGCGCCTCGCCCGTCTCGCCCAGCACGTAGCTTTGCCGGACCTCGTCCACGGCCCGTGCCGCGGCCGCGTCGTCGCGGGCGTGCACGTAGCCGAGCGGTTCGCCGGCCTCGACGCGCTGTCCGATCTCCGCGAGTGCCGACAGCCCGACACGGGTGTCGATCGCATCCTCCGCGCGCGTGCGGCCGCCGCCGAGCGCGACGACCGCGAGCCCGAGCGCGCGGCAATCGACACGCTGCACCACGCCACTCGCGGGCGCGGGAACCGGCACGATCACATCCGACCGCGCAAGATGACGCCCGGGCGCATCGATCAGGTCGGCGGGGCCGCCGAGCGTCGCCACCATTCTCGCGAAGCGTTCCGCCGCCGCGCCCGAGTCGAGCGCCTGCTGCAGCATCGTGCGCGCCTGGGCGACATCGCGTGCCAGCCCGCTGGTGACGAGCAACTGCGCCGACAGCGCCACCGTGACGTCATGCAGGCGCGCCGGCCGCGACTTGCCCGTCAGGTAGTCGATCGCGCACGCCACTTCGAGCGCATTGCCCGCGCACGGCGCGAGCGACTGGTTCATGTCGGTCAGGATCGCGGTCGTCTTCATGCCTGCGCCGTTGCCGACGTCGACGATGCTGCGCGCCAGCTCGGCCGATTTCCCGGCAGTCGGCATGAACGCGCCCGAGCCGACCTTGACGTCCATCACGAGCCCGTCGAGCCCCGCCGCGAGCTTCTTCGACAGGATCGACGCGGTGATCATCGCGACCGACTCGACGGTCGCCGTCACGTCGCGAATCCCGTAGATGCGCTTGTCGGCCGGCGCGAGCCGCGCGGTCTGCCCGATGATCGCGACGCCGACGTCGCGCACCGTACGCCGAAACGCGTCCGTGTCCGGCGTCACGTCGTAGCCGGGGATCGCGCCGAGCTTGTCGAGCGTGCCGCCGGTATGGCCGAGCCCGCGCCCGGAGATCATCGGCACATAACCGCCGCATGCGGCGACCATCGGCCCGAGCATCAGCGACACGACATCGCCGACGCCCCCCGTCGAATGCTTGTCGATCACGGGTCCGTCGAGATCGAGCGCGCGCCAGTCGAGCACGTCGCCCGAGTCGCGCTGCGCGATCGTCAGCGCGACGCGCTCGTCGACGCTCAGGTCGTTGAAGTACACGGCCATCGCGAACGCTGCCACCTGGCCCTCGGTCACGCTGCCGTCGGTCACGCCGCGCACGAACGCGGCAATCCCGTCGCGATCGAGCGGCTGGCGGTCGCGCTTCCGGCGAATGAATTCCTGCGGTAGAAACATCGCTGCGTCTCCTCGATCGCTCGATGACCGCTGCACGGCTCAGTGCAGCGAAAAGAACAGGCCGGCAATCGCCGCGCTCATCAGGTTCGACAGGGTCGCGGCCGTCAGCGCACGCAAGCCGTGCCGCGCGACTTCCGAGCGGCGCTCGGGCGCGACCGCGCTGAAGCCGCCCGCGAGAATGGCGATCGACGAGAAGTTCGCGAAGCCGCACAGCGCGAACGACACGATCGCGAGCGTCTTCGGGTCCAGCACCTGCAGGCCGGCCGCCGCGACGTGCTCGCCGCCCCTCAGATACGGCGACAGGTCGCCGTACGCGACGAACTCGTTGAAGATCAGCTTCTCGCCGATGAAGTTGCCGGCCAGCGCCGCGTCGTGCCACGGCACGCCGATGATCCATGCCAGCGGCGCGAACAGATGGCCGATGATGCCCAGCAGCGTCACCTGCGGAAAGCCTGCCAGCGCGGCCACGCTGGCGACCATGAGATTCATCAGCGCGATGAGCCCCACGAACGCGATCAGCATCGCACCGACATTGATCGCGATCCGCAGGCCCACCGACGCGCCGGACGCCGCCGCCTCGATCACGTTGGCGGCCCGCTTGTCGTCGAAATCGAGCCCGTCGACCACGACGCGGCTCGGCTCCACGGTCGGAAACAGCAGCTTGCCGAACAGCAGCCCGCCCGGCACCGCCATGAACGATGCGGCGAGCAGGTACTCCATCTTCACGCCGAGGCCAGCGTAGCCGACCAGCACCGAGCCCGCGACCGACGCCATGCCGCTCGCCATCACCGTGAAGATCTCGGCGCTCGTCATGTTCCGCGCGAACGGCTTCACGAGCGCGGGCATCTCGCTCTGCCCGAGAAAGATCGTCGCGACGGCCGAGCATGCCTCGATGCGGCTCACGCCGAGCATTTTCGCGAGCCCCGCGCCGAGGATCGCGACGATCCACTTCATCACGCCGACGTAGTACAGCACCGCGATCAGCGCGGTGACGAAGATGATCATCGGCAGCACGCGCAGGCCGAACACGAACCCGCCGTCGCCGAACAGCTGGAACATCCGGGCATCGACCAGCCCGCCGAACACGAACGCGATGCCGTGATTGCCCATGTCGAGCACGCGATTGACACCGTTCGCGGCCGCCGCCAGCGCCGCGCGGCCCGACGGCACGAACAGCACCAGCGCGCCGATCGCGAACTGCGTGAGCAGCGCGGCGATCAGGGTCCGGCCGCGCACCGCGCGCCGGTTGTTCGACAGCAGATAGGCCACCAGCAGCAGGAACAGCATACCCAGGAGACTGCGCAGAATATCCACCTTGTGCTCCTTTCTCTCGATGTTATTGAATGGCCGGGGCGCGCCCGCCGCGCGCCCTTGTGATGCCCTTTTGATGCCCGTCTCATGCCCGCGGCAGCCGTCACTCGGCCGGCACGCCGTCCTTCCAGTGCCTCCAGTCCTTCACGATCGCGTTCACGAGCGGCGACCCGGCGAGATACAGATTGTCGAGGGCCGGCACGAACCCGCCCTGGCTCTGGTAATCGAGCAGGTTGTCGACGTCCGAGCCGCCCGGCGGCGGCCGGTCGAAGTCCGACCCCGAGCGCAGCACGGCCACGCGCTGCGTATCGGCCAGCCCTGCCGCGGCCGCCCGCTTGATCACTTCGAACGTCGCATTGTCTTCCTGTTGCGTCGTGCAGTACACGCCCTTGCCGTCGGTCAGCAGGCGTGTCCATTCGCTGGCGCGCTCACCGAGCTTCGTGCCCGAGAACCACGTGTCGCCCGCGAGCGTATCGCACTGGATCACGGCCGGCGGCCGGTTCGCGGGCGCATCCGGATACTTCGCGCGATACGCGGCCGCTTCCTTGCTGTCGTGCAGCGTCACGTCGCGCGACAGCGCGACGGCTTTCCGGAGCAACGCCTCGTTCAACTGGAACACCTCGGTGCGATAGTCGAGCGGCGGCTTCTCGTCCCCGCGCTTCGTGTTGATGCCGAGATAGCCCGACTTCCAGCCGGCCGGGATCTCGCGCGCATCCAGTTCCCACTGGATCCCGAAGTCGACCAGGTAGCGCGCCCACGCGGCCGAGCCGAGCGTGCCCTGCGCCGGATCGATGCCGGCGATGCCGGTCACGACGAAATAGGTCTTGCGCAGGTCGAACCGGCGCGAATAGACCAGCGCCGCCATCGACGCTGCCGCGTTCGCGTGCCCCATGCCGGTCGTCAGCACGCAGACGTCGTTGCGCGTGCAACTGAGGTCCGGGTAGTCGGGCGACAGGCCCGGCACCGCGATCTTCTGCACCGGCCCGATCCGGTCGAGCCATGCCTTGCCTTCCGGCCCGAACATCGTGACGATCAGCACCTTCACCGCACGCGGCCGCGGTGCGCGTTCGCCGGCCGCGTGCGCGCCGGCCGTCATCGTCGCGGCCAGCGCGACGATTGCCGCCAGCTTCAGTACCTTTCCCTTCAACATGGTTTGCCTCGTTCGTATGAGATTCATGATCGTGTCGCGGGCACGGGCCCGTCAGAACTGGTAGCCGACGCTCGCGTAGTAGCCCCAGCCGGTCGACCGGTTCTGGAACGGCCCGTCGCCGAAATTCAGCTCGGTGCCACCCCACTGGCCGCCGTTGTGGAAATAGCGGGCCGCGGTCCAGAAACGCCAGTGCTTGAACGAATAGATCAGCACGTTGGTCGACACGAACGCCGTGTCGGTGCGCGCATTGCCGCCCGTCTCCTCGCGCAGCTTCGAACCGAAGTCGTAGTTGAAGAACCCGACGTAGGTCAGGCTGCCGCCGTGGAACGTGCCGATCGGGTAGATGTATTTCATCTGCGCGCGGTAGCCGTCCCACGTGTTCTGGTTGGCCGCACCGTAGTTCTCCCATTGCCGGCGCACGTACAGGTTCGCGGACAGCATCAGCTTCGTATGCGTGTCGATGTCGGTGCCGAAGCCCGCATACAGCGTGTTCTGCCGCCCCGCCGTGTTGTGCCCCTGGTCGTAGATCCAGTCGAACGCGACGTACCATTCCTTGAACGGTCCGAAGCCGAGATGCCGGCCAACCAGATCGTCGATCGACACGCGCGGCTCCTGCTCGCTGAACAGCGGCGAGCCCTTGTTCGTATAGCCGGAGTCGTAGCCGTTGCCGACGCCGATCGCGCGCGGCAGGTCGACATAGCCGTACAGGTCGAACGGCCCCTTGCGGCCGAAGTATTCGTATTCCAGGTACACGTCGTTGGTCGTGTGCGGCCCGAAACGGATGTCCTTCGACCCGATCACGCCGAGGCTCTGGTGAAACCACGTCGACAGATACGGCGAAGGCGCGGGTGCCGGCGGCGCATTCGGCGCGACCGCGCCGCTCTCGGCGAGCTGGGTGCCGGCCGCCGCCGCGACGGTGCCCGCCTCCTGCGCGACCGACGCGGCCGGCATGCCCGCCGACAGCGCGAGCAGGATGGCGCCCGTCCACGCCGCCGCGCGCCATTCGCTTCCTTCGCCCTTCGGCAACTTGCTCAGTTGTTCTACATACATGCGCTGGATCCCGTCTTCCGATCGTTGCTCTTGTCGATATCCCGACGACTTGCGTCGGGCCCGGATCGCCGCGGCCGGCCGCTGCCCCAGATTCGGGCGCGCCGCCTGCTTCAGGTGCGCGTGCGCGCCGAACTTGACCGGTCAGTCAGCATTCAGACCGTTCCGCGGATAAAACGGAGGGGATGAAGCACAAGCCATGCCATATATTGACCGGACGGACAGGATGCAAAGGCGACAAGGAATCCGGACGATGCCTGCGGGGGGGCCGTCCCGCCGATCGCCCGCTGTCGTCCGTCGTGAATCCGGAGGGCTGTCCGGAGCGGGGAGCCGGACGCGTTCGGGGCGCGCCGCGCAAACGGCCGCGCCCCACGTGCCACGCGCGAGTCAGCTGGCGCGCTCGACCGGATGCGGCTCGCGCAGCCGGTTCGCGATGCGCGCGGCCTCGTAGTAGCCGGCCGCGGGCGGCCGCTTCAGATAACGGCCCGCGCCGCGCACCGCACGCAGCTCGCCGTCGGCCCATGCGAGCGCGCCGCGCGTGAGCGTGTGGGTCGCGACGCCCTGCACCGTCATCCCTTCGAACACGTTGAAGTCGACCTGCTGGTGATGGGTCTTCACCGAGATCGTCTTCGTCGCGGCCGGATCCCATACGACCAGGTCGGCATCGGCGCCGACCTGCACCGCCCCCTTGCGCGGATACAGGTTGAAGATCTGCGCGGCGTTCGTCGACGTGATCCGCACGAATTCGTTCGGCGTGATGCGACCATGATTCACGCCGTGATGCCACAGCACCGACATGCGGTCCTCGACGCCGCCGCAGCCGTTCGGGATCTTCGTGAAATCCTCGCGGCCCATCGCCTTCTGCGATGCGCAGAACACGCAGTGATCGGTCGCCGTCGTATGCAGCTGCCCGGCTTGCAGCCCGCGCCACAGCGCTTCGCGATGCTCGGCCGAGCGGAACGGCGGGCTCATCACGTGCGCGGCCGCACGGGTCCAGTCCGGGTCGCGATACACCGCCTCGTCGATCACCAGGTGGCCCGGCAGCACCTCGCCGAACACGCGCAGCCCTTCGCTGCGCGCGCGCGTGATCGCATCGACCGCATCCTTCGCCGACACGTGCACGATATACACGGGCACGCCGAGCACCTGCGCGATGCGGATCGCGCGGTTCGCGGCCTCGCCTTCGACCTCGGGCGGCCGCGACAGCGGGTGCGCCTCCGGCCCCGTCATCCCGCGCGCGAGCAGCGCCTTCTGCAACTGGAACACGAGCTCGCCGTTCTCCGCGTGCACGGTCGGCAGCGCGCCGAGTTCGAGCGAACGCGAGAAGCTGTTCACCAGGACCTCGTCGTCGGCCATGATCGCGTTCTTGTACGCCATGAAGTGCTTGAAGCTCGACACGCCGTGCTCGCGCACGAGCGTGCCCATGTCGCGGTGCACCGATTCGTCCCACCACGTGACGGCCACGTGGAAGCCGTAGTCGGCGGCCGCCTTCTCGGCCCAGCCGCGCCACTCGTGGAATGCGTCCATCAACGGCTGCTTCGGGCTCGGAATCACGAAGTCGATGATGCTGGTCGTGCCGCCCGACAACCCGGCGGCCGTGCCCGAATAGAAATCGTCGCTTGCCGTCGTGCCCATGAACGGCAGTTCCATGTGCGTATGCGGATCGATGCCGCCCGGCATCACGTACTGGTCGTGCGCATCGACCACCGTCGCGCCGGCCGGCGCGTCGATCGTCTCCGCGATCTGCAGGATCGTGCCGCCGTCCTGCGGGTCGGCACACAGTACGTCCGCGCGATAGGTGCGGTCCGCATCGACCACGGTGCCGCCGCGAATCAGGATTGCCATGTCGTTGCCTCCTCGTTGACTGTCGGGTGCCGCATGCGTTCGCGCATCACGCGTTCGCGATCTGCGCGCGCTGTCCGGCGCGCCACTTCATCCAGCTGCCGTACACGCCGGACGCCAGCACGAGGCCGACGAACCACGCATACGTGTAAAGCGTGTTGAAGAACGCCGGCACGTTCGGGAACGACGCGGGGAATGCGGTATGCAGGAAGCCGGGCAGGTTCGGCAGCACGCCGACCGCGAGCGCGGCCAGCGCGGCCGGATTCCAGCCGCGCGCATAGCTGAAGTCGCCGCGCTCGTCGAACAGCGCGCGCGTCTCGAGCCGGGTGCCGCGAATCAGGAAGTAGTCGACCATCAGGATGCCCGCGACCGGCCCGAGCAGCGCCGAATAGCCGACGAGCCAGGTGAAGATGTAGCCGTCCGTCGTCGCGAGGATCTTCCACGGCATCATCACGATCGCGAGCGTCGCGGTGATCAGCCCGCCCGTACGATACGAGATCGCCTTCGGCCACAGGCTCGAGAAGTCGTAAGCGGGCCCGACCAGGTTCGCCGCGAGGTTGCAGCACATCGTGTCGAGCGTGAGGATCACGAGCGCGATGCCGACGCCGATGCCGGTCATCCGGCTCGTCAGGTCGATCGGATCCCAGATCGCGTTGCCGTAGATCACGACGGTGGCCGACGTCACGACGACCGACACCACCGACAGCAGCGCCATCGGCAGCGGCAGCCCGATCGACTGCCCGATCACCTGGTCGCGCTGCGAATGCGCGAAACGCGTGAAGTCGGGAATGTTCAGCGCGAGCGTCGCCCAGAAGCCGACCATCGCGGTCAGGCCCGGCCAGAACGTCGCCCAGAAGAGTCCGGCCTTCTTGCCGCCCGCGACGAACTGCGACGGCGCCGACAGCATCGTGCCGAAGCCGCCCGCCTGCGACGTCGCCCACCACACGAGCGCGATGCACATCACGACCTTGATCGGCGCGGACCAGCTCTCGAGCCAGCGGATCGAATCGGTGCCGTGCAGAATGAAGTACAGCTGCAGCGCCCAGAACACGAGGAAGCACGCGAGCTGCCCGAACGAGATGCCGACGAGCGGCAGCGCGGCGCCGTGCAGCGCGTTGCCGGTCAGGATGTTCAGCAGCGTGTAGATCGCGCTGCCGCCGAGCCAGGTCTGAATGCCGTACCAGCCGCACGCGACGATCGCCCGCAACAACGCGGGCAGCTTCGCGCCCTGCGTGCCGAACGACGCGCGCACGAGCACCGCGTACGGAATCCCGTGCTTCGCGCCCGCATGCCCGATCAGCAGCATCGGCACGAGCACGATCAGGTTGCCGAGCAACACGGTCAGCACCGCCTGCCACGGCGACATGCCTTCCTGGATCAGCCCGGCCGCGAGCATGTACGACGCGATGTTCATCACCATCCCGACCCACAGCGCCGCGAAGTGATACCACCGCCAGGTGCGCTGCGCCGCTGTCGTCGGCGCGAGATCGTCGTTGTACAGGCTGCCGGCCGGCGCCGCGGCGCTGTCGGGATCGGCGGGAATCGCTGCTGGTTTCATCGAACGCTGCTCCACGTAAACGTCAGCGCCGGCATCGTGCGATGCCGGCAGGACAGGACACAAGCAGCAGCGCGGGCGATACCGCGCCGCCGGCCGCCGGTCAGGCCGCCTTCGCGTGCTTCGCGGGTTCCGCCGGGCTCGCCCCCGCGTCGGCCCGCGCCGGGTTGTTCGGATGCGTGGTCCAGTTCGCGTAGTCGCCCGCGTCGACCCGCTCCATCGTGATGCATTGCTCGACCGGACACACATGCATGCAAAGATTGCACCCGACGCACTCCGCATCCACCACTTCGAAATGCCGCACGCCGTCCTTCACGGCGGTGATCGCCTGGTGCGACGTGTCCTCGCACGCGATATGGCACAGCCCGCACTGGATGCAGCGGTCCTGGTCGATGCGCGCCTTGATGTCGTACTTCAGGTTCAGGTATTTCCAGTCGGTGACGTTCGGCACCGCGCGGCCGCGCACGTCGTCGAGCGTCGCGTAGCCCTTCTCGTCCATCCAGTTCGACAGCCCGTCGGCGAGATCGGAGACGATCCGGAATCCGTAATGCATCGCGGCGGTGCACACCTGCACGCTGCCGGCGCCGAGCACCATGAACTCCGCCGCGTCGCGCCACGACGAAATCCCGCCGATGCCGGAGATCGGCAGGTTCGGCGTTTCCGGGTCGCGCGCGATCTCCGCGACCATGTTCAGCGCGATCGGCTTGACCGCCGGGCCGCAATAGCCGCCGTGCGTGCCCTTGCCGTCGACGGTCGGCATCGGCGCCATCTGGTCGAGGTCCACCGCGACGATCGAGTTGATCGTGTTGATCAGCGACACGCCGTCCGCGCCGCCCTTGTACGCGGCGCGCGATCCCATCCGGATGTCGCTGATGTTCGGCGTGAGCTTCACGAGGCACGGCAGCTTCGTGCCTTCCTTGACCCAGCGCGTGACCATCTCGACGTATTCCGGCACCTGCCCGACGGCCGCGCCCATCCCGCGCTCGCTCATCCCGTGCGGGCAGCCGAAGTTCAGCTCGACCGCATCGGCGCCCGTATCCTCGACGAGCGGCAGGATCCATTTCCAGTCGCGCTCGTTGCACGGCACCATCAGCGACACGATCAGCGCGCGGTCGGGCCAGTCGCGCTTCACCTGCGCGATCTCTCTCAGGTTCACGTCGAGCGGCCGGTCGGTGATCAGCTCGATGTTGTTCAGCCCGGCGATCCGCTGGCCGTTCCACTGCACCGCGCCGTAGCGCGAGCTCACATTGACGACGTGCGGATCGAGCCCGAGCGTCTTCCAGACGACGCCGCCCCAGCCTGCCTCGAACGCGCGGTTGACGTTGTACGCCTTGTCGGTCGGCGGCGCGGAGGCCAGCCAGAAGGGATTCGGCGAAGTGATGCCTGCGATGGTGCAGCGAAGGTCGGCCATGTTCGGCTCCGTGAAAATGGGGGCGTTTATCGTGATCCGCGTGGCACGCGCAATGCATGCAATGCGCGCGATGCCGTCGCGTATGCCGCGCTCACGCGGCCTTGGCGTCGCGCTGCGCGAGCGCCGCGTCGATCGCGGCCGCCGCGCGCTTGCCGTCCTGCACGGCCTGCACCGTCAGGTCGATGCCGTCCGTCGCCGCGCAATCGCCGCCGGCCCACACGTCGGGCAACGCCGTGCGTCCGTCCGCATCGACCGCGATGCGCGTACCGTCCGCCGTGAGCAGCGCGGTCGCAACCCCGTCCGGCACCAGCGTCTGGCCGATCGCCTTCAGCACCATGTCCGCGTCGACGGTGAAGCGCTCGCCCGACGCGGCCTCGAATTCGACGCCCGTCACGTGCCCGTCCGCGCCCGCGATGCGCACCGGCTTCGCGTGCGTGACGAGCGTGACGCCACTCTTCTGCGCGAACTCGCGCTCGGCCCAGGTCGCGCTCATCGCGTCCACGCCGCGCCGGTACACCATCGTCACGCGCGCCGCGCCGAGCTTGCGGCTCTGCACGGACGCGTCGATCGCCGTGTTGCCGCCGCCGATCACGACCACGCGCCGCCCGACCGGCACGTTCTCCAGCCGGTCCGCCTGCCGCACCTGCTCGATGAAGTCGACCGCGTTCATCACGCCGGTCAATTGCTCGCCGTCGATCGCGAGCGTGCGCACGCCGCCCAGGCCCATCGCGAGAAACACCGCGTCATGCCGCTCGCGCAGCGCGTCGAGCGTCACGTCGCGGCCGAGCGCGACACCCGTCTCCAGCGCAATGCCGCCGACCGACAGCAGCCACTCGACTTCGCGCTGCGCGAAATCGTCGACGGTCTTGTACGCGGCGATCCCGTATTCGTTCAGGCCGCCCGCCTTCGGTCGCGCGTCGAACAGCGTGACGCGATGCCCGGCCACCGCGAGCCGGTGCGCGCAGGCGAGCCCGGCCGGCCCCGCGCCGACCACCGCAACATGCCGCCCCGTATCGGGTGCACGCGTGAAGCGCACCGCGCCGCTCGCCATCGCCCAGTCGGTCGCGTGCCGCTGCAGCGCGCCGATGGCGACCGGCTGCGCATCCTGGTGATTGCGCACGCACGCGCCTTCGCACAGGATCTCGGTCGGGCATACGCGTGCGCACATCCCGCCGAGCGGATTCGCGGACAGGATGTCGGTCGCCGCGCCCTTCAGGTTGCCGTTGCCGATCTTGCGGATGAAGCTCGGGATATCGATCTGCGTCGGGCACGCCTGCACGCACGGTGCGTCGTAGCAGTAGTGGCAGCGGCTGGCGGCGGCCGCGGCGGCGGTCGGATCGAGCAGCGGCGCGATATCGGCGAATTCGCACGAGAGTTGCGTGGACGACAGGCGATGCGCGGCGATATCGCCGGTTGGCTTGGTGGTCATACGCGTTCCTTCGACTGGTGGAGACAAAGCCGTCCCCGCCGGCTGCGAATGCACAGTCGGGGCGGTCATGCATCAGGCGTGCCACGGTCAGGCGATGATCGGCCTGCCGGCTGTGCTATATCCGATCCGTCATGAAGCCGGCTCGCATGCGCGCGACAGCATCGCGTGCAGCAGCACGTTCGCGCCGGCCTCGATCCACGCAGGCGTCGCGTCCTCGATCTCGTTGTGGCTGATGCCGTCGACGCAGGGCACGAACACCATCGACGTCGGCGCGACCTGCGCCAGGTAGCACGCATCGTGTCCCGCGCCCGACACGATGTCGCGATGCGAGTAGCCGAAGCGGTCGGCCGCGCCGCGCACGGCCGCCACGCAGGCCGGATCGAACGCGACGGGCTTGTAGTAGAAAATCTGCTCGAGCGCGGTGTCGAGCCCGATCTCGCCCGCGATACGCGCGACGCCGTCGCGCAGCGCGGCGTCCATCTTCGCGAGCACGGCGTCGTCCGGATGACGGAAATCGACGGTGAAGAACACGCGGCCCGGAATCACGTTGCGCGAGTTCGGGTGAACCTGCATCATCCCGACCGTCGCGCAGCCGAACGGCGCGTGATCGAGGCCGATCCGGTTCACGAGATCGACCACGCGCGATGCGCCGAGCAGCGCGTCGCGGCGGCGCGGCATCGGCGTCGGCCCCGCGTGCGCTTCCTGGCCGGTGAACGTGATCTCGTACCAGCGCTGCCCCTGCGCGTCCGTCACGACGCCGATCGTCTTGCACTCCGCCTCGAGAATCGGCCCCTGCTCGATATGCAGCTCGAACGCCGCGTGCAGCTTGCGGCCGCCGCACGGCACGTCGCCCGCGTAGCCGATGCGCGCGAGTTCCTCGCCGATCGTCTTGCCGTCGACGTCCTTGCGCGACAGCCCGTACTCGAGCGGGAACACGCCCGCGAACACACCCGATGCAACCATCGCCGGCGCGAAACGCGAGCCTTCCTCGTTGGTCCAGATCACGACCTCGACCGGATGCTCGGTCTCGATGCCGTGATCGTTGAGACTGCGAATCACCTCGAGGCCGCCGAGCACGCCGTAGATGCCGTCGAAGCGGCCGCCCGTCGGCTGCGAATCCGCATGCGAACCGGTGACGACCGGCGCCGCGTCGGCCACGCGGCCCGCGCGGCGCATGAAGACGTTGCCCATCGTATCGACCGTCACCGTGCAGCCGGCGGCTTTCGCCCAGCCGACGATCAGGTCGCGGCCGGCCTTGTCGAGATCGGTCAGCGCGAGGCGGCTGACGCCGCCCTTCGGCGTTGCACCGATCTTCGCGACCTCCATCAGGCTGTCCCACAACCGCCTGCCGTCGACCTTGATCGACGTGTCGAATGCTGCCCGCTTCACTGTTTCCGATACCGCGTCCATTCGTATCGCTCCTGTGGGGTCGGTCATGTCGTCATCCCGGTCGATGCCGGTGCGCGCCTTGCTGCCGTCGGGGCAAATCCGCACCTGCGAGGTGCAGGTGTGCATCGTTCGCGTGATTCGTCCGATCGATCGGCGGATTGCCGGCACTGCATTCCGTCGCGCGTCAAATCCTGTCCGATTGGACAGGTTTTAGACGATCAAAATGCCCAGCGCAATGTCTTTCTTGCGTGAGCCGATGGAGCGAGAAACGTGCCACCGCATCGCAGCATCGCGCGTGCCGATGTGTGCGGGCACGTGCGTTCGATGCGAACCAGCAGCTAGAATGAAGCCCAACGCGGCATGCCCGCCGCGCGAGGGTAACGATGAGACATGACGATGCGGCCGCCGACGACACCGGCCACGACGAAACGGGCTCGCCATTGCGGCGACGCAAGGCGCACATCCGCGAGTCCAACGAAGCGCATCTGCTGGCCTGTGCGGAAGCCGTGTTCGCGGAGCGCGGGCTCGACGGCGCGAGCACCGCAATGATCGCCGAACGTGCGGGCCTGCCCAAGGCGAACCTGCATTACTACTTCCCGACGAAGCTTGCGCTGTACCGTCGTGTGCTCGACGACCTGTTCGAAGACTGGCACCGCGCGGCCGGATCGTTCGAGGCCAGCGACGATCCGGTCGAGGCGATCGGCGGCTACGTGCGCGCGAAGATGGATCTGTCGCGACGGCGCCCGCTCGGTTCGAAGGTATGGGCCAACGAGATCATCCACGGTGCCGCCCACATGCAGGACATCCTGTCGGAACGCGTGAAGCCCTGGTTCGACACGCGCGTGAAGGTGATCGAAGGCTGGATCGCGCGCGGACTGCTCGCGCCGATCGATGCGCACGCGCTGATGTATCTGATCTGGGCGACCACTCAGCACTATGCGGATTTCGATGCGCAGATCCGCGCGCTGAGCGGCAAGCGTGCGTTCACGCAAAAGGCGTTCGCCGAGAAGACCGAGCAGGTCGTGCAGCTCGTGATTCGCGCGTGCGGGGCGGTGTCGCCGAAGGCGAACGCGTAGCGCGATCGCGCGCGCCTCGAAAAGCAGAACGGGCGACGGGCACCATGCCCGCCGCCCGCATCGCGAGACGGCATCCGTGCCGTCTCGCGCGTGACGCATCAATGCATTCGCGTTACGCGACGCGCTCGATCGCGATCGCCGTCGCCTCGCCGCCGCCGATGCACAGCGACGCGACGCCGCGCTTCAGGCCATACGCTTCGAGCGCGGCCAGCAGCGTCACCATCACGCGTGCACCCGATGCACCGATCGGATGGCCGAGCGCGCACGCGCCGCCGTGCACGTTGACCTTGTCGTGCGACAGGTCGAGATCGCGCATCGCGGCCATCGCAACCACCGCGAAGGCTTCGTTGATCTCAAACAGGTCGACGTCGCGCAGGTTCCAGCCGGTTTTCTCCGACAGCTTGCGGATCGCGCCGATCGGTGCCGTCGCGAACAGGCCCGGCTTGTTCGCGTAGGTCGAATGCCCGACGATCACCGCCTTCGGCGCGAGGCCGAGCCGGTCTGCCTCCGAGCGACGCATCATCACGAGCGCGGCCGCACCGTCGGAAATCGACGACGAATTGGCCGCCGTCACCGTGCCGCCTTCGCGGAACGCCGGCTTGAGCGTCGGAATCTTGTCGAGTTTCGCGTTGCCCGGTTGCTCGTCGATCGATATGACGGCTTCCGTCTTGCCGGCCTTCACGGTCACCGGCGCGATCTCCGATACGAAGCGGCCTTCCGCGATCGCGCGTTGCGCGCGCGTCAGCGACGCGATCGCGAACGCGTCCTGTTCCTCGCGCGTGAACTGGTAGGCCTGCGCGCAATCCTCCGCGAACGTGCCCATCAGCCGGCCCTTGTCGTACGCGTCCTCGAGCCCGTCGAGGAACATGTGGTCGAGCACCTGGCCGTGACCCATGCGCATCCCCGCGCGCGCCTTCGGCAGCAGGTACGGCGCATTCGACATGCTCTCCATCCCGCCCGCGACCGCCACGTCCGCCGAGCCGGCCAGCAGCAGGTCGTGCGCGAACATCGCGGCCTTCATCCCGGAACCGCACATCTTGTTCACCGTGGTCGCGCCCGCACCCAGCGGCAAGCCGGCCTTCAGCGCGGCCTGCCGCGCCGGCGCCTGGCCCTGGCCGGCCGGCAGCACGCAGCCGAACACGATTTCATCGATGCGCTCGGACGGCACCCGCGCGCGTTCGAGCGCCGCGCGAATCGCCACCGCGCCGAGCTCGCTCGCGCTGGCCGCGGCCAGGTCGCCCTGAAAACCACCCATCGGCGTGCGCGCCGCGCCGACGATTACGATCGGATCCTGTGTCGTCATGATCATGTTCCTCCAGTATCAGCGCGGTGCCATGCGCAGCGCGCCATCGAGACGGATGACTTCGCCGTTCAGCATCGTATTCTCGGCGATGTGGCGCACCAGCGCCGCGAATTCGTCGGGGCGGCCGAGCCGCGGCGGGAACGGCACGCTCTTGCCGAGCGCGTCCTGCACGTCCTGCGGCATGCCGGCCATCATCGGCGTCGCGAAGATGCCCGGCGCGATCGTCACCACGCGAATGCCGAACCGCGCGAGTTCGCGCGCGATCGGCAGCGTCATGCCCACCACGCCGCTCTTCGATGCCGCATACGCGGCCTGCCCGATCTGTCCGTCGAACGCCGCGACCGACGCGGTGTTGACGATCACGCCGCGCTCGCCTTCCGCGTCGGCGTCCTGCTTCGACATCGCATCGGCGGCGAGCCGGATCATGTTGAACGTGCCGATCAGGTTGATCGACACCGCACGCGCGAAGCGGTCGAGCGAATGCGGACCGTCGCGGCCGACGACCTTCTCGCCCGGCGCGACGCCCGCGCAGTTCACGAGCGCATCGATGCGGCCGAACGCGTCGCGCGCGGCGGCAACGGCGGCCTGCCCGTCGGCTTCGCTCGTCACGTCGGTCTTCACGAAGCGTGCGGAGGTGCCGAATTCGTGCGCGAGGCTCGCGCCGGCGTCTTCATTGACGTCCAGCAGCACGGCCTTGCCGCCTTCGGCGACCACCATGCGCGCCACCGCGGCGCCGAGGCCCGAACCGGCGCCCGTAATCAGAAAAACGCGATCCTTGATGTTCATTCGCAGTCCGTAGTCAGTATTCGATGGTCAGGATTGAGCGACCTTCTCGGCTTCCATCTTGCGCAGCACGAAGCGCTGGATCTTGCCGCTCGGGGTTTTCGGCAGCGTGTCGACGAAGTCGATCGCGCGCGGATACGCGTGGGCCGACAGCCGCCGCTTCACGTGCTGGCTCAGTTCGTCGGCCAGCGCCGGCGTGCCTTCATGGCCCGTCGACAGCACGACGAACGCCTTGACGATCTCCGTGCGCTCCGGGTCCGGCACGCCGATCACCGCGGCCTCGCTGACGGCCGGATGCTCGATCAGCGCGCTTTCCACGTCGAACGGGCCGATCCGGTAGCCGGACGACGTGATCACGTCGTCCGCGCGGCCGATGAAGCTCACCGTGCCGTCCGGCTCGAGCTCGACGTTGTCGCCGGTCCGGTAGTAGCCGCCCGCGATCGCCGGCGTGTCCTGCTGCCAGTAGCCGGAGAACCACAGCAGCGGCGAGCGCGCGATGTCGATCGCGAGATTGCCGGGCTCGCCGGGGCCGAGTTCGCGGCTCGCTTCGTCGAGCACCGCGACACGATAGCCGGGCATCGCGAAACCGGCCGAACCGGCATGGACGACGTGCGCGAGCCCGTGATGATTGTTCACGACCATGCCGAGTTCGGTCTGGCCGTAGTGGTCATGGATCGGCGCGCCGAGCGCCGCGTCGAACCAGCGCACGACTTCCGGATTCAGCGGTTCGCCCGCGCTGCTGACGACCCGCAGCTGCCCTTTCAGGCGCGCCGCCGCATCGGTGCCGGCCGCCATCAGCATCCGGTACGCGGTCGGCGAACCGGCGAGGCTCGTGATGCCGAGGCGCTCGATCACGTCGTAGGTGCTGTCGACCGTGAAGCCGCCTTCGTACAGCGTCGTCGCATGGCCGAGCAGCAGCGGGCCCGTGATCGCGTAGTAGAGGCCGTAGGCCCAGCCCGGATCGGCGATGTTCCAGAAACGGTCGCCGTCGCGCAGGTCCACCGCGTCGCGCATGTATGCGCCGAACGCGAGCAGCGCGCGCAGCGGCACCGGCACGCCCTTCGGCAAGCCCGTCGTGCCCGACGTCGACATCATCATGAACAGGTCGGTGCCCTTGCGCGGCACCGGTTCGAATACCTCGGACCGTGCGTCGAGCGCCGCACGGAAATCGATGTCGCGCGCCGGCAGCGCGTCGCCGGCCTCGCGCACCGTCGCGACTCGCGGGCAATCCACGATCTCGTCGAGCTTCGCGCGATTCGCGATGTTGGTGACGACCAGCCGAGCATCGCTCATGCGCAGCCGGTGCTCGATCGCCTTCGGTCCGAACGCGGTGAAGAGCGGCTGATAGACGGCACCCGCGCGCCATGTGCCGAGGATCGTCGCGACGAGTTCGGGCGTGCGCGGCAACAGGCCGGCGACCACGTCGCCCGGCTTCACGCCCTGCTCGACCAGCAGGTTCGCGACACGCGCCGACAGCGCCTGCATCTGCGCGAACGTGAAGCTGCGGTGCCGGCCGCCGACGTCGATCCAGTCGAGCGCGATCGCGTCCGGATCCGCCGCCGCATGCCGGTCGCAGCATTCGACGCAGGCGTTCAGGCCCTGCTCCAGATCGCCGTGCAGATGGGCGGCGGCGGTCTCGATACGGAAGCCGGCCACGGCGTCGACGTAGGCCGGCACCACCCGGGCGGTTGCTCCATCACGCATGCGTGTCTCCTGTTCGTTATGACCGCCGGCGAACCGGGGGTATATCGATGATGGTAGACAGCCGTCACATTGCAATCAATGACAAACAGAATCTAGAATCGTGATCGCTTTTGCCATGTCTGGAGGACATGAAAAAATGGGGCCGCAGATGATCTCGCCGGATTTCGTCGAGGATGCGCTCGAGAGCCTGCGCCGGCAACGGATTCCGGCCGAGCCCGTGCTGCGCGCCGCCGGCTTGCCGGCCGCCGTGTGCGAGCCCGTCACGCCGCAACAGTACGGCCGGCTGTGGCTCGCGATCGCCGGCGCGATCGACGACGAATTCTTCGGGCTCGCAGCCCGCCCGATGCGGCGCGGCAGCTTCACGCTGCTGTGCCATGCCGTGCTGCATGCGGGCACGCTCGAAAAGGCACTGAGACGAGCGCTGCAGTTCCTGCGCGTGGTGCTCGACGAACCGCACGGCGAACTCGTGGTCGCCGACGGCCAGGCGCAGATCGTCCTCACGCAGGCCGGCGCCCCCTATTCAGCGTTCGCTTACCGGACGTTCTGGCTGATCCTGCTCGGCGTGGCCTGCTGGCTGATTGGCCGGCGCATTCCGCTGCAGCGGATCGATTTCGCATGCCCGAGCCCCGACCAGCGCGGCGACTACCACCAGTTCTTCGGCGTACCCGTGCATTTCGACCGCCCCGACAGCCGGCTCGCGTTCAACGCCGCGTACCTCACGCTGCCGACGATCCGCTCCGCGCAGGCGCTGAAGACCTTCCTGCGCGGCGCGCCCGGCAACCTGCTGGTCCGCTACCGGCACGACACCGGCTGGGTCGCGAAGACGCGTGCGCACCTGAAGGCGTTGCCGGCCGCCGAGTGGCCGGATTTCGACACGCTGGCCGTGCGCCTCGGCACGACGTCCGCGACGCTGCGGCGACGCTTGCGCAGCGAAGGACAGAGCTTCGCGTCGATCAAGGACGAGTTGCGCGGCGCGCTGGCCCAGTCGCTGCTGCGCGGCCACGCGCTCAGCGTCGCGGAAATCGCGGCGGAGCTCGGATTTACCGAGCCCAGCGCGTTTCATCGCGCATTCCGGAAATGGACAGGCACGAGCCCGGGGGCGTTTCGGCGCGACGTCAATGCGGCGCAACCGGAACATTGAGCGACCGTTTGCCCCGAAGCCTGCGCGGTGTGTTGACTGTCGGCTTTCGGGTGCTTCCGGCTCAGGCAATGACGCGGCGCGGAACCGGCCGTACCGGATCCCTGCGCAACGTTGCGCGTCGCCCTGCGCGACCACATACTGACCGGTCCGTACGAACAAGGTCGCTTCGATGCTGACCGTCGCTCAGGGTGCCGCTTCAGTGCTGGGTGTCGTCGGATCTGCCGTGTCCCTGCTGGCAGCGATTCCGTACGCGCGCGCGATCTACCGGCGCACCGTTCGTCATGTGTGGATCCTGATTCTTCGAACTGATTGCGAGGGCCCGATATGGATACAGTTCGTGCAGTCATCGAACCGTACGAAGCCTCACTTCGAGCGGCGATGCTCGCCAGCGACGTCGACGCACTCGACGCGTTGCTGGATGACGACCTGATCTTCACCGTACCGAGCGGACGGGTCATTTCGAAGCATGACGATTTGTCCGCTCATCGAGCGAAACTGCTGCGTCTCGACACACTCGATATCCGGGAGATGCAGGCACGGGCGATCGGCGAGATGATCCTCACTACGACGAAGGTGATGCTTGCCGGTTGTTTCGACGGCGCCGTATTCAACGGCACGTTCGCCTATACCACTACTGCCGCGCACCGACATGCCGGCGCCCC